>JAGWYT010000002.1 GCA_018969185.1 Rickettsiales bacterium | reverse complement strand
GAATTGTAATTCATAATTTTTCCTTTTTAGGAAAAATTTATATCTACAATTCTAGATCGAAAAAACTTTCTTACCCTCTTCAACCCTTTATTATCAACAAATAGCAGAATTATAATAAAAGCTTAACCGGACAGTAGTGGCTTGTAGCCAGTTCCTCATGTTTCACATAAATTATAAAATGTGAGGAACGCACTTTAGTTGCGTTCCTGCCCCTCCTGCTAAGACTAATTCCCAATCAAACTCTTTGCAAAGTTCTTCGCATTAAATTCCTGTAAATCTTCAATCTTTTCACCAATACCAATAGCATAAATTGGTTTCTTAAATAAATCTGCCAAAGCAAGAACAATTCCACCTTTTGCTGAACCATCAAGCTTTGTAATTACAAGCCCTGTAATGCCAACAATATTATTAAATACTTCAAGCTGATTTCTGGCATTTTGTCCTGTTGTTGCATCAAGAATTAAAAGATTTTCATGCGGTGCTAATGGATCACTTTTTCTTAAAATTGAAGTTACTTTTTTTAACTCATCCATCAAATTCTGTTTATTTTGTAGTCTTCCCGCTGTATCAACAAGTAGAAAATCAATATTATTTTTCTTGGCAAAATCAAAGGCGCGAAAAGCAACCGCTGCAGGATCTTCACCATCTCTTAGAGCACTAATAATTTCAGCGTCCGCTCTTTTTGCCCAAACTTCTAGTTGCTGTGAAGCTGCTGCCCTAAAGGTATCACAAGCCGCAATCGCAACTTTCTTACCTTGCTTTTTTAGATTAAAAGCAACTTTGCCGATTGTTGTTGTCTTCCCTGCACCATTAACTCCATTAAAAACTATGACCTTTGGTTTTATATTATCATTTATTTCTAAAGCTTTTTCACAAGGCAGTAAAATTTTTTCTAATTCTTCAGAAAAAAAATCTTTTATTTCATCAAGCGTAATATTTTTATGAAATTTTTTATCTCTTAAATGTTTAACTAATTTCATTGACAACTCTGCTCCAACATCGCTTACAATAAGGCTTTCTTCAAGCTGATCAAGAATTTCTAAATCAATTTTTTTATGAGTAAAAATTTGTTTTATCGCAGCAGAAATTTTACTGGAATTTTTTAGCTCATCCTTAACTTGTGATTTAGAAAAAAGTTTCAATAATGACATTATGATTTTCTCAAATAATTTTCAGGATTTAGAGCATCTCTACCCTTTCTTAGGCCAAAATAAAGCTGTGGAGAACTAACATTTCCAGTTGAACCCACTTCAGCAATCTTATCCAATTTATTCACTCTCTGACCTTTTTTAACTAAGGTTTTTGAAAGATGCGCATAGGCTGTAATAAAACCTCCAGAATGTTTCACAATAACAAGATTCCCATAACCTTTCAATTCATTTCCAACATAAGCAACAACACCATCTTCTGAAACTGCAACTTTTGAGCCAAGAGGCGCACTAATATTGATACCATCATTATATAAACCACCTTTTTTTGGTCCAAATTTAGAAACAACTTTACCACGAATTGGCCAAGAGAATTTGTTAAATTTATCTAATGTTTTTTCAACAAAATTTGGATTATAAGTTTTTTCAACAACCACTGGCAATTCTTTGTCTTTTACCTCATCTTTTTTTACCTCTTCTGGGTGCTCTTTTACCACAACATTACTTGCAATATTTTTATTTTGACTATCTGAAATTCTGAGCTTCTGACCAGTTTTTAATAAATAAGGCGATTCTAATTTGTTAAGCGCCACAATATTATCAACATTCATTTTATAAAGGCGCGCCACACTTGAAAGGGTTTCACCAGCCTGCACTTCATGATATTTAGGAGAAGGAATTGTAAGAACCTTGCCTGCATTTAAATTATAAGGCGGTGTTAAATTATTTTGTTCAATCAAATCACGTAAAGGAACTCTGTAATTTCTTGAAATGCTATAAAGAGTCTCACCACTAGCAACCACAACTTTACCACTTTTATCAATAGCAGTTTTTCCAACTTTATTTTTTACATCACTATATTTATCTTGATAAAAACTATTATTTTTACCATAAAAGTTACTGCTATTATTAACAATTCGCGCAGGCTTTTGACTACAAGCAAAACAAAAGAAAATAACTAATAATAATGGAAAAGTTCTTTTAAAAAAATTCATCAATTATAATGTTAGTCGTTATTTTAATAACATAGGACTTACGATGGAAATATTATCCCTTTTAAATTCTCAACTTTCTTTTGTCGAGCAACTTTGCTTAGTAACATTATTTGGCTTAATCATTGGCTCTTTTTCAAGCTTGGTAAGCCATCGCCTTGCAAGCAAAGAGCCTATTACTTTTGCCCGCTCAAAATGCCTAAGCTGTAATGTTCCTCTTAAAATAAAAAATTTAATTCCATTATTTTCATGGATTTTGCAAAAAGGAAAATGCAGTAATTGTAATAGCAAAATCTCAATTCGCTATCCATTAATTGAACTTAGTTTTGCTGTTACATTTATAGTAATATACTTTGCTTTGGGCTCAGAAATCAATGCAAAACTTGTTTTATATTGTCTAATTGCCGGAACTTTAATTGTAATGTCAATTGTTGATCTGGAGCATTATTTTATTCCTGATGTAACACAATATTTTTTGGCATTTTTAGTAATAATTTTGCGCATTATGGAAGATGGAGTTAGTGGTGCTACAATGAATATTGGTGCAGCTTTTCTTTATGTTGGATTTGGTATATTATTAGTGATGTTTTTTCACTTTAGTGCCGGAATTGAAGCGCTTGGAGTTGATGATATAAAGTTTTTCTTTATCGCAGGATTACTTTTAGGAACAAAAGGATTTTTACTTTTCATGCTGCTTAGCGGCTTGCTTGGCGCAGTGTTTGGCACAATTTGGCAAAGAATTAAAAGAGAAGCCACTTTTCCTTTTGCACCAGCAATTTGCGTTTCGCTATTTGTTTCAATGCTTTATGGTAAAAAAATCAATGTTATTGAAACAATAGGATCGCTAATTTTTTAAATATTATCCGCTGTTTTATATTGTGACAAACCGAGGATAAGATCTACAAAGCTTCTCTTGGTTTGTCACAAGCTCAAGGCGCAAGAAGATAAAACAATTTAATCAATAATTTATGTCTATCACAATCAAAACAAAATATCTTGGTGAATTAAGAACTTCTTCAATTCATCTTAAATCTGGTAATTCGCTAATTACCGATGCACCCATTGATAATAAAGGAAAAGGAGAAGCATTCTCGCCAACTGATTTACTTGCAGCATCTCTTGCCTCTTGCATGTTTACAATCATGGGAATTGTTGCAAATCAACATGAAATGAATATTGAAGGAGCTTCTTGCGATGTCACAAAAATCATGTCAGCAAACCCAAGAAAAGTATCAGAAATAATTGTTCATTTTACTTTTCCAAAAAATAATTTTGATGAAAAACAAAAAGAAATGCTACGTAATGCAGCCTTCACCTGCCCTGTTGCATTAAGCCTTCATGATGATTTGAAGAAGACTGTGACTTTTGATTTTTAAATCCCCCGTCATGCTTCGCATGACACCCCCTTTGAAAAAGGCTTTGAGCGTTAAAAAACGTGCTAAATGCACGTTTTTAGCAAGAAGGAGAAGCGACGAAGGGGGGATTTATTTTAACGCATTAACAATATTCTCACGATAGGCAAATTGCTGCTTTTTCTCCACAACTGATCTTTCTTCAAAAATAAATTTTTCTAAAAAATATCCACTCAATTTAAAACCCTCAAGGAGGTGATTATCATTGCATTCACTTTCTTCCAACAGAAAATTTGGCAATTTTAATAATCTGTTTTCATATGGCTTTCCAGCTGTAAAAGACAAAGCTCGCGCTGATTTTGGCGAGACATAAACTAAATCAATAGTTGAATTTGTGGCAGCGCAAGAAGATAAATCAATGCCATAACCCAAAGTTCTTAGAATCTCTAATTCTAACTTTATATAATCAGCCAGAAATTCATTTTTCTTTACTTCATCATCAGTTAATTTTTGTAAGAAATTTTGCAATTTTTCAAATAATTCTTGATGCTCTTCTCTTTCTAAAAATATATTGTCGATTATTGAAAATAAAGACTTCACACAATCAAGCTTCAATTTATCAAACATGATTTTTGAACAATAACTTTTAACTAAATCACTTGCAAAAAATTGTCCTAAATTATCTTCAAGACGCGTTCTATATTCAAAAGAAATTAAATTACCAATTTGAAAAATTGTGCGATCTTTGCTTGATTTTAGTGATTTGACGAAGGCACGATAAAGCCCATGATTTTGTGAAAATACTTTTACTATAGCAGAATTTTCACCATATTTTTTTTGACTAATGATAATGCCTTGATCGCTAAATTTCATGAATTGAAAATATTTATCTTTGTCGTCTTATCATATTATGTCATCTCGAGCACAAGGTGCGAGAGATCTCTTAATTGCATGAGATCTTTCGCCAAGAATTTCTAAAAGAAATTCTATGGCTCAAGATGACAATTGTTTTTTTAAATAATTTAAAGCTTCGTTTCTATCCTCAAAAACCATTTTTTCTGGTAATTGATGACGAAACCACGTCAATTGCCTTTTAGCATAATTTCTGGTTTTTTGTGAAGCAATTTTTACCGCTTCTTCATAAGAGATTTTTTTATTTAAAAAATCCACAATTTCTATAAATCCTAAGGTTTTAGAAATTGGCAATTTGTCAATAAAAGGCTTATCCATCAATTCTTCCACATCTTCAATTGCACCATTTTTAAGCATCATTTCAAAACGCAAATTACAATTTTTATAAAGCTCTTCACGGTTTGGATTTAAATTTACATGAGTAAAAACATCACTTTCAAATAATTTTTTATTTGGTTGGTTTTGCCACCAAAAAAGTGATTTTCCTGTTTGTTTTAAAACTTCATGAACCCTTATCAATCTTTGTTTATCAAGAATTTTTATTTTTACTTCTTCTTCACCTAAAGATATTAGTTCTTCTCTGAAATTTTCTATTCCAATTTCATCAAATAATTCTCTACTATTTTTTTTAATCACCTCATCAATTTCAGGAATTTCATTTATTCCTTCAACTAATTTTGAAATATACATACCAGTTCCACCAACTATAACTGGCAATTTATTTTGCTGCCACGCATCTCTAATGACACCTTCCACCAATTTTAACCAAATTCCAACAGAAGAATTATCATCAAATTTTAAAATTGAATATAATCTATGTTCTGCTTTTTTTTGATCTGACGCTGTTGGCTGCGAAGAAAGAATTGGCAAGCCTTCATAAATTTGTAATGAATCAGCATTAATAATTACAATGTCTTTTTGCAAAGCAAAATCAAGAGCAAGACCTGATTTTCCTGATGCTGTTGGACCTGAAATTATGACTATTCTTTGCTTCATTTTATCAATATTCAAATGTCATCCTGAGCTTGTTTCAGGATCTTAATGTATTTTTTAACTCCTTCAAATCATCAGGAAAATCAATTTCAAAAGACATTTCTTTTTTTGTTCTTGGGTGAAGGAATCTTATTTTATAAGAATGCAAAGCCTGTCTTGGAAATTCAATAATTGCTTTTTTTACTTTTTCATCAAGCGTTTTTGATGGATTTTTTTTAGCTGAGTTATAAAGCTGATCACCAATTAAAGAATGTTTTATTGATTCAAAATGAACCCTGATTTGATGAGTTCTGCCAGTTTGCAATCTACATTCAACTAAGCTAACAAATCCATCAAGAAATGTTTCTTTAGTTTCATAATTTGTAATTGCTTCACGCCCCAAAACTCTTGCAACACGCATTTTTAAACGGTTAACTCGTGACCTAACAATATTCTTATTAATTATGCCCTGAGATGGCTTTAAAACCCCATAGATAAAGGCTAAATAATTTCTTTTTATTTCACGATTTTTTAAATTTTCGCTTAAAATTTGATGAGTAAAATCATTTTTTGCAACAAGCATCAAACCTGATGTATCCTTATCTAAACGATGGACAATTCCAGGACGAAATTCACCATTAATTGAAGAAAGTTTATTTTTGTGAGTAAATAAAAGCGCATTAACCAAAGTATCTTCAGAATTGCCCGAACCCGGATGAACAGTAAGACCAGCCGGTTTATTTATAACCAACAAATCATCATCTTCATAAATTATTTCAAAAGGAATTTCTTTTGCTACAAGATGAGATTCTTTAGCGTCAGGAAAAGTTACCAGAATTTTTTGCGCCAATTTTGTTTTTTGCGCAGCGTTTATTATGGCTTGATTTTTCTCATCAAAAACCATTTTCTCATCAATTAGTTTTTGAATTTTGCTACGTGTTATTTCTGGCTTTAACGCTAAAAACTTTTCAGTTAAAAACTTATCAAGCCTTACACCAACCTCATTTTCACTAACTTCAAATTTAAATTTTTTCATTTGTTATTTTTGGTTAAAATTAGGTAACTGTACGTTAATTGTTTGATTAACCTGCCTAAAAAAAGCTTCTCGCTGGTTGAGCCTGTGACAAACCAAGAGAAGCTTTTTACATAATCTTATTCTTAGGTTTGTCACAGGCTCAACCAGCGAATAAGATTATGCACTTACCCCCGTATGCAATTTCCTAAAAATTACTTCCCTCTCCTCATCACCCAAAATCTTAATTTCAATTTCTAAATAATTTTTTGGTAAAAATTTATGAGCAATTTCTGCCCATTCAATTAAGCAAATTCCATTTTTTAAAGCATCAAAGAAACCAATATTTTCAAGCTCATCGGCGTTTTTCAAACGATATAAATCAAAGTGAAAAACCTCGCCTTTCTTTGTGTTATAAGAATAAACAATATTAAAAGTTGGGCTTAAAATTTCGCCTGAATTTTCTTGTAATGCATTAATAAAATTTTTTGCAAAAAATGTTTTTCCTGCGCCAAGAGTTCCCTTCAAAGCAATAACATCACCAACATTTGATTTAGCCGCAATTTCTTTTGCTAAATCTGCCATCTCTTTTTGATTATTTATTTTTACTTTATTCATCAAAATTTAAAAACTGTTTCAATTGGCACATGGTCTGAAGGCTGATTAAGGCTACGAAAATTTTTGTAAATATTCATAGATTTTAGATTATCTTTTAAATTTGGCGTTACCCAAATGTGATCTAATCTACGTCCTTTATCTGCGCCAAGTGGATCGCGAGCGCGATAACTCCACCATGAATAAAGTTTTTGTGATTCATCAACAAAATGACGATGCGTATCAAGGAAGTTAAGGCTTTGCTGTAAGTATGACATTCTCTCTACTTCAATTGGTGTATGAGAAACAATTTTTAGAAGTTGTTTGTGAGACCACACATCATGTTCTAATGGCGCGATGTTGAAGTCACCAGAAATGATGATTTTTTTGTTTTTTTGTGACTTAAAATATTCGCTCATCCAATCAACAAATTTCAACTTATGATCAAATTTATCATTCAACTTCACATCAGGAATATCGCCACCTGCTGGCACATAAAAGTTATGTAATTCAACATCTTTTATTTTTGCTGAAATATGACGCTTATGGCCATAATCAAGAATATCAATTTTATTAACATCTAAAAGCGGAAATTTTGAAATTATCGCAACACCATTATATGATTTTTCACCTGAGAACTCAACAAAATTATAGCCCAAAGCCTTCACTTCTAAAAGCGGAAAATCTGCATCTTGCACTTTGGTTTCTTGCAAAGAAATCACATCTGGATTTGCTTCTTCCACTAATTTTCTCAAAAGAGGAAGACGCAAACGTAGCGAATTAATATTCCAAGAAATTATTTTCATTATTTAATTTCGTAGGTAATTGAAACTGTTGAAGAAACTTCTTGTTCTCCTGATTCCATGTTTGGTGCCCTAGATGAGGCTTTAGCTGCAAAACCTCTAGCACCCATCTCCATATAAGGCTGATAAGGTGATGCACTATCACTAAAAGCAGTTATTTTTCCTAAAGTAATTCCCAGTTCTTTCGCAATTTTTTGCGCTTTTTCTTTGGCCTCTTTAATCGCTTCTGATCTAGCTTCAGCTTCTGCTTCTGACGTATCTTCTATCGCAAAATTTGGACCTTGAACGTCATTAACTTGAAGCGCTGCAAGCTTAGTTACAATATCTCCTGACTTGCTAATATCGCGAATTTTAAATGAAATATTTTGCATCGCCTCATAGCCTGTTATCACAGATTTTGTAGGCTCACAAGGAGCTTTAATACAAACAATATTGCTGCTGCTATATTTAGGATAAGTATTGTAGTTATTGGTTTTAATGTCTTTTTTATCGATGCCTTCTTTTTCTAAAAGCTCCATTGCTTTATTGCTTTTATCAGTCATTTTTTGTTGCGCTGAAACATTGTCTTCAGCTTCTTCACGCACTGTCATAAAAAAATTAGCAACATCTGGTTTTGCTTTTACTGATGCAGTTGCACTAAAGGTAATCCCACTTGAGCCCAGAATTCCTGGAGCTCCTTTATTCGCCATTTTCTTTTTTAAAGAAATATCAGCAAAGGTTGAAAAAGTCTGCGCCAGAAGAAACAAGGCTAATAAGCAAAGATTTGCAATTACTATTCTTTTTAGATTTTTAGTAAGAAAATTTTCCATGTTTTTTAGTTTTTGTTAATTATTTCTAACCTAGGAAATATTGCCTTAGGCTCTTTAATTGTGTGACCAGCTTTTAGAGCATAATCACTATTCAAATATTTCAAAGCTTGATGTTTCTTATCAATATTTAAAACATCAAGCAATTTAGCTGAAAGCTTTGGTACGAAGGCTTGTAAAGCAATTCCAATACATCTCAAACATTCGGCAATTGTTGATAAAACTAAATTCATTTCTTCAATGCGATGCTCTTTTTTCAAAGTCCACGGTGCTTTTTGATCAACAAAAACATTGCAAGCTCTAGCAAAAGATACAACTTCACCAATCGCCTCATCAAAAGCAAATTTATCCATTGCTAAAGTGATTTTTTCTTTTAATTCATAAGCCTTTACAAGCAGTTCTGACGCATCATCAAAGAATTTGACTCTCACAATTTTTCCATCATTGTTTTTATAAATCATCGATAAAATTCTTTGCGCTAAATTACCAATATTATTCGCAAGCTCTGCATTAATTCTCGTAATCAAGTTATTACGGCTATAATCACCATCATTACCAAAAGGCACTTCACGAAGTAAGAAATATCTAAAATAATCAACTGATGCATCCATCTCGCAGCCCATAGAGCGCAACCATTCTAATTCTTGATGCGGATCAATTACGTTGCCAACTGATTTAGAAATTTTTTGTCCCTGATTAGTCCACCAACCGTGAGCAAAAACTTTATTAGGAAGTGGAATTTGCGCCGCAATTAAAAATGCTGGCCAATAAACCGTGTGGAAACGCAAAATATCTTTACCAACAACATGCACTGGCGAATCTGTTGTATCGCACCAAAATCTTTGAATTAACGGATCATATTCATTTGGAAAACCAAGTGCCGAAATGTAATTAGTAAGCGCATCAAGCCACACATACATTATGTGATTTTCATCATTTGGAACTTTCACACCCCAAGAAAATGAGGTGCGCGAAATTGATAAATCTTTAAGCGCACCTTTCACATAATCCTTACCACCACGCACAAAAGAAACTACTTCATTACGTTTAGATTCTGGCTGAATAAAATCAGGAACAGCTTCATAAAGAGCAAGTAACTTATCTTGAAAAGCTGATAATTTAAAAAAGTAGCTTTCTTCCTTGTGCCACGTAACTTCAGCACCTGTTGGCGCTTTACCATTTACTAATTCATCTTCGCCATAAAACGCTTCATCACGAACAGCGTACCAACCTTCATAAGTACTTTTATAAATCCAACCATTTTTTTCTAAAATATTCCAAAATGCGGTGGCACATTCCTTGTGTCTTCTTTCCGTTGTGCGAATAAAATCATCATTGGATAAATTAAGCGCTAAGGCCAATTCACGAAATTTTAGTGAAATTTCATCACAAAATTCTTGTGGGGTTTTGCCTCTCGCTAACGCTGATTTTTCAACCTTTTGACCATGTTCATCAGTGCCAGTTAAAAAATGCACATTAAAGCCATCAAGCCTTTTAAAACGCGCCATCGCGTCACAAGCAATTGAAGTATAAGCATGACCAATATGTGGCACATCATTTACATAATAAATCGGTGAAGTGATGTAAAAATTTTTAAGAAAATTACCGCTCATGATTGATTTTTAATTTGATATAATGAGTATAGATCGCTCTAGGATACTTATTTAACAAAATAATCAATAGAAGTTTCTGAGTAAGAAACAAATTGTCACCCCAAACCTTAAATTTCCTCTAGAAATTCTTGGTGAAGGATCTCGTGAAACACAGGAGATCCCTCGCACTTCGTGCTCGGGATGACGTGTTGTAGATGAAGAATAACTCAAATTAACTATGTCTTTTACTGAAAAACTCGATGGTATTGTTGCCAAATTTAACGAGTTAGAAAAAAAATTATTAGATCCATCAGCTCTTGGAAACACTTATGCTAAAGTGTCTAAGGAACATTCTGATGCTGCACCCATTGTGGCTCTAATTGGTGAATATCGCAAAGCACAAAAAGAAATTGCTGATATTGATGAAATGCTGCCAATTACAGAAGATAAAGATATGCGCGAGATGATGGAATCAGAACGTTTTGATTTAACAAAAAAAATTCCTGATCTTGAACAACAAATAAAATTAGCACTTTTACCAAAAGATGCAGCGGATGAAAAAAATGCAATTCTTGAAGTACGCGCTGGAACTGGCGGCGAAGAGGCTGCACTTTTTGCGGCAAGACTTTTTGCAATGTATCAAAGATATGCTGAAAAAAGAAGATGGAAATTTGAAATTCTTTCACTTTCTGACACTGGGCTTGGTGGCTATAAAGAAGCTTCCGCTTCAATTTCTGGCAAAGGCGTTTTCGCCAGATTAAAATTTGAATCAGGCGTGCACCGCGTGCAACGTGTTCCTGAAACTGAAAATCAAGGACGTGTCCACACTTCCGCGGCAACAGTTGCAGTGCTTCCTGAAGCTGAAGATATTGACATTAAAATTGAAGAAAAAGATTTGCGAATTGATGTTTTCCGCTCATCTGGCCCAGGTGGACAATCAGTTAACACAACAGATTCAGCAGTTAGAATTACTCACGTTCCAACTGGTGTTGTGGTTTCAATGCAAGATGAAAAATCACAAATTAAGAATCGTGAAAAAGCCATGAAAGTATTGCGTTCAAGGCTTTATGAAGCAGAACGTGAAAGAGCTGATCGTGAGCGCGCCGCAAACAGAAAAGAGCAAGTTGGAAGTGGTGACAGATCTGAACGCATCAGAACTTATAATTTCCCGCAAAGCCGTGTTACAGACCATCGCATTAACTTAACCAGTTATCGTATTGATGGTGTAATGATTGGCGAACTTGATGAATTTATTGAAGCATTAATTGCTGATGATCAGGCAAGGAAATTATCTGATAGCGAGTAATAATTGTAAAAGCTTTTTCTTGATTTCGACAAGCTCAATCAGCGAAAAAGCTTAACTTACTCATTAAACAATTTTCGCTGATTGAGCTTGTCGAAATCAAGAAAATTATTTACTCCAAAAATATAACAACAAATCTATAAAACACTGCAAATCCCATATACACCAAATCCACCAATGATGGTGCCAGAAAAGATTTTCACTCGCGCCATCCATTTTTCTGAAAGCTTGTGACGAATCGTAGTCACGGTGCCACATAAAATAAAAGCCCATAAAACAGAACCAGAAAAAATACCGGCAACAGTTATAATCATTTCAGCTTCGGTTAAAGCAACGCCACTCATAGTTGCAAAAATTCCAATAAATAAGGTAATAGTCATTGGACTTCCAAGAGTTAAAAATGACACAAAAAACATCGTTTTAAAAAATCCAAATTGATTCATTTTTATTTCCTTCAAAGAGAATTTATGCGCTGTAGAAATTTCATAAGCAGCCACTAAAATCAAGGCAATTCCACTAACAAATCTAACTTCAGAAGCGTAAGTGGTGAGAAATTTTGATATAAAAATTAAACCACCAGTTGCAACAAAGCCATAAAATCCTTCAGTAATTGAAGCGCCAAAACTGGTGGCAAAACCAATTTTAAAACCACGCGTCAAACAATTTTTGATTGCTAAAACTGAAATTGGACCAATTGGCATTGCAATTGACAAGCCAATCAGCATCGATTTTAAAAATAATAAAGTTGATTCCATTTTACCTCACAAATGTAAAATTAAATTCGTCAGACATTGATTTTTCAAAAATATAATTTTCTAAATTAAATTTTTTTAACTTTTCAACATCATCAATTTTATTTTCTATTATAAAATTCACCATTAGGCCGCGCGCCCTTTTGGCGTTGATTCCAATGATTTTATAAACTCCCGCTTTCTTCTCTTTAAAAATAATATTTATAATTTTTGCTGAGATTTTTTTAGGATTTATAGCAGAAAAATATTCTTCTGAAGCAAGATTTATAATATATTTTTCGTGATTTTCTTTAACTTCAGAATTTATAAAATCAGAAATTTTATCACCCCAAAATTGATAGAGATTTTTTATTTTTAAATTCTTCTCTAAGCTAGTTTTTCTAAAATCCGTGGCCATTTCAAGCCTGTAAGCTTGCATTAAATCAAGTGGTTTTAAAATTCCGTAAAGACCAGATAAAATTCGTAAATGTTTTTGTGCAAAGTCAAAATCTGCCTTTTTAAACTTATCTTTTTTTATTGGCTCATAAACATCGCCATTAAAAACTAACAATGCTTGCTTAGAATTTTTTAAATCAAATTTTGGTGAGAATTTTTGAAATCTTTCAAAATTCAATTCCGCCAATTTTTTACTAATTCCCATCATTTTCTCTAAATCTGCACTTTTAAGCTTTTTAAGCCCTAAAACCAATTCCTGAGTTTCTTTCGCAAAATGCGGCAAGGTTGATTCTGCGCATTTTACAAATGTTTCATAATCAAGAGATTTAGCGGGAGAAATAAGGATTAGCATTGATAATTCCTTGCTTTTAAAATTAAAAACCAATTAAATTTGGGCAATCTTATTAGTTAAACCTTTAAAAAATCAACATATGTCTCAAGAATTACCTTTGATGCGCAAAGCAACTGCCGTTTGGTTAATTGAAAATACTTCGCTTACCTTTCATCAAATCGCAATTTTCTGCGGCTTACACGAACTAGAAGTGCAAGGAATTGCTGATGGTGACGTTGCTTCAGGAATAATTGGTCAAAACCCAATTCTCTCTGGTCAGCTTACTCATGAAGAAATTGAAAGATGCGAAAAAGATCAAAAAACAACTTTGGTTTTAAATAGATCAGTTGCAAATGAAGTTAAAACAAGCAGTAAAAAAACTGGCAAATATACGCCAATTGCAAGAAGACAAGACAAACCAGATGGCATTTCTTACCTTTTAAAATATTATCCTGAAATTACCAATAGCCAAATCAAAAAACTGGTTGGAACAACTGATAAAATGATTGATTCAATCAGAGATCGTAGCCATTGGAACATTAAAAACATTAAGCCAAGAGATGTGGTTTTACTTGGACTTTGCAGCCAATCACAATTTAACGATATTTTACATGTTAATGGTGAAGAAAAAGCAGTAGAAAAACCTAAGAAAAAAAGCACTAAAAAGAAATAGCATGAAATTAGAAGTTGGTAAAGCGGCGCCATTATTCTCTCTTTTAAGCGATGAAGGTGAAATTTCCTTATCAGATCTTAAAGGTAAAAATGTTGTGCTTTATTTTTATCCGAAGGACGATACTCCGGGTTGTACCATTGAGGCGCAAGACTTCACAAAGAAAAATGCCGAATTTGAAAAGCTTAACTGCGTTATTTTAGGTATTTCTAAAGATGATGTTGAAAGCCATTGCAAATTCATCAATAAATATAAATTGAACTTCAATTTACTTGCTGATTCTGACGGTGAAGTTTGTGAGAAATATGGTGTTATCAAAGAAAAATCGATGTTTGGTAAAAAATATTTTGGTATTGATAGATCTACATTTCTAATTGATAAATTAGGCAAAATCTCTCATATTTGGCGATCAGTCAAGGTTAATGGGCATGTTGAGGAAGTCTTGGCATCGTTAAAAGGAAAGGCTTAAACATAATACTTGATTTTTATTATAAGATCAGTATCTTACCTGCCCTTCGTTTGGAAGCACAGCTTACTTTAAGCAAATAAGCATAATAAATAAATTTCATAATAATAATTGAGGTCAATCATGACTGGTGTTGTATTAAAAGCAGAAAAAAGAGAAAAACTTGGCTCTATTGCTAGTAAAAAAATTAAACAAGCAGGCAAAATTCCTGCTGTTATTTATCAAGCTGGCGGCAATGTTAACGTTGCTATTGATGCTAGAGAATTTGAAATGGAATATTTTAAAGGTAACGCAAAAACTTCAGTTATTGAGTTAGAAATTAGCGGTAAAAAAACTAAAGTTATTGCTCATAAAATTGACCTTGATCCAGTTTCTGACCGTCCAACTCACGTTGATTTCTTAAATTGCGAAGAATCTAAAACTGTTAAAGCACAACCAAAATTAAAATTTATTAACCAAGATAAATCTCCAGGTTTAAAGAAAGGTGGTTTCTTACACATCGTGCTTAGAAAAGTTGCAGTTATCTGTGATAGCGTGAATAACATTCCTACAGTAATTGAAATTAACGTTGGGGCAATGCAAGTGGGGCAAAAAATCAGAGGAAAAGATCTAGTTCTTCCTGCAGGAGTTTCTCTTGCTAAAAATGATTCATTCCTTGTAGCAAGTATTATTGGTAGAGCTTCTAAATCTGAAGAAGAAACCGCAGCAGCTGCATCAGCAACTCCTGCAGCAGGAGCAGCAGCTCCGGCAGCTGGAGCGCCTGCAGCAGCAGGAGCAAAAGCAGCAACTCCTGCAGCAGCTAAGGCTGATAAGAAATAGTAATTTTATCTAAATTAGAAAAGAAAAAGGGTCTGATTTTAAAAAATCAGGCCCTTTTTTATTGCTTATTCCATCGCCTTTTTCTTTGGCAACTTAGCAAAAATTGGATCAGTTATTTTATTTGATAATAAAGTTGTAAACCACACCACAAAGAATAAAGGAAAAGGAAAGGAAATTCGCGACACATTCTTCTTAAGCTTTTTCACAATCACTTCGGCACATTTCTCAGGAGGCATCAAAAAAGGCATCGGAAAATTATTCACATCAGTCATTGGCGTCTTGATATAACCGGGACAAACCACATTAACTGCAATTCCAAATTCACGCAAATTGCCACGCAACGCTTCACCATAAACTCTAACAGCAGCTTTACTTGCAGAATATGCTGGAGAACTTGGTAAACCACGAAAGCCCGCAAGAGATGAAATTATTGCTATCTGACCCTTCTTTCTTTGCCTCATTTTAGCAATTGCAGGATTTATTGTGTTTAAAGCGCCATCAAGATTTATCGCAAAAATTTCTTTTATTTGCTTTGACGATTCAACGCCAGACGCAGTTCCTGCTGATATTCCGGCATTTGCTATTACTAAATCAAGTTCATAATTTTTCTCAATCTCATCAATCCAGTTCGCCATATCAGACTCATCACGAACATCAATAATTTTGCAAAAAACATTCGCCCCTCGTTTTAATTCTTGGCAAATTTTTTTTACTTCTTCTAATCTTTCTAAATTGCGACCAGACAAAAATAAATTAACGTCAGAATGTGTAGCATATTTAATTGCTAAGGCTTTGCCAATTCCACTGCTGGCACCGGTTATTAAAATATTTTTTGGACTTTTCATAATTATTAAATGGAACAATTGAAATATAAATTCATTACCTTTGAAGGTGTTGAAGGAAGCGGTAAGTCAACACAAAGTAAAAAACTATATGAATTTTTACTAGCTAAAAAATTTGATGCCGTTTTAACCAGAGAACCTGGTGGCACAAAAATTTCTGAAAAAATTAGAGAAATTTTAATTGGCGATGAAAAACCAGAAGCAAAAACTGAACTTCTGCTTAATTTTGCTGCCCGTCTTGAACATGTGGAAAAGCTTATAAAACCTGCTTTAAAAGAAAATAAAATTGTAATTTCTGACCGTTTTTTTGATTCAACTTATGCTTATCAAGGAAGTGCTTTTGGCGTTGATTGCAAACTAATTGACGAAGTTAGAAAAATTACAATAAATGATTTTACTCCCGATATAACTTTTTTAATTGATGTGCCGGTTGAAGTGGCATTTGCGCGCATAGAAAGCCGTGAAACAAATAATCGTTATGAAAAACTTGGGTTTGATTTTCATCAAAAAGTTCGTCATGGATTTTTGAAATTAGCTAGTGAAAATAAGAGAATTGTTGTCATTGACGGCACTCAAAATCAAGAAGAAATTTTTAACCAAATAATAAATAAATTATGAGAAGAAATAAAATCGCCTTAGTTGGCGCAGGTAATATTGGTGGCACTTTAGCTCACTTGATTGGATTAAAAAATCTTGGTGATGTTGTTATGCTTGACCTAAATTCAGGAGTTGCGAAAGGTAAATCTCTTGATATTGAACAATCTTCAGTTGTTGAAGATTTTGACAGCAAAATGATTGGCACTGATTCTTACGCTGATATTGCTGATTCAGATGTGGTTATTGTAACTGCGGGAATTGCAAGAAAACCCGGAATGAGCCGTGATGATCTTATTGCAACCAACACTAATGTTATTAAAGCAGTTGCTGAAGGAATCAAAAAATATGCACCAAATGCTTTTGTAATTGTTATTACAAATCCGCTTGATGCAATGGTTTATGTTATGCAAAAAGCTTCTGGACTGCCTGCAAATAAAGTGGTTGGAATGGCTGGTGTGCTTGACTCAGCAAGAATGTCATTATTTCTAGCGCAAGAATTTAATGTTTCAGTTGAAGATGTTGTTGCCTGTGTTTTAGGCGGACATGGTGACACAATGGTGCCATTAATTAGATATTCTTCAGTTGCTGGAATTCCAATTCCTGACTTGATTAACATGGGCTGGACCACTAAAGAAAAAATTGATGCGATTGTACAGCGTACCCGTGATGGAGGAGCAGAAATTGTGAAACTTCTTGGCACTGGATCAGCATTCTACGCACCAGCTTCTTCGGCAATTTTAATGGCTGAAAGCTATTTATTTGATAAAAGAAGAGTGTTGCCAGTTGCAGCAAGTTTGAATGGTGAATATGGCGTAAAAGGCTTATATATTGGCGTTCCTACAATTATTGGTAAAAACGGAGTTGAAAAAATTGTTGAAATAAAATTAAACGCTGAAGAACAATCATCATTCAATAATTCAGTTGAAGCTGTTAGAAAATTAATTGCTGAAGTAAAAATTTAATCTTAACACTGTCGTTCTGAGCGAAGCGAAGAATCTCTTTTGTTGCCTGAGATCCTTCGCCAACAGCCATTAAAAGTGGCTGTAGTCTCAGGATAACAATTCTACACATTTTGTTCTTAAATGGTTGAAACAGAAATTAAAAAAAATCGTCTAGCTTTTGTTTATTGCTGCATTCTAGCCTTATTCATCATAATCATAATTAGAATGTTTTTCATTGTGCTTGCCGGCGATCAAGTAAAGATCAGCGGCATTTACAATTCTGGAAAAATCATCAAAAGGGGCGACATTTTTGATCGTAACGGCACCATAGTTGCAACTGATCTTAAAACCAAATCACTTTACGTCAGCAGCATTCTTGTAAAAGATCCAAGCGCAATTGCCAAAGCAGTTGCTGAGATTTTTCCTGACTTATCTTATCAAGAAATTTTGAGAAAAATTAATGATGGGAAAAATAATAAAAGTTGGATTTTAATCAAAAGAAACCTTACTCCAAACCAATCAGAACAAGTCAAAAATCTTAAAATTGCAGGGTTGTTATTTGAAGATGATAGCATTCGTGTTTATCCACAAAAATCAATTACCAGCCATTTGGTAGGCTATGTGGATCTTGATCGCAAAGGTCTTGCTGGCATTGAAATGCAATATGATAAGCAATTAACAAGAGGCAAAGATGATATAAAATTAGCGATGGATGTTAGAATACAAGATATTCTAAATGATGAATTGAATAAAGGAATTATTGAATATCGTGCTAAAGCCGCTGCCGGAATAATAATGGACGTAACTAATGGCGAGATTCTTGCACTATCTTCGCTTCCTGATTTTGATCCAAATATTCAACATGAAGCCGAACCTGACCAAAGATTTAACCGCGTCACTAATGGCTCTTACGAGCTTGGTTCAATATTTAAAGTTTTTACCAACGCCACCGCTTTTGAAAAAGATTTAGTAAAAATGGATGATATGTATAATGTGAGAGAGCCCATAAAATATGGACGCTTCACTATAAAAGATGATCATAGAGTAAAAGATGATATGACAGTTGGTGAGGTTTTTGCTTATTCTTCAAATATTGGAACTGTGCAAATTGCGCAAAAAATTGGCATTGAAAATCAAAAAGAATTTTTAGAAAAAATGGGCTTGCTAAAAAAAGTTAATGTTGATTTTCCAGGGCTTGGCAGACCAATGTATCCACGCAATTGGCGCGACATTAATCTCTACACAATTTCTTACGGACATGGTATTGCTATCACGCCACTTCACATTGCAACAGGAGTTGCCGCAATTGCCAATGGTGGAATTCTCTATGATCCTTCTTTCTTAAAACTAAAAGAACAACCAAGTGGCAAAAGAGTAATCAAAGAATCAACCTCTGATATAATGCGCGTGATGCTACGCAAAGTGGCCATGGAAGGAACAGGACGCGGCGCTAATATTGAAGGTTATGAAGTTGGCGGAAAAACTGGAACCGCTGAAAGAGCTGAATTTGGTGGCTACAATGAAAGACAAACTATCGCTTCTTTTGTTGCAGTATTTCCAATTTCAAAACCAAAATATTTAGTTTATGTGTTATTTGACAGACCTAATTATACTTTTAATACTGGTGGTATGGTTGCTGCTCCAACTGCAGGAAGAATTATAAAAAATATTGCACCAATTTTGGGTATAATGCCAAAGGAAGCTCCTAAAGAAAGCGAATCTTCTTTGCAAAAACAAAATTAATGTTATACCAAATTAAATAACCTTAAGCGGGAACTGGCGTATAGGTAGTTCCCCATATTTCTTAACGTTCATCAAAGTGAAATTAAATGAACTTTAGGAACTGGCTGCAAGCCAGTTTCCGCAACTGTGTCTATTAAAAAAACATCTTCGAAATGAAAAAAAATCGCGCCTTCTCCCTTATCGAACTTAGCATAGTTCTTACCATAATCAGCGTTTTTATTGCTGGCATTATGGAAGGTCGTATTTTAGTTAAAAAAGCAAAAATTTCTGATGCCAGAAGCAGAACTACCAGCTCTCCTGTTGCAAGCTTAGGAGGTTTAGTATTATGGTATGAAACAACTTTGGAAGAAAGTTTTTCAACCTCCGAAGCTAAAGATGGCAACACTATAAGCACTTGGTATGATTTAAATCCAAATATTGAAACTGTTAAAAATAATGCAACACAAACAACTTCGGGGAACCGTCCAACTTATAAAACAAATCAAATCAATGGGCTTCCTGTAGTGCAATTTACAAGTACCAATAGCAATTATTTATCTTTTGATGGCACTAACATTGCTAATAGTGCTTTCACAATTTTTGTTGTTGAGCAAAGAACTGCAAATAGATCTAACAATTATTTTATTGCTGGAAGCGATTCTTCAAATAATACCAACTTAACTCTTGGCTATAAAACAAGTAGCAGCATGACAACTTCTTTAGTAAATAATTATCTTGATTACAGCATCTCTTCATACACAACTCCCACTCCACTAATTCACTCTTTCACCTTCAATTTTATTACAAAATCATATTACATCAATGGTACTATTCAAAACTCACCTACCACTGGTGGAAGTGCTTATAACATAGCACAAGCAACAACATCACTCACGGCAGCAACTTTAGGATTTAGCACTCTTACTTCCAGCTATTACCAAGGAAATATCGGCGAAGTAATAATCTTCAAAAAATATCTAGGAACTGACGACAGAAAAGCCGTTGAGAATTATTTAGGAAAGAAATGGGGAATTACTGTTTCTTAAAATTTGGTGGCAAGCCTATATGAGCACGGCGATCATATTTATTTTCTTCAGCATGAGGCATCGCAGCATTGTTATAATGTAAGAATACCTGGCCGCAACCATTAGAATCACAAGGCTCTCTCCAATGTTCTAATTCACAACCACGATAAATTAACATATCTCCCGGAAGAAGAGTAACTTCAACTCCTGGAGTATTTTCTGAAACATATTTACCATCTATTATTCAACCTTTTGTTGAATCAGGCTCAAGATAAATTGGCCAAATTGGACCACCTAAATTTAGAGTTGTTGAAATTTCGCAAGATAAACGATCTTTATGACGATGTAAAATATCACCTTCTTTATAAATTCTAGCGTAGGAATAAGTCTCCACTAATTTTAATCCCGTATATTCTTCCATCACTGGTTTTACATGCTGCAATAATGTTTCCATCACAATATCGGAATAATGAGAGTAGGTATTTGGAATTTGTGAATCATCCCAAGTTCCAAAATAAGAAACTGATCTATCAATAAAACCCTCCTCAAACATTGTTTTGGCCACCATTCTTTTATTTAGAAAATAGTGATAAACAAAATTTGCCAATTCCTTTGAAATTGCACCTCTTATTACCAAATATTTATTTTTAGCAAAACTCATTTTATTATTTTAATTAATTATCTCTCGCGTGATACGATGAATTCAGAAAGTTCAATCAAAAGACTAGACTTATTCCCAAAAATTTTCAAATGCGAAATTGCCTGCTCTTTTAGCATGTTAAGCTGTTTTAAGGCATGATCTATTCCAACTATATCAACAATGCTAGCATTATCTTTTGGTTTTTTGTGAACAGTCTCATCAAGGTTAACTTTTCCTGATTCAACGCCATAATGATCTAATATGTCATCTTTAATTTGGAAGGCTAAACCTAAATCATGAGCATAATAACGTAGCGCATTTTTTTCACTTTCTTTAGCATGACCAAGAATTGCTCCAGCCGCGCATGAAGCCATAAAAAGCTCACCAGTTTTTAGACGATGAAGTTTTGCTAATTGTTCTTTAGAAATTTTTTTCTCTGCCATTTCAAGATCAATCATCTGCCCACCAACCATACCTTTAAAACCTGCAGCAGAAGCAATCATTTTAACTAATTCACATCTAACAAAAGGATCTTTATGAGTTGCAGGATCAGATAAAATTTCAAAAGCATAAGTTAGTAAAGCATCGCCTGCAAGTATTGCTGTGGCATCATTAAATTTTTTATGACAAGTTAATTTACCGCGACGAAAATCATCATTATCCATCGCTGGCAAATCATCATGAATTAAAGAATATGTGTGAATGAATTCTATTGCCGCTGCGGCATTTACTGAATTTAGCGGGTCAACACCAAAAATTTGCGCAGAAATAATAGTTAAAAAAGGACGAATTCTTTTTCCGCCAGACATAACGGAATATTCAATTGCTTCAGCTAAGCGTGATTCATGAAAATCCTTTGGTAACAGCATTTCCATCTTTTTTTCAACAAGCTTTGTCGAAAAATTCATCGCCTCAAGTAAAGATTTATCAAGCATATTAAAATATTTTTATTTATCTGATCATATACAAAACTCTTTAAAAACCCGCTTTTGCAAAAAAATGCGAGGCATTTTGATTTTTTGTACCGCAGCTTATTGCGACATACGTGAGGACACAAAAAATCAAAATAACTAAGCAGTTTGAAGCAAAAGTTAGGGCTTTTAAAGAGGTTTTAAAACCTTAGTCAAATACTTCCCAGTAACCGATTTCTTATCTTTGCAAATTTCTTCTGGTGTGCCTTCAGCCACAATATATCCGCCTTTCTCACCGCCATAAGGTCCAATGTCAATAATATGATCGGCAGTTTTTAAAACATCAAGATTATGCTCAATAACCAAAATGCTATTTCCGCTATCAACCAATTTATGCAACACTTTTAAAAGCTTGCTAATATCTTCAAAATGCAAGCCTGTTGTTGGTTCATCAAGAATATAAAGCGTATCTCCGGTTGCTTTTCTGCTCAGCTCTCTTGCTAATTTAATTCTCTGTGCTTCACCGCCAGAAAGCGTTGTAGCACTTTGCCCAATTCTCATATAGCCAAGACCAACATCACATAATGCTTTAAATTTATCATAAATATGTGGCATGTTTGAGAAGAACTCTGCAGCATCTTCTGACGTCATTTCTAAAACATCAGAAATTGATTTATCCTTATATTTAATTTCCAAAGTTTCACGATTATAACGCTTACCATGACAAGTTTCGCATTTAACATAAACGTCAGGCAAGAAATGCATTTCAATTTTAATTAAACCATCACCCTGACAAGTCTCGCAACGTCCACCTTTTACGTTAAAAGAGAATCTACCAACCTTGTAACCACGTGTTTTTGATTCTGGTAAATTTGTATAAAATTCACGAATGAAAGTAAATGCACCAATGTAAGTACAAGGATTTGACCTTGGCGTTCTGCCAATTGGTGATTGATCAATTTCAATTATTTTATCAATTAAATGAGATCCAGAAAGCGCTTCATAAGGCCCTGGTATTGCCTTCGCCTTATTAACAATTTTATCTAAAGCTGGATAAAGAGTTTTAATAATTAAACTTGATTTACCACCACCAGAAATCCCTGACACCGCAACAAACATTTTCAAAGGTAAATTCAGCGTCAAATTTTTTAGATTATTTACCGTTGCACCTTTAAGCGTAATCATTTTTTTCTTATCAATTTTGCGACGCTGCTTCGGAATTTCAATTTTCTTTCTGCCACTCAAATACTGACCAGTAATACTTTTCTTATTATTTATCACTTCATTTGGCAAGCCTTCTGCAATCACTTCACCACCATGAACACCAGCCCCAAGACCAATGTCAATTAAGTAATCTGCTTCACGCATCATCTCTTCATCATGCTCAACAACAATTACTGAATTACCAAGATCACGCAGATTTTTTAAAGTTGAAATTAATTTATCATTATCTGATTGATGCAGACCAATTGAAGGTTCATCTAAAACATAAATCACACCTGAAAGCCCTGAACCAATTTGCGAAGCAAGACGAATTCTTTGCGCTTCACCACCAGAAAGAGTTCCCGCTTCACGATTTATTGTTAAATATTCCAAGCCAACATTTTGCAAGAATCCCAGCCTACGATTAATTTCTTTTAAAACTCTTTCAGCAATTTTTTGATGAGTTGAATTTAATTTATCATTTAAATTTAAGAACCATTCTCTTGCCTTCTCAACCGACATTTTGCTTACTTCGCCAATGTGCAAACCAGCAATTTTAATTGAAAGACTTTGTTCATTTAATCTATATCCCTGACAACATTCACAAGTTTTAAGAGTTTGGAATTTTACTAATTCTTCTCTCATCCATTCACTTTCGCTTTCCGAAAATTTCTTCTTGAGACCATTAATTACGCCTTCAAATGGCTTTTTCACTTTGAATGATTTTAAACCATCTTCATATTTTATTTCAATTTCTTCAGTGCCAGTTCCATAAAAAATTATATTTTTGATTTCTTCAGAAAGAGTTTTAAAAGGCACATCAAGCGAGAATTTATATTTCTCCGATAAAGCCTGCATCACTTGTTGATAAAAGCGCGCTTGAATACCTTGCCAAATTGTAATTGCGCCTTGTCTTAGTGAAAGATTTTCATCTTCAATAACTAAATCTTCGCTAAAATAAAATTCTGTTCCAAGACCATCACAAGATTTACACGCACCATATGGACTGTTGAAAGAGAAGATACGCGGCTCAATTTCAGAAATTGTAAACCCAGAAATTGGACAAGAAAATTTTTCACTAAAAGTAATAATTTCACCTTCCTTAAATTTTGATTTTGTTTTTTCAGGAAGACCAACAATTTCAACTAAAAGCAAACCACCAGAAATTTTCAAAGCGGTTTCAACTGAGTCTGCAAGCCTATTTCCAAGGTCATCAGAAACCACAATACGATCAACTACAATTTCAATATCATGCTTTTTATTCTTATCTAAAATTGGTAACATTTCATTTAAATCATAAATATTACCATCAATTTTAATTCTCTGAAAGCCCTGTTTTCTTGCCGACATCATCTCTTTACGATATTCACCTTTTTGTCCTCTAACAATTGGCGCCAGTAAATAAATTTTTGATTTTTTTGGCAATTCAAGAATTTTATCAACCATCAAAGAAGCTGACTGGCTTTCAATTGGCTTGCCAGTTGCGGGAGAATAAGGCACACCAATTCTTGCAAATAAAAGACGGAAGTGATCATAAATTTCAGTAACCGTTCCCACAGTTGAACGTGGATTACGCGAAGTGGTTTTTTGATCAATTGCAATTGAAGGAGAAAGCCCAGTAATTGATTCCACATCAGGCTTATCTTGCATATCAAGAAATTGACGCGCATAAGAAGAAAGACTTTCAATAAAGCGTCTTTGACCTTCGGCATAAATTGTATCAAAGACTAGCGAAGACTTACCAGACCCGCTTAATCCAGTTACCACAACTAATTGATTTTTTGGAATTTCAATGCTGACATTTTTTAAATTATGCTCTTTCGCACCAACAACTTTTATAAACTTTTCTTCCATGTAAAATTGATTTAAATTCAGTAAAACCGCCATTTTAGGTGATTCTTGCTTAATTGCAAGACGAGAATATCCACAAACTTGTCATTGCGGAGCTAGAATTTCTTAGGATTGCGAAGCAATTTCTAGAAATTCTTCATCCGCAATCCATGGATACCGTATCTTTTTTACAAACTGTTTTTTACTCCCAAAGACACATTCTTAAACTCCTCTTCAGTTAAAGGAATCAATCCCTTTTGCAATAAATATCCATCCTTACCGATGGTATCTTTGCTAATAATTTCATTTACAAATTCACGCATTTGCGGAATTAAATTTAAATGCTCTTTTTTGAAATAAATAAAAAGTGGACGTGAAACTGGATAAGCGCCAGAAACAATATTTTCAAAGCTTGGAACCACATTGTTAATTAAAGCCGCTTGAATTACCGCATGATTTTCTTCTAAAAAACTAAAACCAAAAATTCCAAGCGCATCTTTGTCATTCTTCAATTTCTGCACAATTAAATTATCATTTTCACCAGCTTCAATAAACTTACCATCGCTTCTAATTGTATGACATTTTTTCTGACGAATTTTTTTATCTTGATAAGCCACTTTATATTGCTCAAACTCCATACAAGGCTCTTCCATCACTAATTCAACGAAAGCATCTCTTGTTCCAGAAGTTGAAGGCGGGCCATAAACCGCAATGTTAATTTCTGGTAAATTCTTATCAATATCACTCCATTTTTGATAATTATTTTTCATTAATTTTCCTGTTTTTACATCAGGAATTTCTTCTGCTAAAGCAAGAAAAACTTGTTGTTTCGTCAGGTTATATTTTATACCACTAACCGAATTTGCTAAAACAATTCCGTCATAACCAATTTTAATTTCAACAACATCATTAACACCATTTTCAGCGCATTTTTTAATTTCACTTTTTTCTATAGGGCGCGAAGCATTAGAAAAATCAGGATAATTATAACCAACTCCCGAACAAAATAATTTAAAACCACCACCAGTTCCAGTTGATTCAACAATTGGCGTTTTTGCTTTCGGATTTTTTATTTTAGCATTACGACCAAATTCTTCAGCAATTACAGAGGCAAAAGGATAAACGGTTGAAGAGCCAACAATGCTGATATAATTTCTTGAACTTGCCGCTACTTCAAATGCGTAAGACTTGCTGATAAAAGAAATAAAAATAATTAGAGCTAATGTAATTCGTGACATGACTTGAATAAGTTTATACTATTTGCCTTAACTAAATCTGTTTTCCTTTGATTTTACAAGAAAAAATTTTCGAGATTGAAATTCAAAATAGCTTTCTTATTCTAACTAATCCCTTAACGGACAATCTCATTTAATGCTAATAAACACAATAAAACACACATTCTCAAAAGTTTTTTTGGTACTATTTTTGTCTTGCACGCTTTTTAGCATGTCAGCCTATAGTAACGAAAATACTACTTCTAACTCAGAAATAATAATTAAGGGAAACGAAAGAATTGATAACGAGACAATAATGTCTTATTTACCAAGAAACCTCAGCAAATTAAACAAACAACAAATTGATGAAACATTAAAAAAACTTTATGAATCTGATTTATTTTCTGACATAAAAATCAATGATGAGGAAAAAAATACCATCATTGAAGTTACTGAAAATCCACTAATTGCCGAAGTTAAATTTGTTGGAAATAAAAAAATTGACGATGATGCATTGCAAAATGAAGTAAGCCTTAAGAAACGTGGTCTTTTCACCAAATCAAAGTTACAATCTGATATTAAAAGAATTAATGAAATCTATTTAAAATCAGGACGTTTTTTAACTAAAATTGAGCCAAAAATTATTCCTAAAGAACAAAATAGAATTGAACTTGTTTTTGAAATTTTTGAAGGAAATAAAACTAAAATTTCTAATATTTATTTTGTTGGAAATAATAATTTCTCAGACAAAGAATTGCTTGATGAAATTTCAACCAAAAAAACAAAATGGTGGAAGTTCCTTGCCTCTTCTGACACCTATGATTCTGATCGAATTGAGTTCGACAAAGAAAAATTAAGAAGATTCTACGGCTCACGCGGTTATGCTGATTTTACAGCAATTTCAGCAATTGCACAAATTTCACCAAATAAAGATCATTTTCTAATTTCCTTCTTACTTGAAGAAGGCCTTAAATATCAAGTTGGTGCAGTTAACGTTGTAAACAACATCAAAAAATTTGACGCCTCAATTTTAAATAAAGAAATTTTGATCAAAGAAGGTAAAGTTTATAACTCTGATTTGGTTGATAAAACTGTAGATAGAATTATTGAAATAATGTCAGAAAAATCCTATGCTTTTGCTCACATTGAACCAGTCTTAAAGCGCAATAAAGAAGCTCAAACAATAGATATTGATTTTGTAATTAGTGAAACGCCACCAATTTACATTGATAAAATCACTATTATTGGTAACACCAGAACAATGGATGAAGTTATTAGAAGAGAATTAAGATTTCGTGAAGGAGATGCTTATAACATCACAAAAATCAACCGTTCAAAACAAAGATTACAAAATCTTGGATTTTTTGATAAGGTTGAATTTAATACTAAAAGGCTTGGCACTAGCGGCTTAGACTCTGACAAGGTTGATCTTACTATTGAAATAAAAGAAAAAAAGACTGGTGAATTAAACTTGGGTATTGGCTATTCAACCTTTGATAAAGCAACTGCAAATATTGGTATTAAAGAAAGAAATCTTTTTGGAACTGGTCAGGAACTTGGTATTAATGTGCAAAAATCAGCGCTGCGTTTCACATCAGAAGTTAATTATACCAAACCATATTTTATGGGCCGTGCCATTGATGTTGGTTTTGATGTTTCAAAATATCAATTAAACAAATTATCAACTTTAGTTTATGACCAAGAGTCAGATGGCATAACTTTTCGTGGCGATTACTCAATTACTGAATTTTTAAAACATCAATTGCGTTATTCTTATAGCACACAGACTGTAAGCAATATCAGCGATAGCGCTTCGCAAAATATTAAAAACTTACAAGGTTCTTTTACCACTTCCGCTATAGGGCAAACATTTTTATATGATAAAAGAGATAGCCGTATTGATCCAAAAGATGGTTACTACATCTCAATGACTCAAGATTACGCTGGAGCCATTGCAGGCAATGTTAAAAATATGAAATATGAGGGTAGCGCTGGATATTATGTACCAGTTATTAATGATGATTATATTTTAAAATTCCTTGCTCGCGGTGGTTATATTGACGGGCTTGGACAAGATGTACGCAGTAACTTCGCTTTCTTTTTAGGCGGCAATAATTTTAGAGGTTTCCAATATGCTGGTCTTGGTCCAAGAACTACAACAACTGGTGATATCATTGGTGGTAAGATGTATTATGTAGGAACCGCAGAATTTAGATTTCCTTTAGGACTGCCAAAAGATCTTGGAATTAATGGTATTTTATTTAGCGATAATGGAACAGTTAAAGGTGTTGATTCAATTAACAAAGTTGGTTCTGCAGTTAATGATAGCGGGTCACTTCGTTCATCTTACGGATTAAGTATTGCATGGTCTTCCCCAATGGGACCAATTCGCCTAGATTTCTCCAGAATTGCAAAAAAAGAAACTTTTGACCGCACACAAACATTTAGATTTAGTTTTGGAACAAGTTTTTAATTTTCTTTTTGTCGGTTGAGCGAAGTCGAAACCACAAAAAGAAAACAACGAAAGAGTCATCACTTCCGCAACAAATTCATATAAATCGTAGCACCAACGCTATTCACTTCTTTGCCATCAACATTGATTTTATATCTGCCACCACGTGCAATTGGATAAGATAAATCACCAGAAAAAACGTCAAAAGCAATGTCCTTATGATATGAATCTTTATGTTCTCCAAAAAGATCAAAACAAATTTTAATTTCTCTAGGGCCTGTCGTCAAATTTTTTGCTTTAGGTTGCAAGCTATTCTGGCCAGATGACGAGGTATAAATTTCTTCAGATGTGCAACCATCTGAAGAAATTTTACCGAAGTCAGATGCGCCAGAAGAGCCGCAAGATGAAGCAAAAAGCTGATTACTATCATTCGTAATTTGATGACAGGCCCTAGAATTCTTTGCAAAAAAATCTAAAATCTTTTTGGCGCGATTAATTTCCGCCGCAATTTTTTCTGATTTTGTTAAAGAAAAAATATCTTTTTCTAAATCTTTTAGATCATGGTTTGAAAGCATGATTTTATTGATCAAATCACTATTCTTTTTTGATAATTTTTTTACAGTAGAAATATTTTTTTCAATTATCGCTTCTTTTAATTCAGCTTTATTTTCAAATTCATTTTCATCTAAGAAAATTTCTAAAAAATTTGGCAATGAAAATTCAATTAATAATTTTTGTTGCTGATTTTCTTTGTTTAATATTGTAATCGCCTCAAGCAAAATTTTGATAATTTCAAAATTTGATTTTTCTTCATCGCAGCCAATAATCTCAACTCCCACTTGGGTTTGTTGTCTATCTTTGTAAAGCTCATCATTCTTTGCGCAAAGCACATCACCAACATAACAAAGTTTTAACGGCAATTTTTCTTCTTGCAAACGACTATTTAAAATTCTTGAAATTTGCGGCGTAATATCATTTCTAAAAACCAAATTTTTTCCTGAAAAAACATCAACTGTACGAAAATAATTTTGTGATTTCTGTTGCAAGAAATTATCTTCAAATTCAACCAAAGGAGCCTTGAATAATCTATATCCATTCTTCAAAAATAGATCTATAGCGCTATTAATATTTCTGTGATTTTTTTCTGCTTCATCAAAAAGCAAATCATAAAATCCAATTGGCAATAAAGATTGTTTTTTCATGTTTAAAATTTCTTTTCTCTTATCAATTGCAGGAACTGCTTTTAGCCAGTTCCTCAGGTTTATTTATCAAACATTAGGAACGATCTGCAAGATTGTTCCTGCAAAAACTATTATAGTTAAAAATTTTTCAAAAACTGTTCTAAAGCAAGCATATCAAACCACGCCAGCTTCTTCTTCGCTGATTGACGCATTAAATATGATGGATGAAATATCGCAAAAGTTTTTATAGTTCGTGATAAAAACTTTGGTGAAAAATCCATAAATTTTCCTCTGATACTACTTATTGGATCATTCATACCAAGTATTGCCGACATTGAGGTTGCACCAACCAAAACAATTACTTCTGGATTTATCAGCTCAATATGCCTTTCAACAAAAGGTCTGCAAATTGCCAATTCTTCCTCTGTTGGACGACGGTTTCCAGGTGGTCTCCAAAAAATCACATTAGTAATGTAGAAATTTTTTTCACGCGTCATGTTAATTGCTTTAAACATCGCATCTAAGACTTTTCCTGAATCACCACAAAATGGAATTCCTTGCAAATCCTCATGATTTCCGGGAGCCTCGCCAATCACCATTACTTTTGAATTCGGATTTCCATCACAAAAAACAGTATTAGTTGCCATTTTCTTCAAATTACAACCATCAAAACTTTCAACTGCCACTCGTAATTCAGCCAAATTTTTAGCAGCAGCAGCCATTTTTTTTGCCTTAGCAACAATTTCATTAAGTGAAATAAAAGCTTCTTTATTTTCCTGATTTTGCTGATTTACAACTTTTGCCATATCTATATTTTCCGAATTATTTTGTGTTTTCTTTGCCAAAGCTGAAAGCGCATCAGAGGTTGAAAATACAGGCTTTACAAAAGATATTTCTTTTTTTTCAACCACTTTCTCAACTTCTTTTTGTATAAAATAATTTTGCGACTTATCAGAAATTACTTCATTCAAACCATTATCGTCGTAGAATTGTAAAGCTTCAGAAATACTAATTTTATTAATCATGTTTTGTTAATCTTAAATTTCTTCTAATTGTCATCCTGAGCCGTAGATTTTCTTTTAGAAAATTTAGGCGAAGGATCTCATAAAACGCACGAGATCTTTCGCTTCGCTCAAGATGACAACTCTTATTTTACAATTTTCTTGATAAATTTCTGAAAATCATCAGCTTTTTCAAAGTTTTTATAAACCGATGCGAAGCGCACAAAGGCAACCTTATCAAGCTTTTCAAGCGCCTCCATCACCATTTCACCAATCTGTGAAGATGCAACTTCAGTTTCACTTTCCATCTCAAGTTTACGCACAATATTATTCACCATTTTTTCAACTTGTAATTCTGAAACTGGTCTTTTTCTAACCGCCATCTCAATTGATTTTTTCAACTTTTCTGGATCAAAAATTTTCTTCTCACCATTTTTTTTAATCACTAAAATTTCACGCAGTTGAACTCTCTCAAAGGTTGTAAATCTTGAATCACAGGCAGAACAATATCTTCGCCTTTTTACTGATTCACCATCATCAGAAATACGGCTATCTTTTACTTGAGTTTCAACATTCGCACAAAATGGACAACGCATGATTAATCTTTTATTTGGGTTAAAACCGACTTAATAAAACCATCTAACTCGCCATCTAAAACAGCAGTTGTATTGCCAGTTTCAAAACCTGTTCTTAAGTCTTTCACCATTTGGTAAGGATGCAAGACATAAGAGCGAATTTGATGACCCCAACTATTATCCGTTTTTACTGATTCTTTTGACGCTTGTGCTTCTTTTCTTTTTCGAAGTTCAAGCTCATAAAGCTTTGATTTTAGCATATTCATCGCTGTTACGCGATTTCTTAATTGTGAACGATCAGACTGACATTGCACCACAATATTAGTTGGTAAATGCGTAATTCTAACTGCAGAATCAGTTTTATTAACATGCTGTCCACCAGCGCCAGAAGCACGAAAAGTGTCAACACGCAAATCTTTTTCCTCAACTGCAATTTCAATTTCATCTTCAATTTGTGGATAGACCCAAATTGACGCAAAGCTGGTTTGTCTTTTGTCATTAGCGTTAAATGGCGAAATTCTCACTAAACGATGCACACCAATTTCTGATCTTAACCAACCAAAAGCAAATTTACCGCTAATTCTGAGTGTGGCCGATTTTATTCCCGCTTCTTCGCCATCTAAAATATCAATGATTTCACTTTTAAATTTATGTCTCTGCGCAAAACGATCATACATACGAAGTAACATTTGCGCAAAATCACATGAATCAGTTCCACCCGCTCCAGCATTTATGTCAATGAAGCAATCATTAATGTCATTTTCACCAGAAAATAGACTTTCAATTTCTAAATTGTCGCTAAAAATTTTTAGATCTGTAAGTTTTTTTTCAATATCAGAAATTAACTGCGCATCACTCTCTTCCTTGGCTAATTCAAAATATTCACGATTATCTTTTAAAGAATTTTCAACAATTAAAAATTGCTGCAATTTTTCTTCAACCACAGATTTTTCTTTTAATAATTTTTGCGCTTCTGTTTTATCATTCCACAAATTTGGATCTTCTGATTTTTTATTAAGCTCATCAAGCCTTGTTTTTAGGCGCTCTGGCTCAAAGACACCTCGCAATTAAATCTAGGGAATTTGCAATTTGACTAAATAAATTTTCGATCTCTGCGCTCATAAAAATGTTGATGTTTTTAAACTGATAAATAGTTTTACTCCCTATTGTTTAACACTTCTGTAAAAATTTCTAGAGAAAACTATGACTATTGAAACAAAAAAATTTGATGTTTGTGTAATTGGTGCCGGTCCTGGAGGATATGTTGCAGCGATTAGAGCTGCGCAACTTGGACTTAAAGTGGGTATTGTTGAAGCAAATCATTTAGGTGGAATTTGCTTGAATTGGGGTTGTATTCCAACAAAAGCATTACTCAAATCTTCAGAAGTTAATCATCTTTTGCATAATCTTGATCAATTTGGATTTTCTGCTAAAGAAGTTAAGTTTGATTTCGCTAAAGTTATTGAAAGATCACGCGCTGTTTCAAAACGCTTAAGCTCTGGCATTGCAGGACTTATGAAGAAAAATAAAATTGAAGTTGTTGATGGTTTTGCAAAGTTTTTAGATTCAAAGAAAATATCTGTTAGCAAAGATAATAAAGAAACCACTCAAATCGAAGCAACTTATTTCATTATTGCAACTGGTGCGAGAGCACGTGTTATTCCAGGAATGGAACCAGATGGTGAGTCTATTTGGACATATCGTGAAGCTATGACACCAAAAGCTTTACCAAAATCTTTACTTGTTGTTGGTTCTGGTGCAATTGGTTCAGAATTTGCTTCATTTTACAGAAATATGGGCGCAGAAGTTACTTTAGTTGAAATGGCAGAAAATATTTTACCAGTTGAAGATGAGGAAATTTCTAAATTGGCTCGCAAATCCTTTGAAAAACAAGGCATTAAAGTAATTACTTCTGCTGCTTTAAAATCACTTAAAAAAGGCAAAGGCTCAGTTACTGCCTCAATTGAAGTTAATGGTAAGGTTGAAGAAATCACATCTGAAAAAGTTATTATGGCAGTTGGAATTGTTGCTAATATTGAAAATATTGGACTTGAAAAAACCAAAATTAAACAAGACAAAGGAAGAATTGTTGCAAATGGTTATTTAGAAACTGCTGAATCTAATATTTTTGCAATTGGTGATGTTGTTGGCGCGCCTTGGCTTGCACACAAAGCTTCTCACGAAGGTGTGATTGCGGCAGAAAAAATCGCAAGCAAAATGAATAAATATGATGCTAAAAAAATTCATCCAATCAAAGTTGAAAATATTCCAGGATGCACATATTCAATGCCGCAAATTGCTTCAATTGGCTTAACTGAAAAGAAAGCTTTGGCAGCTGGCAAGAAAATTAAAGTTGGTCGTTTCCCTTATATGGCGAACGGCAAAGCAATTGCTATGGGCGAAACTGAAGGTTTAATCAAAGTAATTTTTGATGAAAAAACAGGAGAACTTTTAGGAGCTCATTTAATTGGTGCTGAAGTTACAGAAATGATTCAAGGCTATGTTATTGCTAAACAGGCTGAATTAACTGAAGAAGACTTAATGCATACAATTTTTGCCCATCCAACAATGTCAGAAATGATGCATGAGGCAGTTTTAGATGCTTATGGAAAAGTTATCCATTTCTAAGAAATTATTTAAATCTCCATTTGACAAACAAAAAGAGACTTCTATTCTACTCTCGCCTCTCTTAAGATGCCTGTAGTTGTAGGATTAAAAACTAACAAACCAGATATCGTTAGAAAGACCAATCAGAAATGATTGTCACCTTGTTATTAAATTCAATTTGTTGAAAAAATGAAAAAGTTATCACTAGTTCTTGCTGCGATTTTATTCGCTGCTAATGCTAATGCTGCTGAAGTTAAAGCTGCTGCTCCTGTGGCTGCTGCTCCTGCTAAAGCTGAAGTTAAAGCTGTTGCTCCTGTAGCTGCTCCTGCTAAAGCTGAAGTTAAAGCTGCTGCTCCTGTAGCTGCTACAACTGAAGCTAAAGCTGAAACTAAAGCTGTTGTTAAAAAAGCTAGAAAAGCTAAAAAAGCTGTTGAAGTTAAAGCTGAAGAAAAAGCTGCTGCTCCTGTAGCTGCTGCTCCAGCTGCTAAAGCTGAAGTTAAAGCTGCTGCTCCTAAAGCTGCTAACTAATTTAAAAAGTTAAATCAATAGATTTAACTTTTTTTAGAAGCCAGATCACATTGTTGATCTGGCTTTTATTTTTATATGAGTTTTCCTCTTGATTTTTCTTTTTTGCTGAGAATAATCACGTCCTCTTATTTTTTGCCGAATTAGCTCAGGGGTAGAGCAACTGTCTTGTAAACAGTAGGTCGTCAGTTCGAATCCGACATTCGGCACCATTCATATCATAAATCTATAAAACTCTTGTTAAATAGCCTTAAGTCAGCCATTTTCACGATTTTTATTTGCCTTTGGGGCGCAATAATCCCAATTCTTTATTCTTTCATTTTTATCACTAGAAACTCCAAAACTGCTGATCACGGTGCTAAGGTCTGGGCCGAATTTTCTTTATGGATGTTAAAGAAATTATGTGGCATTGATCATAAAGTTTTAGGTTTAGACAAATTACCTAAGGAACCATATATCATAGCTTGCAAACACCAATCTATGTGGGAAACAATTGTTATGCATCTGGTGATGAAACGCCCTGTTTATGCCTATAAAAAAGAATTATTAAAAATTCCCTTTTATGGTTGGTATATAAAAATTATGAGTGGAATAAAAGTTGATCGCAAAGGAGGAGCCAGCGCCTTAAAAAGCTTAATAAAACAAACTAAAGAATATTTAGCGAAGGGACAAAATATTGTTATTTTTCCACAAGGAACCAGAACTCCAATTAATGCAAGCACTAAAGACTATCCTTATCAGTCCGGCATTGCCGCACTTTATCTTGCTTGCAACGTGAAAGTTGTTCCCGCGGCATTAAATTCCGGAGTTTTTTGGCCTAAAAAAGGAAGTAAGAAAAAAGGAACCATAGTATTAGAACTTTTAGACCCAATTTCACCGGGGCTTGCTAAACAAGAATTTTTATTGCAACTTGAAAATAAAATAGAATTAGCAACCTCAAAATTAAATGCTGAATAAAAAATCAAATAACAAAATAAATGCTTTTTCTCTTATAGAATTGTCAATTGTAATACTTGTTGTTGGAATTTTAATTGCTGGCGTTTTTCAAGGAAATGAGATGGTAAGAAAAGCAAGGTTGCAAACTGCGCAAAACCTTACAACCAGCTCTCCTGTTACGGGAATAAAAGATCTGGTACTATGGCTTGAAACTTCATTAGATCAAAGCTTTACTTCTGATCAAATTAATGATGGAGCAAATGCTTATCGTTGGATAAGCAATAATGTAAGACCTGCTCCAAGATATTATGCCATAAGAACAGCATCAAGCGCAGTAACTTACAAAGAATCAAGCCCAATCAATTCTCTTCCTGCAATTTATTTTAATGGCTCTGGCAAATTAACCTTATCAACTACAACATCAACTGCTAACTACACATTCATACGCCACACAATGAATTGTAATGCTACTTGGTTTATAGTCTCAAAACCAAATAGTATAAGCAGCAATGGCAGTCTTTTTACCAATGGCGCATCTTCTAACGGCGGATATGGCTATAACATAAACAGTAGCACCAGAACCGCAGTTATGTATACTGTTAACACCACATCCTCTGCCACCAACTTAACATTAGAACCAGAAATTGCCTCTTACACCTATACCAATACAAGTAATACCATAGATTGGTCACCACTTAGATTATATGCTAACGGCTATAATTTACTTCCTTCAGGACAATTACCTTGTAGAGCTCCAGTTGAGAATTATTTCGAAATAGGAAGTGGTTTTAGTGGATATATTGCTGAAATGATATTTTATGATAGATCTTTGAAAAATGAAGAAAGACAAGCTGTTGAAAATTATTTAAGCCAGAAATATTCAATTAAGTTGAATAGATGACATTTTGTTAAAAATGTCATCCTGAGTTTACAGCCGCTTTTAGCGGCTGTTTGCGAAGGATCTCATCAAACGCGGGAGATCCTTCACCAAGAATTTCTAGAAGAAATTCTAAGGTTCAGGATGACAGTTTATAAAATGAGATTTATTTATTATGTTTCTCTTTTAAGGATTTAGCCACTTCCGGCGGCATATATTTCTCATCGTGTTTCACTAATAACTCGCTTGAGAAAAATTCATTCTTTTCAACATCAAATTTCCCTTTTGCAATCACACCTTGTTTCTCGCGAAATAGATCTGGCAAGACTCCATGATAATTTATTAAAATCTCTTCCGCGAAATCTGTTACTACAAAACTCGTATTTAAAGCATCAATTTTTTTAATGCTTCCTTCAAGAACTAATCCACCAACTCTTATCTGCTTACCTTTCGTTTTTTCAAGATTTTCAACAGTTTTTAATTCAGAAGGCGAGTAAAAGAAAACTATATTATCACGAAAATTTAGAATTATAAAAACTAATGCAAGCACAGAAATAGCAAATATCGTGCCCACAAAGTATATTCTTTTTTGCTTATGTTTATTTCTCATTTAACTGTTTTTTTAATCTCGATTTTGAATTAAAATATTTGAATAAAGTAATAAGGAATAATGCTCCAAAAAGTGTTGAAACAACTAGGTATGCAGCCAGAACATAATTTGAATAATCAGCTAAATTTTCCATTTTTTGAATATTTGTTAATTTAAATCCCCAAAATTAGTACAAGAATAGCCTTGCAAAATAAAAGCTTTTTCTTACGATGCTTCCTCTTCCCATATGCCTGAATAGCTCAGTTGGTAGAGCAAAGGACTGAAAATCCTTGTGTCGCTGGTTCAATTCCGGCTTCAGGCACCACTTTATTCCAAGTCAATCCTAATACAACAAGTCTTTATTTGTCGTGCTACGCAACAAGTCTTTATTTGTCGTGCTACGCAACGACAGGTTTATTTGTCGTGCTACGCAACGACAGGTTTATTTGTCGTGCTACGCAACGACAGGTTTATTTGTCGTGCTACGCAACGACAGGTCCAGCTTCAGGCACCACTCTCAAAAATTACTAGAATTGAATCTTTCTCAAACTTCGATTAATTAATACAAATCACCGAAATATTCCTACCGCAATCTTTCTCGCCGCGCTTTGAACTTCTACGATAGCTAAAAAAATCATTTTCATTTTCACAAGTATCAATCCCTGTATTTTCAATATCAGAAATCTGTTCTGCTTTTAATTTTTCTATAACGTAAGCTGGCAAATCAAAGAGGTAACAACCCTTCTCCTGCGTTTCCTTAAAGAACTTTGCATTATCTTTATTTTCACGTAAAAATTCATCAAAAAATTCTTCAGTAATATGGTAAGACTCTTGCTGAATCATTGGTCCAATTACCGCTTTAATATTTTTTGCGCCCAGTTTTTTCATTTCTAAAATTGTGTTTTTAATCACGCCTGATCTAGCTCCGCGCCAACCTCCGTGAGCAATTGCAATCACAGAATTTTTTTCATCAAATAAACAAATTGGTGAGCAATCTGCCGTAAAAACAGCAATAGCAATATTCTTCAAATTGGTTACAAGCGCATCAGCTTTTGGTAAATTTTCTGCAGGAAAAATTTTTTTTCGATCATCAATTACAATAACTTCTGAACTGTGAATTTGATTTACAAATAATAATTCATCATATTTAAAGCCTTTATTTGTAAGGCTTTGCAATATATCTGTTCTATTTAATAAACTACGATCAATTATACAATCTTTGCCGAAGAAATGATATTTTACTGACATTGTGCTCTAAAATAACGTAACTTTATTAAATATTCCTGCGGATTTTTTACTTTAACTAAAGAATCTTTCGGAGTAAAAAACATATCGTGAAGCCTTGTAAGAAGAAATCTCATCGCTGCAGCAATAAAGGATATTTGTAGAAAATTTAACTCAGAAGATGAAAATTTTCTTACTTCATTATAACCCTTCATCATTTGTGAAAATCTTTCTTCAATAAAATTATTATTTTCATCAAAACACCAAGCATTTACGATAATTGCGAAGTCATAAATCAGTAAGTCATTCGCCGCAAAATAAAAATCTATCACACCACTAACATTTTGTTTTTCATCAAAAAATACATTATCGGGAAAAAGGTCAGCATGTATTGCGGCACTTGGTAGATCCTGCCTATAATTCACTTCCAAAAAATCTATAATTTGCGAAATTTCATCACCTAAATCTTTCTGATAATCATCAATTAAATGCTCAAATTTTTTAAATAAATTTCTAAAACCATTAACTCCAAGTTCATTCTCACGCTTCATGTTAAAGCCCTTTGCAGCCTCATGTAACTTTGCTAAAACTTTACCCACTTCAAAAGAATGTTTAGAAGTAATATTTTTATAATAGCCATTTTCTTCAGGTTTTAGAACCGCGCCATTTAAAAAACTAACTATTACTGATTTTCTACCCTTAAGATCAACAATTGTACCGCCTTTATTATCAAGGATTGGGCAAGGACAACAAATTCCATTATTTGCTAAATGCAATTTGAAATTTATAAAAAATGGCAATTCTTCTTTGTTAATTCTTTTTTCAAAAATCGTTAAAATGTAACGGCCCTTTTTAGTGTCGATAATAAAATTTGAATTATCAATTCCTTCCACTATTTCCTTAAAAGAAACAAGCTCACCAATTTGATAATTATCAATTAAGTGCTGATTTATTTCTGCCGCTGTTAATCTTGTATAAACTGCCATTAATTTTTTTTATCTTCTAATTCTATGCCTTTTATCCAAGAGGCATTTGATTTGATATTACTTGACCAAGATTTTACACCCTGACTTGTGGTTTTTTTATGAAATGATTCAACCTTCTCCTGAAATTGCTGTTTATTTTCAGTAATACGAACTTGATTCACAATTTCAATTGTATGATTCGCAATTTTAGAATCAATTTTTGCTTTTATTAAAGGATTAAATTTTTGCTTAATAAAATTTGTTGTATTAGCAAAAAAATCCATAACTTCTGCTGTTGTGAAATCGCCATTAGCACGCACATCCCGCGAAATACTTAAGAGTTCAAAATAACGTGCAAAAAGCTCAGAAATAAATTGATGCTGTGGATAGGCTCTTAGAGCCTCAACCATTAATCTTTTAATTTCACCTTTTAAAACAATGCTCTGCGGATCGCGGTCTTTCATATCCAGACCAATGCATTTACGAAATTCTTCTCCTAAATTAACGCCACTTTCAAACTCCAAAGCATGCGCCATTTCATGCGCCATAAGATTATGACTTAAACGACGTAAAATAATTTTTTTCTTAATTGAATTTGAAAAATTGCCAAAAACTTTATTAAAAACTTTACTTTGTTCTGTTAAATAACAACCAACATTAGTGTCCCAACCCTTGATAATCTTAACTTCAAAGTTTAGATCTTTTTCTTTTACTTTAGTTAAAATCAAATCAAGACCATCTTTGAAAAGCTCAATTCTGTAGAGATCACAAAATAATTTGAGAAATTTTTCTGAATTATCAACTCCTTCAAACTTAATTTGTGATTGAAATATACCCTTTAGCAAAGCAGTCATTTTATTTTTTCTTTATGGGACGACAATATAATTCTAAACGATGCCCAACCAGCTCAAAACCTTTGCTCTTAGCAATTTTCTGTTTTAATTTTTCAAGCTCTTCACTAAAAAATTCATGAACTTCATCAGTGGTAATATCAACTAAATGATCATGATGGTCTTCTTCTTCCACTCTTTCGTAACGCGCTCTACCCTTACCACCAAAGTCATGCTTAGCTATAACTCCCATTTCATCAAACATTTTTACTGCGCGATATACAGTTGCAATACCAATTTTAGGGTTGATTTTCAAAGCGCGCGCGTAAACCTCTTCAACGTCAGGATGATCATGACTTGATGAAATAACCCGTGCCACAACACGACGATTCTCGGTAAGTTTAATTTTCTTTTCTTCGCAAAGCTTCTCAATTTGGGAAAGCATAGAAGGCATAGATTTAATGAGGTTGTTAATAATTGGACTTTATTTTTCAAAAGCTAAAGATATCCTCTCAAGTTATTCTTCTCAACCATATTTTGCTTAAATACAGAAAATGACAAAATCTCGCAAAAAAATTATCGAAGAGACTGCTTATTCATTGACTTTTGACGATGTTTTATTAAAGCCCGCTTATTCGGAAATTTTACCTTCTGACGCTGAAACAAAAACAAAATTAACAAAAAATATCGAATTAAATATTCCGATTATTTCTTCAGCAATGGACACCGTCACAGAAAGCCGCTTAGCTATTGCTTTGGCACAATGTGGTGGCATGGGTTGTATTCACAAAAATCTTTCAGTCAAAGATCAATCTGACGAAATTAGGAAAGTTAAAAAATTTGAATCAGGAATTGTAATAAATCCTCTTACAATCAACCCTAATCAAACTCTTGGTGACGCTTTATTCATTATGAAAGAATATGGAATTTCAGGCATTCCAGTTGTGAAAGATGGAAGCAAAAAATTAGTTGGTATTTTGACAAACCGCGATGTGCGTTTTGCAACTGACAAAAAACAACCAATTAAAGACTTAATGACCAAAAATAATTTGGTTACTGCGAAAGCAAGCGTGAGTAAGGTTGAGGCACGCTCATTATTGCATAAAAATAAAATCGAAAGAATCATCATTACTGATAATGATGGTAATTGCGTTGGTCTTATTACTGGCAAGGATTTAGAAAAAAATAAACAGTTTCCAAATGCCGTTAAAGACAAGGATGGACGCCTTTTAGTTGCTGCCGCAACTGGAGTTGGAAAAGATGGTATTAAAAGAGCTGAAAGCTTAATTGAAGCTGGTGCTGACGTTATTACAATTGACACTGCGCATGGTCATTCAGCTGGCGTTCTTGAAACAGTTGCTTACTTGAAGAAACATTATCCGAAACAAGATTTTATCGCTGGAAATATTGCAACCGCTGAAGCCGCTAAGGCCTTAATTGACGCTGGTGCTGATGCAGTTAAAGTTGGAATTGGTCCGGGTTCAATTTGCACAACAAGAGTTGTTGCAGGAGTTGGCGTGCCACAATTATCAGCTGTTATGGATGTTGTTGAATTTTGTGATAAAGTAAAAATTCCAGTAATTTCTGATGGCGGTATTAGATTCTCTGGCGACTTAGCAAAAGCAATTGCTGCTGGTGCATCATGCGTTATGCTTGGTGGCTTATTAGCTGGAACTGAAGAAACTCCAGGCGAAATTGTTTTATTTAAAGGACGTTCTTACAAAGTTTATCGTGGCATGGGATCGCTTGGCGCAATGGCTCGAGGCTCGGCAGATCGTTATTTCCAACAAGATGTTTCTGATAAATTAAAATTAGTTCCAGAAGGTGTTGAAGGCAGAGTGCCTTACAAAGGCTCTGTTTCTGACGTTGTTCATCAATTAGTTGGTGGTTTAAAATCATCTATGGGATACACTGGCAACGGCACAATTGAAAAAATGAGGAAGAACTGCACTTTCGTAAAAATCACTAATTCTGGTTTGAAAGAAAGCCATCCACACTCAATTTCAATTACTTCTGAGGCGCCTAATTATACTACGGAAAGTTAGTTCTTGACATTACCAGAAAAATTTGAATAATCCTTATCACAAATTGGCAATAGCCACATTCGCTCCTCTTACATAAGAGGAGCGACTAAATCATCTCTCTTATTTTTTCTCTTACATTTTCAAGTTGTTCTCCTGCTAAAGTTGCAACTTTGTGCGTTAATCTTTTGCTTTCAAAAACTCTTATTTGTGATAATAAAACACTGCTAACCCTCTTAGAGAAATAGATTTGAAAATAATATTTATTATCTTTTATTTTTGTGCTCAAAGGAACACCTAGAAACATATTATTATTGAATTTTCTTATTATTAGAACTGGTCTGTTAAACATCTCATTTTTACCATCTTCTTCACAACCTATGTTGACACCAATGCTGCACCACCAGATCTCACCCTGTTTAAAAGTTGGAATATTTTTTCTAACATTTAGTTTGGTTTTTAAATTACTCCATTCGTAAAAATCTTTTTCCATGGTTTTTTTGTGGTGAAATTATGTAACAAAATTTAGAACCTATTTAGCATCTGATTCTGAGTTGATTTCTAGAACATCCTATTACTTATAACACCCCTTACCACACCCTCAACTCTAAAATCATTAGCTGCTAAGAAAGGCTCAAATTCATTATTTAGTGAAACTAAAATTACCGGATCTTTTTTACTATTTTGTTTTATTTTCTTAATCATCACCTTCTCATCACTAACGCATAAAACCATGGCGCCGTTATCTACCTTATTGGTTTTTTCAATAATTACAAAATCACCATTACTAATTTTTGGCAACATTGAATCACCTTTCGCTTTAACCATAAAAGCATTTTCGGAAGAAAAACTTAAAAATTTTGTTGAAACTGGCACACGATCAATTGGGTTTCCATCAAGCAGTGAAGCATTTGGACCACAGGTTGCAAGACCATATAAATTTAAATAGGCAATTTCCTTATCAGGGCATTTTAAAACTTGATAATCTTTAGAATTATAAGGATTTTTTTTCAAATAACCTTTCTTCTCAAGCTGTGCCATATGGTGCGCCACCACACTTGTTGAAGAAGCTCCAATTAATTCTTGTAATTCCCTAACTGTTAAAGGTTCATCACAATTTTTTGATAAAATTTCTAATAATTTTTCTTGAGCCTTATGTAGAGAGGTTTGAGACATATTAAAAAAAGTTGTTGTATTATAAATTTTTTGTTCTAGTTTAATTAGAACAATATCTATAGATCTATTACATTTAGTTAAAACTTAAAGTCAAATTTAATTTATGAACATAGAAAATTTAGCAGGAGAAACCCTAACCAAAGCAATGGCAAACCGAAATTTAATTTCTTTCCAATATGATAATTTCAGCCTATATGGCAAAGAAGCCGAAAAAGAACAAGTCGGAAATGCCCATATAATACTTATCTCAACAGATAAGTTAGGTCAAAGCATAGTTATGGTTGATTTCCCAAACAATGAAAGAAGAAAAGCTTTAAATTGGCGATATTTTGACATCAATAAAATGTCTGATATTCGCTTACAATAGTTACGTTGCCAGACGTTAAAGGGCGGGGTCTATGACCTCGTCCTAAAATTCATACTAAGAAAATTTAATGTGTGTAATGTGAAAAAGACTGGTTCCCAACCTAAATTATCTTACGTGTCATCCCCCCGCGCCTCCGAATTTGTTTTACAAACTATTGGCAAAAGATCTCTTGCAAATTCCTGAGATCTCTCGCTTACGCTCGAGATAACCTACTATTTAATAATTAACTCGCAAAATCGCACTAAATTTTTCAAATATTTTATTTAAATTAGCCTTGGTTTTTTGTATCAGTTCCAAAGACATCTGAGTTTTCGGAGCTCCAGGGAGCTCAAGCTGACCATGCTTAGCCGCTGCCTTTACAATATAATCTGAAGCTTCTTTAACTTGTGTTATGGCAGATTCTTGACCAATTTTTTTGAAACTAGCTTGTAACAAATCTAATTTCTTTTTCATATTAGAACATTCCGTAACCTTGCCAGCTTTCCAAGAATCTTCTGCACATTGCCAAGTTTCTTTTTGATAATCCTGCATTAATAAGAAATTATCTTTCATAAAAAAAATAACCTGCTCTTTATCCTTGTTGTTCTTGACTCCAACCTGTTGCCAAAATTCATCATATTGTGCTTTCGTAACTTTACCTTCAGCAGAGAGTAAATTAGCAAGAGCTTGATTTACAGATGCCTGATCTGGCTGATTCGCAAAAACATTATCTGCCAAAATAAAAAAACATAACGCTGCAAAGAAAAATTTTTTCATAAAATAGAAACTTTATATTAATTTCTTATTCCGAATTGACATTATCTAGTTCTGACTCTCATTAACAGCATATTTCTTGCCTAAATAAGATTCAATTGCGCTTATTTCCTCACTTTTTAAGGCGCGAGTAAAGACTATCATTTCAGCAATTGAGATATCTATTGAACCAACATCTCCTCCAATAGCTGCACCATTATAGCTAATAAGAGGATGTCCTAAAAAACTACTATTTGTTACAGAATAAAAAGCGCTAATATTACTTCTCATTGAATAATATTTACCAATTGCAGTATCAAATTTTAAAACATGAATTCTTGGAGTTATCACAGAAGAAAGCGTAACTGGAATTGTCCAATCATATAACCAATCATTTGCAATAAAACCATCATGCCAATATCCATATTGTAAATTTTTACTAGCACCAGAGCCAGATCCTCTCAAAAACATAGCATTATTACCATTAATATTACCAGAGACAACGCGCTGTTCAACTACAAAAATCGTGTAGTTTGTATTAGCCAGAAAATTCATGCTATTGCCCGTAGGATCTACCTTAATACTTTTTGCAGTCGTCGCAAATTGAACAACTGGCAATCCATTAATCACATTCTCAACATAGGTTGGAAGAGTGTTATAAGTTTGAGAGGCATTCACTTTATAAGTTGATTGTGGATTGATATCATTCCACTGTGTCACTGTTGAGGATGAATCTATTGTCACCGAATTATCCATCGACGTTTCGAGCCACATCGCTAAATTTTTTATTCCAGCCACAGGAGATCTCTGAGTTAAAGTTTGCGCTGTTCTTATCCTAAATTTTACAATAATATCAGATCCCCTAATAGCACCAGCAATAATTATGCCTACAACTAAAATTACTATCGATAATTCAATTAATGGAAAAAGCGGTTGAGGTTTTTGAGTTTCTAGAAATTTTGTTCATAAGTAATTAATTGTTTCATAAATCCACATCCACTTTTATCCTTATATTACTAGGAATTTCAAGTGTTTTCATCACATCAGTAATTAATTTTTGCAAATTAACCTTTTTTTCAACTTTTAAAAAAACACGATAATAATAACGATTTTTAAGGCGTAAAATTGGCATTGGTGCTGGGCCAAAAATTTCTATTCTATCATTAAAAGGAAAATTTGAGATCAGTTTTTTTGCAAAATTAACCGCATTTTTTTCTTCAAAAGAACTGATTATGAAAGCGGCCATCTTACTAAATGGTGGCATATTAGCATTTTGACGCGAATTAACTTCAAATTCGTAAAAACCCGATTTATCCCGCTTAATAATTTTTTCAAAAATAAAATTTTGCGGATTATAAGTTTGAATAAAAATTTTACCTTGCTTATCTCTTCTTCCCGCTCTGCCAATTACTTGACTTAGCAGCTGATAAGATCTTTCTAAAGAACGCAATTCAGAAGAATAAAAACCACTATCCGCGTCAACAATTCCAACCAAAGTTAATTCAGGAAAATCATAGCCTTTAGCAATTAATTGCGTGCCAATAATTATATCAATTTCATGATTTGTGATTTTATTAACCAATTCTTCTGCTTCAGTAAAGCTTGTCACTAAGTCACTTGTAACCAATGCCACTCTTGCTTCTGGCAAAAGTTTTTCTACTTCTTCTTTTATTTTTTCAACACCAACACCAATATTTATAAGGCTATTTTCTGTTCCACAAAATTTACAATTATCATTAAATTTTTCACTCTCACCACAATAGTGACAAAGCAACTTGTTATTTTTTTTATGAGCAACCAAATAAGAATGGCAATTATTGCAATTAACTTTCTGTCCACAATTTTTACATAATGTTACTGGTGCATAACCTCGGCGATTAAGGAACAGCAGGCTTTGCTCTTTATTTTCAAAATTTTTGATTATTGCTTTTTTTAATTCATGAGAAATGAAAACATCGCTTGGTAATTTTTCACGGCATAAATCAATAATTTGAACTTCACTTATTTTTTCATTAAATTTTTCATCTAAAATAAAATGATTATATTTGCCCGAAGCAGCATTTACGTAGGTCTCAAGCGATGGCGTTGCTGAAGATAAAATTACTGAAAAATTTTCAATTTTGGCTTTTAAAATCGCCATATTTCTTGCCTGAAAATTAAAAATTTCTTCTTGTTTAAAAGAATTATCATGCTCTTCATCAATGACAATTAATCGTAAATTTTTAAAAGGGAGCAATAGTGCGGAACGCGCACCAATCAAGACTTTTAGCGACCCAAAAACAAGACCATAAAAAATTTCTCTCTTCTCTTTCGTAGTAATTTTTGAATGCCACAAAGCAGGTTTAAAACCAAATTGTTTTTCAAAACGTGATAGTAATTGGCTGGTTAGTGCAATTTCTGGAAGAAGAATTAAGATTTGAGAATTGTTTGCATGAGATCTCTCTCTACGCTCGAGATGACAATGCATTGTGTCATCCTGAACTTGTTTCAGGATCTCCGCAATTACTTTAAAATAAACTTCAGTTTTACCAGAACCCGTAACACCATCTAAAAGATGGACTCCATGTTTATTCTCAAAAATTTCTTCACAAATTTTGTTAGAGATTTTTTGTTGTTTTTCTGATAGTTTTTTTAAAGAAAATTTAGATGAATTAATTTCTTGATTCTTCGCTTTAAAATTTGGTTTTTTGATTTTATCTGAATTTAAAATTCCGAGGAAAGATTTTAAAACAAGTCCGCGAGGCCCAAGGTTGTAAGACGCAATCTTTTCAATAAATTCAATTAATTTATTATCAAATTTTACGTGAGAATTTATTTCTGAAATTTCTTTGATTTTTTCTAAAGAAACTGACTCTTCAGGTTTAACGTTTTTCTCAACAACCAAACCCCACAAATCTTTCTTACGAAAAGGCACTTTCACCAAATTACCAATTTCTACTTTCTCATCCGCAGCTTTATATGTAAAAGGCTTGTCAAATGGCAAGGGCAGCAGCACATTGACAAAATAGTTATTCATATTGATTAAGTAGATTTAGGAAGTATTTTATTAAGTAATCATTCTATAACTTCTTAACGAAATTCAAACAAAATTATGAAATTTTTTATCGACTCTGCCGAAATCTCTGAAATTAAAGAACTTGCCGCTTACGGACTTCTTGATGGCGTTACTACAAATCCAAGTTTAATTGCTAAATCTGGTAGAGATTTTAAAGAAGTTATTGCCGAAATTTGTTCTATTGTTGATGGCCCCGTTAGCGCTGAAGTGGCTGCAACTGACTATGAAAATATGGTTCGCGAAGGTGAAATTCTTGCAAAAATTGCTAAGAATGTTTGCATTAAATTACCTCTTACAATGGATGGCCTTAAGGCTTGCAAATATTTCTCAAATAAAAAAGTTCAAACAAATGTTACACTTTGTTTTTCTGCAGCACAGGCAATTTTAGCAGCTAAAGCTGGTGCAACTTTTGTTTCACCATTTGTTGGAAGACTTGATGACATTGGACAAGACGGCATGAATTTAATTGAAGAAATTTGCGATATTTATTCAAATTATCCAAATTTTGAAACACAAGTTTTGGTTGCTTCAATTAGAAATCCAATTCACATAACAACTGCGGCAAGAATGGGTGCTGACGTTGCAACAATTCCAGGTAAAGTTTTAAAACAATTAGCTTCTCATCCTTTAACTGATAAAGGTTTAGAAACTTTTGTGAAGGATTGGGCTTCAACAGGTCAGAAAATATAAACCAAATAAAATAAACCATGACAAAACAAAATCTAAGCAAACAAATCGAAGAAAAACTGATAGCTATTTTTGTTGAAATTATACAAAAAAGAAAACCAATTAGAACTGCTTCTTTAATTTTCCTTTTATCTTTATTAATTGCCGGAATTTACGGTGCGGTTAAGGTAAGCATTTTGATGCTTTTCTTACCAGTTGTTGGTTATTTTGCGATGAAAAGACTTATCAATCCACTTCATGATAAAAATGTTGCGAAATATCTTGAAGTAAATCGTGATAAAATTGGTGCAGAAATTGTTTTGGCAGCAAGAAATTTATCACAAGAAACAAAAATGAATTGCTATAGAGAAGCACTGCTAACAGAGATTAGAAATAGCTTAAATAAAAGACAAAAATCATCTTAGAGATGACAAAAAAATGGAAATTTTTTGGCTATCAAACTGATGTTGAATGGTATGATATCAAAACTAAATTCAAACAACTTCTAAGAAGAATTACTTATAGCTGGCTTTTCCAACAGTTGATTTGCTTGATTGTTTTATGCTACATGAAATTGGTTTATCATAGCAGCAAAAAAATTTTCATTAATGAAGAAGTATTAATTGAAGCAGTAAAAAACAAGATTCCGCTGGTCATTCCTTTCTGGCATAATCGCCTAATGATGATTCCTTTCGTCACTGTAAAAACAAAAAAACTTTATCATAATTATAATTTTATGACCTTATCTTCCAATCACGGCGATGGACGTTTTGTTGGAAAAGTAATGGAAAAAATTGGTTTAATTTCAATTTATGGATCTTCAAAAGATGGCAGAAAAGCCAGCCGTGGCATTGATATTTCAAATCTAAAACAAATTATCAAAGGTCTTAAAAACGGCCTATCTCTTGGAATAACGCCAGACGGACCTCGCGGACCAAATCAAAAAATTAATGGCGACATAATAAATATTGCAAAAATTTCTAAGGCAAAAATTTTGCCAATTTCTTATTCATGCTCTAAAAACAAAAGACTCAATAGTTGGGACAAGTTTTACATTCCTTTGCCTTTTTCTAAATTGTGTTTTTATCTTGATAATTCTTTCATTGAAGTGCCAAATAATCTTGATGAGAAAGGTGAAGAAGAATTGAAAAATTTGATTGAAAATAGAATGAATTTTGTGCAGGAAGAATCGCAGAAACAGGCATCTAGTTTGTCATGTTGAGCTATAGAATTTGTTTTACAAATTCTTAGCGAAACATATCGTGCTTTTGATGTAGATCCTTCAGCAAGAAATTGTAATAATCGCTCTCGCGATTAAACAATTTCTAGCTTTCAGGATGACAACAGTTTTTATTCCTCAACAAAACCAACTTTAACACTTGCAACACTCTCCGCCGCAATACCTTCTTTTCTGCCTAAGAAACCTAACTTCTCAGTTGTTGTCGCTTTGATATTAACACGAGATCTAGAGATATTTAACACTTCCGCTAAAGATGCTTTCATCTGATCTTTAAATTTAGAAATTTTTGGTTTCTCACAAATTATAGTCACATCAATATTTAAAATTGTTGCACCTTTTTTTATCAATAAATGACTAATTATTTTTAACATTTCGCGAGAATCGCAATTCTCCCATTTTGAATCATTTGGCGGAAAATGATCACCAATATCTCCTTCACCAATTGCGCCAAGAAGCGCGTCAATCACGGCATGAATTGCAACATCGCCATCAGAATGAGCTTTGATTTTTTTATCATGTTTTATTTCAACACCACATAAACGAATTATATCATCTTCATCTTTTTCTCTTTCTCTAAAAGCATGAACATCATAGCCAATACCACATCTTATTTCTTCTTTAACATTGGTTATAAGAGTTGTGATCATTGCCTTCGCACGCTCAAAATCTTCTTCGGTAGTAATTTTAAAATTATTTTGTGAACCAGGAATTATTGCAACTGGAATGCCGGCATATTCATTTAACGCCGAATCATCAGTGAAATGCAAATCTTTAAAAGCATTATGAGAATTTAAAATATCTTGATAGGTAAATCCTTGCGGAGTTTGCGCGCGCCATAAATTTTCACGCTCCAAAGTCCATTCAATTTTTCCATCAGCATATTTTTTAATTGTATCTTCAACCGCAATTGCCGGAATTACCGCTGGATGAGTTTCTAATTTTTCTAAAACACCACTAATAATTCTCTTTGAAACAAAAGGACGAACGCCATCATGAATTAAAACATTGCTTGGATTATATTCTTCTAAAGCCTTAAGACCAAGACGAATTGACGCTTGTCTTGTTTCACCACCAAAAACTGGATTTAACAAATCAAGCCCAGCAGATGCCTCTTCATAAAATTGCATATCATCGGGATGAATAACACAAATCACATCATCAATTTTTGGATGATTTAGAAAGGCAAGAATTGAATGACGTAACAGCGGAATTCCAGCAAGTGACAAATATTGCTTTGGTATTCCTTCGCCTTTATTGAAGCGGTTTCCACGACCACAAGCTGTAATAAGTGCAACTGTTTTAGACATAGATTATGTAGTCGTTATTAATTAATTTTTTGTCGTGCTACGCAACGGTCTTTTATTTGTCGTGCTACGCAACGACTGGTTTATTTGTCGTGCTACGCAACGACTGGCACATGCTGTAATTAATGCAACTGTTTTAGACATGATTTCTTTATTTATTTTTATACACGAGTTTATTACCCTCCCCTTGAGGGAAGGGTAATAAACTCATGTATTTTTTAAACATTATTGAGACTTATGACTTGTGATTCTTCTCTCCATTTCAGGACGGAAATTTTTGATCAAGCCTTGAACTGGCCAAGCAGCAGCGTCGCCCAAAGCGCAGATTGTGTGACCTTCAATTTGTTTTGTTAAATTATAAAGTTGATCAATCTCTTCAACTTTAGCATTACCTTCAATCATACGATCCATGATACGCATCAACCAACCAGTTCCTTCACGGCAAGGCGTGCATTGACCACAAGACTCATGCTTATAAAAATGTGAAAGTCTTGCAATTGCTGCAACAACATCTGTTGATTTATCCATCACAATAACACCAGCAGTTCCAAGCCCTGTACCCGCACTTTTTAATGAATCAAAATCCATCAAAACTGTATCGCAAACTTCTTTATTTATTAAAGGAACTGAAGAGCCACCCGGAATAACCGCTAATAAGTTATCCCAACCACCACGCACTCCACCAGCATGTTTTTCAATTAATTCTTTGAGAGGAATTCCCATTTCTTCTTCAACATTACATGGATTATTTACATGTCCTGAAATACAGAAAATTTTTGTTCCCGTATTTTTTTCACGCCCTAATCCTGCAAACCATGAGGCACCACGACGCAAAATTTCTGGCACCACAGCAATTGATTCCACATTATTAATAATTGTTGGACAACCATATAAACCAACAAGCGCTGGAAATGGCGGCTTCAAACGTGGTTGACCTTTGTTACCTTCTAGACTTTCAAGAAGCGCAGTTTCTTCTCCGCATATGTAAGCACCAGCTCCACGATGAATAAAAATATCTAAATTCCATCCTGAATTGCAGGCATTTTTGCCAATTAATTTTGCATCATAAGCTTCATCAATTGCTTTTTGTAAAGCCACTGCTTCATTATAGTATTCTCCACGAATATAAACATAACATGTTTCAGCATTGATCGCACGAGATGCAAGTAAACAACCTTCAATTAATTTATGTGGATCATTTCTTAAAATCTCACGATCCTTACAAGTTCCGGGTTCAGACTCATCAGCGTTAATAACTAAATAATGTGGCTTTCCGATCGAAGGATTAGATTTTTTTGGCGCAAAAGACCATTTCATTCCCGTTGGAAAACCCGCACCACCACGGCCACGAAGACCAGAAGCCTTAACTTGTTCGATTAACCAATCAGCACCATTATCGAGAAATTTTTTTGTGTCCGCCCAATCTCCTCTTTTTTTTGCATGCTCCAAATCTGGAGATTGATAACCATAAAGATTAGTAAAAATTTTATCCTGTTGCTTAAGCATTTATTTGTAAAATTGAATTCGAGTTGAGAAAAAAATCCAGAATGAAAATTTTATTCAAAAAATAATTTTCTAAAAAGAAACTGTATTGTAAATTTTCTTTTGCTAATTTCAAGAATCTGTTGCTAAAAAAAACTTCACAAATTAACTATAGGTATTAGTTTTGTATTTTTTATTGAACAGACCATCAAAACAAGTATTAAAACAGTCCATGAGATCTTTTAGAAAAATTCTGTTTTGTTTGCTATCCATTACCCTAATTTCTTGCGCGCAAGGCAGCCTAGATCCTATTGATAGGGAGGTTGGTTTAAGCATTAGCGATGCTGAAAAATCTTTAATAAAAGATCGTAAAAGCGAAGCCTCAATAAAAGGTGAAAAAATTAGACCATCAACACAAATACCTAATATCTCAAAATTATCTCTTACAACTCCTCCTAAAAAACTTGGCGGAGATAAAATTATTTCTTTTTCGGTTACTGAACAAGTTACTTTGAAAGACGTTTTAATTGAACTTGGAAGAGTTGCTAAAATTGATGTTGACGTTGATCCAAGTATTTCTGGCGGTATAATTCTTAACGCTAAAAATCGCCCTTTGAAAGAAGTGATAGATAGAATAACAACACTTGGAAATCTTCGCTATTCTTATAAAAATGACGTGCTTCATTTTGAAAGAGATGCTCCTTACATGAAAAATTATTTTGTTGATTTCTTATCAGGAAGCCAGCTATGGAGCGATGTTGAATCAAACATAGGCTCAGTAATTGGAAGTTCTACTTCAGTAAATTCGGATGGTTCTACTGATGGAACATCATCAAAAATTTCTAGTAACAAATCAGCAGGCATAATTTCAATTTATGCTACAAAAGCACAACATGATAGCATCGCAAAATATTTAGCTGATGTTTACAAAGTTGCCTCTGCACAAGTTTTAATTGAAGCGAAGGTTGTGGAAGTGACTTTAAGCAAAGAATATAGTGCTGGTATAGATTGGAACTGGGTTGAATCTGGGAAGTCTATCGAGACTGCTTTTGGCTCACCTTCTTCTCCTACAATTACAGCAATAGTTCCTAAAGTAAAATTACTTGGCCTTGGTGGAAACATTAGCGCCACAATAAAAGCCCTTGAAAAATTTGGTGTAGCAAGAGCCATCTCAAGCCCTAGAGTCAGCGCTATCAATAATCAAAAAGCCACTCTGGACTTTTCACAAAACTATGTTTACTTCACAGTAAGCTCTTCATCTTCAACTTCAACTGGAACTTCAACCAGTCAGGTAACAACAGTTACTGCAACTAAAAATGAGGTTCCTATTGGTGTTCAATTGGCAATTACTCCATCGATTAACTTAGAAACTGAAGAAGTAACTTTAACTATAAATCCTAAATTATCTGTAAAAACTGGAGATGCTAATGATCCTTCTGTAAACCCAAATACTGGTGTTTCCTTAGGTAATAAAGTTCCGATTATTAGTAGCCGCGAAATTAATACTATTGCAAAAGTTCCAAGTGGAAGTGTTTTAGTAGTGGGTGGATTAATGACCGAATCTGCTAATAATAGCGATACAGGAGTTCCTTTCTTATCAAGGCTTCCTGTCTTGGGAAATCTGTTTAAATTCACATCTAAAACTAATAGCATTGTAGAAACAGTGATATTTGTTAAAGCTACTATTGTGAAAAATGGAGGACCTTCAAAATATGATAGCGAATTCTACGATAAGTTCACAGTTGACAGAAAACCATTTTTATAAGCAATGAAATCGATTTTAAAATATATCCTGCTTAGCGGTACCAGGGATAGGTTGTATCTTGGCCTTTTTATAGCTCTTATTATTTCTTTTTCACTGTCAATATTTTTGGGTTCTACAGCTCTTGTTGAACAAAAACAAATGACAACAGCTTACATTTCAGGCTTAAGCCGAGCTGTACTTGTAATAGGCACCATTCTCTTTGTTTGTCTTACCATGACGCGCGCCTTTGAAAATAAAGAAGTTGAATTCATAATTTCAAAATCAATCTCACGCGAGCAATTTATCTTAAGCTACTTAATCAGCTTTTTCGTAGCAATTTTGATGATCTTTATTCCTCTAATCATCGCAATTATTTTTGTTACCAAATCTGATATGTTCGGCCTTCTAATATGGTCTTCTAGCCTTCTTTCAGAATTAATGATTATGATTTGTTTTTCATTATTAGCCTCACTAATTTTAAAAAATTCTTTTTCTTCAATAATAGCCTCAATTGGATTTTACCTGATCTCACGCCTAATGGGAATGTTTGTTATGGCGATTAATTTACCAAAAGATTTTAGTAGTGAAATCGCTTTTTCAACTGAATCTTTCTACGTTATTCTAAAACTTTTGTCAGCTGTTTTCCCAAGACTTGATCTATTTTGTCAAAGCGAATGGTTGAGCTACGGCATCTCTGATGATGCAAATTTAAATATTATTTTTTTACAGTCTTTGATTTACATTCCGCTTATGATTTTCATGGCTTTTCATGATTTTAAAAAGAAACAATTTTAAATTTGAATGTCTTCTTTTTTAAAAAATTTTCAATTCTTTTTTCACCTCTATTCTCATAAAATCTTCCTTTGGCTTTTCGTTGCAACCCTTGTTTTGCAAATTCTTTTTTGGAAACAAACTGAAAGCATAAAACCAAAATTTGATATAGTTCCTCCCGCACCTAGTAAGTATCTGGTTTCTGCAGCATCACTTGGAGATAAAGAATTTTTATTTCGTGTTCTTGCCACAAGATTACAAAACTCTGGAGATGTATTTGCTGGTTTTTTATCACTAAAAAATTATGACTATTCAAGAATTTACGGATGGATGACAACACTTGATACTCTTAATGAAAAATCAAACTTCGTTCCCTCTCTTGCTGCTTATTATTATAGCCAAACTCAAAACACTTCTGATATTAATTATATAATTAACTATCTCGAGGAACACGCTTCTAAAAATATTGATAAGAATTGGTGGTGGTTTTTTCAAGCCATTTATTTAGCAAGAAACAAACTACAGGACATGGATCGCGCTCTTGAACTGGCTTACAAACTTAGTTTAAATAGTGATAAAAATGCTCCAATTTGGACAAAACAAATGCCAGCATTTATTCACGAAGAAATGGGTGATGGTTGTATGGCATTTAAAATCATTGAGCAACTTCTTAAAGAAAATGAGAATGGTGTAAGTCAATTAAAACCTGAAGACATTGATTTCATGCGCTTTTTCATCAAAGAACGTTTAAAGCATTTGCAAGATAAAAAATTTGATCCAACCAAATGCAAGAGCTTGTAAGTAAAACCAATTTCACTAAAGAATTATTTAAAATAACCAAGGCTGGGCTTGCTGAAGATAAAGCCTATAATGATATTACTTCTGACTTAACTATAAAAAATAATCATAAAATTACTTTTGAAATCAATGTTCGAGAAGATGTAATTTTATGCGGTGTTGATGCAATAAAACTATGTTTTGATGAATTAAGAAAATCAAAGAAATTCCAAAATGCATTTCTTGAATTAAAAATAAAAGCTAAAGATGGAAATTTTATAAAAGCTGGTAAATCAATAGCTGAAGGGTTTGGCGATGCTAAACTAATTTTTGCTGCCGAAAGAGTTATTCTAAACTTACTCCAACATCTAAGCGGAATTTCAACTTTAACAAATAAATTTGTTAAAACTCTTAACAATAAAAAAATCAAAATTCTTGATACTAGAAAAACTTTTCCTTCACTGCGTTTATTACAAAAATATGCGGTTAAAATTGGCGGTGGAAGCAATCATCGCTTTGATTTATCTGATGCTATTTTAATTAAAGACAATCACATTGCTGCTGCCGGAAACGTCCGTAAATCCTTAGAATTAGCAAAGAAAAATAAAAAACTAAAAATTGAAATTGAGTGTGATAATTTAACACAAGTTGCCGAGGCTGTAAAGCAGAAGCCAGACATTATCATGCTTGATAATATGACAATTGCAGAGATAAAAAAGGCGATAAAAATAATAAGAACCTATTCAAAATCTCGCTGTGATGAGCTGGATACGCTGATTTGCGAGAACCGGCGCGCAGCGTATATAGATATACGTGAGCACCGGAAGCGCAGCAAATCAGATTTAGACAGCCATCACAGTAGAGATTTTGAACAGGTTCTAAATAAAAAATCAAAAATTGAAGTGTCTGGTGGCATTAATTTAGAATTTATTAAAAAAATTTCTAAGTTTGATATTGATTTTATTTCAATTGGTGCGCTTACTCATTCTGTAAGAGCGGTTGATATTGGACTTGACGTAAATACCAAAAAATAATATGGAAATTTCACAAGCTTTTATTTTTGCTGCTGGTCGTGGAGAACGCATGAGACCGCTTACTGACTCAATTCCAAAACCTCTTGTTAAAATCAACAACAAATCAATTATCGATTATTCAATTGAAAAATTAGATAAAATTTCAAGCATCAAAAAAATTATTATTAATGGTTTTTATCTTGCTGAACAAATTGAAAATCACATCAAAAAACTAAATAATAAAAAAATTATTTTTTCTCACGAATTAACAAAAGTTGAAACCGGCGGAGGACTTGTATTTGCTAAGGATAAGATTGATTTTGACAAACCTCTTCTTACAGTTAACGGTGATATTTTATGGCAAGAAAATGCTATGATTTCTGATATAGAATTATTATCAAAAAAATGGCATGAAGAAGAATGTGATATTCTTTTAGGGTTGGTTAAAAAAGAAGATTATATTGGCTATGATGGAAATAATTTTGGTGGTGGAGATTTTGATTTTGAAGCTGGAACCTTATATAGATTTCCTGAAAGTGCGATGAGCCATGTTTTTGTTGGCATTCAAATAATTAATCCAAAAATTTTAAATAATGCTCCACATGAATGTTTTTCAATGTCACACTATTATAAATCGGCTGTTGGTGAAGGCGGTTTATTACACAGAATTAAAGGCGTTGAATTAAAAGGAAAATATTTCCACATTGGAACAATTGAGGCGATAAGAACAACTGAAGAAGAGTTGTAATAATATTTCTTATCTTAATTCAATTATAATGTAACAAAACGTCTATTTTTTTCTTTAAGCTCTCTAAAACTAAGCAAGAATATTTGGTTAAAAATGTAACGAAATAACACATTATAACCACCATATTTTCTTTCATTAAAATCTGTAGAAACATTGATCGTTTTTTCTTAGAACTTATTATTTTCTGAAAATATTCTTTCTTTCAAAGATAGATGTCTGAAATATACCAAAACATAAATTTGTAAACCTGTATCAAGTATTACCATAAAAGTTTTATGAAAAAAATTCTAACTCTAAGTACAGCGCTTTTAAGTTCGCTCTTTTTTAATGAAGCCTTTGCTGCAGATGGCATGCGTCTTGACAGCTTAATGTTTCGACCAGCAAAAAAGCAATTGGTTTCCATAACTACAATTTCAAGCGAAACCAAAAAATTCAACGAAATAAACTCTCTTGGACAGTATAATAAAAAAGAACTCAATAACTCTGGCGTTTCAAACATATTTGATTACGGAATTACTGATAAGCTAAATGCTTTTACCATTCTTGAATATAATAAAGAAGAAACCACAACCCTTGGTACCACTACAAAAGAGAAATCAAAAGGTTTTGAAAATCCTATCTTTGCCTTAAAATATCGATTTTTAAATCAACAAGTAAATGGGATAAATTTTGACGTTATACTTCCTATTTCTTTCAACATAATTAATAGTAAAGTGGCCGACTCATCAACTCACACAACTGGAACAGTTGCTGATGGCAGGAACAGTTACGCATTAAGACTTGATTTAGGTAGATATATTGGAGATTTTGGTTTTGTACTTAGTGGCGGAGCACAGCATTTCACCGATGCAAAATCCATAAAACAAGATGGTTCTTTTTCAAGAGCCTCAGAAAGTAATAATTTCGGATATAGTGCAGAAGTTCAATATCGCTTTAATTATGGCTCCATATCACTTAATGCAACCAGAACTAAATATGGATCTTTCCGCGATGGGAGTAATCAGAAATATTCTCTTGATGATAGTAAATCATATTTTGTAAATTTCAGCATCTCAGGAGATCCTAAGAAATATGATATTGAGTTAAAATTAAAAACAGAAAATGGTGGAGACATTTTTGTCAATAGCACCAAATCTATAAAAAATGTTAGAAACACTGTCATCTCATCTACATTCAGATATTCTTTTTAATAACACCAAACAACATCTCATAGACCCTATCATAAAGATGGGGTCTATCCTTTTCATTCCATAATTCCTAAAAATTCTTTCCTTTATTTACAAGGCTTCAAAGCAAAATTCAGACTCTTTGTAACATCAAAATTGAATAGCTGATAAAAGCTATTTTACTGTTCTCGTTTTAATCAAAAAAGTTTTTCTAAAAATTAACAACTAACGAGATTGTTTATGATGGGACTTGAAGCTTTACCAGAAGAAAGAAAAAGGTTTTTGCTACTTGGCGATGTAACCGCACTTTTCTTGAACTCTGATTATCACAAAAACTTTAGAATTGTTAATATGTGGAAAGAGGTTGTAGTGCCACTTACCAATGGACAATATAGAATTTACTACAACAAACAAAATTTACCTACTGTCTTTGTTTCTTGGGCTTTCATGTCTGACGAGGTTTCCGAAAAATATCAAACAGGAAATTATAGCTTAAACCACGATGAATGGAAAAGTGGAAATAACCTCTGGCTTATGGATTTCATTGCGCCATTCGGTGATGCTAAAAAAATCTTTGCTGACCTTTATGAAAATGTTTTTGGAAAAGAACATAAGGCAAAATTTATTCGCAGAAATCATGATGGGTCAGTAAGGAGGATAGTTAAGTTGTTTAGATAGTTATACCAAAGTTCTGAACAGATTAACTTGTTTTAAATTTTATTAATTAATAGAGGAGACTTTATGGGTAATCCAATACAGGCTATAATTGATGTTGCTACTGATTTATTCTTGTTTGCAGCACCTTCACCAGTCAAATATGGGGATGGAAGAGGTAATACTATAAACGGCTACATGCCAGCAAATTGGCTATATGGCAACGGCGGTAATGATACAATCAACGGTATAGGATTTTACAATTATGTTGATGGTGGAAGTGGTAATGATACTATAAATGTTGTTTCTATCTTAGGTGGCTCAAATGATATTCATGGAGGCTCAGATAATGATAATATATTTATCGGTTCACTTTCAATATCACAAAATAATATTATTTTTGGTGATGATGGTAATGACAATATTACTGCTGTCAATATTGCTGCAAGGGCTACAAATAAAATTTATGGTGGCAATGGTAATGACAATATTACTACTGGTTCCGTAGCACTTAGCGGCACCAATATTGTTTATGGTGGTAGTGGTGATGACAGAATAACTGCTGCAAATGCCTCAATTATTGGTGTTAATACCATTAATGGTGACGATGGCAATGATACTATCCTTGCTGCCAATGTTGCTAACACTGGTGTGAACAATGTTTCTGGAGGAAGTGGCAATGATAATATCACCAGCGGTTCTGTTGCTCTTGGTGGTCTTAACATTATTCATGGCGATAGTGGGGATGACACAATAATCGCAGGCAATGCCTCAATTATAGGTATTAATAATATTTATGGCGATGATGGTAATGACACCATTATTGCTGCCAATGTTGCTGCCCTTGGTGTAAATAATGTTTCTGGAGGAAGTGGCAATGATATTATAGCCACATCTACAATTGCTTTGGGAGGTTTAAATAACATTACTGGTGATGATGGTAACGACATTATTTTAGCAGCCAATGCTGGTCTTTTTACTAACATTTATGGCGCAAATAATATTCGCGGTGGAAGTGGAGATGATATTATCGGTGTTGCTAATGCCAATATAAATCTTATCTCTATAGCAAATGCCGCATCTAACCTCAACATTAACACTCTTACAAGCTTGCTTGGAGATATTAAAGAAGCAGTTTATGGAGAAAATAATATTTATGGTGATGCTGGAAATGATATTATTTTAAGTGCCAATGTTGCTACTTTAGGTCGTAATTTCATTGATGGTGGAACTGGTAATGATATTATAGTTGCTGGCTCAACTGGATTAGCAACAAACAATGTTATTAATGGTGGTGATGGCAACGATTTTATTGCTGCCGTAGCCAATACAACAATTGCCGGAGCAAATATTATTAATGGTGGTTATGGTAGCGATACTATAATTGCAGCAACCATTGTTAATGGTGGAAACAATAAAATCAGTGGTGGAGACGATAATGATTTGATTGTTGGACTTGCTGTTAATTCTAATGGAACCAACACCTCATTTGGTGATAATGGTAATGACATTATTATTGGCGCAACACTTAAAGATTACGGTATCAACAAAATGTATGGCGGCAATGGTAATGATATTTTAGTTGGGGGATTAATCGGCAATAACAGCTCCAATGTTATGGATGGCGAAGAAGGTAATGATATTATAGTTGCTGTTTCTGGAACAGATACCGCAACAAATATAATTTATGGTGGCAATGGTAGTGACGCCATATTTGTTGCCGATTCTTATGTTCTAAATGACTTATTATCTTTAGGTATAGATTTAGTTTCTGCGCAAAAAATTATTGCTGCTAACAACCTAAAACCAACTGATAGTAACACGAATAGAAATATCACCGGAACTGATTATATCAATGGCGGAGATGGTAATGATCTTATTTTCTCTGGCTCAGGAAATGATACGGTTTATGGCAATGCTGGAGACGACACAATATATGCAGGATCAGGCAATGATATTATAATTGGCGATGCTGGAAAAGATACTTTAGTTGGTGGCGCCGGTTTAGATAAATTTGTGTTTAATTTCTTTTCTGACAGTGGCAGATCTATTGATCTTGCGGATACTATTCTCGATTTCAAACAAGGAGAAGATAAGATTGATTTCCACAGCTTAAGTTTAATTGATAAGAGCATCAATTTAGCTTCAAACATCAGTGAAAGCGGTCTTAGCTATTACTTCGACAATCAGAATAACACCATCATTTCATATCATGATAGTGGTAATGATTTTTTTATCAAATTGGCAAACCAATTTGCTCTAACAAATAGCGATTTTGATATTGCTTAAAAATTAAAATCATTTTTGTCACGTCCGTCTTCATGACGACATCCATTACAAAATTCAATATTGTATGGACCCCGTCCTAAAGACGGACGTGACAAGAAAGGATAATCATTTTATAATCGATATGAAAAACCAATATTTCATCATTACATTTTTTGCTCTTTTGCTATTTGCTAATAATTCTTTAGCAACTGATCTAAGAGATGCTATCGACTCCTCAAAAGCAAATAATCGCAATATCAAACTTGAACGCATAAGACTTAATTCAATTAAAACTGAAAAGACAAAAGCAATTGCGGAATTCTTACCAAATATTAAAGCTGATATTGGCTATGGACAAAGAAATAGTTTTTATCAAGGACAAGAATATGACCGTTCCACGAAACAAAGAAGTAAGGATATAATATTAGAGCAACCAGTTTTTGATGGGCTACATTCAGTTTCAAAATACAAACAAGCCAATTATAAAATCCAATCTAGCACCGCCACAACACATGACAAAACTCAAGAGATTTCTTTTTCTGCCGTACAGAGCTATTGCAATTTATTTCGCTATTCACGTCTAATAAAACTTCAGGAAGAAAATAAAAAACTGGGCAGAAAATTTCTTGATTTGGTCAACCGCAGGAAAGAAGCGCGCATCATTGATAAAAGTGATATTATAAAATTTTCTTATGAAGCTTCTTTAAATGACGAAAAATATTTAGATATTACCAGTAAGTTAAATAAGGCTAAATTCGATTATCAAAATGTTGTTGGTCACATAGATTCTGATCTTTCCGAACCGCAAATAATTGAAGAACAATTTGACGCTGAGAAAATTCTTGAAGCTGTTTTGGAAGGAAATCACAAAGTTCAATCTTATCGCTATAAATATCTCGCTTCTAAAGCCGGCTATAATGCTGAAAAATCTGCTTTCTCGCCAAAAGTTTCTGTCACCGCTTACAAAAGAAAAGATGAAAAAGTAGTTTATTTAGACAACCAAGACCTTAATTCCAGCGTAGTAATGCTAAATGTCACAATTCCAATTTTTCAAAAAGGTGTTGAATATGCTAATTTAGGTCAGGCAAAATATGAAAAAGAAGCGGCAGCAGAAGAATATGAAATTGCCAAAGAAACCGCTAAAAAAGAGGTTAATCAAGCAGTTGGAGAATATCGTTTTTTCTTAGACATAAATAAAACTCACAAAAGAATGTTTGAGCTTTCATTAACACGTGCCGAAATTTTTAACAAAAGATTAGCATCAAAAGTTGAAGATCCAATTGAAGTAATTAGAGCCAAGATTGAAGCAAATGAGCGTAGGATGAATTACATAAATTCAAGAATGGATTTGGTGATAATTTATTATAAAATCAAATATTTTTTGGGAGAAATTTAATTTTGGAGAATCAACAACAACTCATTACATCGGCACTTAAAGATTGCAAAAGAGCTTTTATTTTCTGCTTCTTATTTAGTTTTTTTATCAGCATTTTTAATTTGGCCTCATCAATTTATTCAATGCAAGTTCTAAATCGCGTTCTTGCCAGCAATAGCTTTGAGACCTTGTTTTACCTGACCGTAATTACTGTTATATTCCTTGCTTTTCTTGGCGTCATAACTCAAATTCGAACCATGATTTTTGTTCAAATTGCAAATTGGCTTGAAGAAAAATTGTCTCCGGCTCTTTTTAACAGCGTTATTGAATCTGGTAATTCAAACAAAAATATTAACAGCCAAAATATTCGTGATTTACAATCTTTAAAAAATTTTATTGCTGGACCAAATTTAGCTACAATTTTTGATTTCCCCTTCGCCCTTGTTTATTTGATAATGATTTTTTTCATTCACCCGATCAATGGTTTAATTACAATTGCCGGCTGTTTGATGATGCTGAAAATGGCTTATATCAATGAAAAATCGACAAAAAATTTGATTGAAAAAACCAATCAAATGCAAATTGATGTAGTCAGAAATTTTGAAATTATTTTTTCTAATTCTGAAGTTATAAACGCCATGGGAATGAAAAAAAATGTTCACAAAACTTGGCAAGTGGGCAATGATGAATTAAGAAAATCACTATCTGATTTATCAATAATTAGCGGTCGTATTTCTGCAATTTCTTCAGCTCTAAGAATGGTTCTGCAAATTTTAACTATGGCTTCAAGTGCCCTTCTAGTTATGATGAATAAAATGTCTTCGGGAGGAATTATTGCCACTTCAATTCTTTCTTCTAAAGCTTTATCACCTTTTGATAATGCAATTTCAATGTGGAAATCACTTAGAACAATTAAATCTTCTTACGTCAGACTTAATGATTCATTAAAAAATTATGTTGAAGATAAGAAAAAAATTGAACTTCCAAAACCACAAGGAGAAATCACTGTTGATAAGCTAATTTATAAATTAACGAATTCTGATCTTTTTTTAATTAAGAATATTTCCTTTCAAATTAAACCGGGGGAAATCATTGGTATTATTGGATCAAGCGGCAGTGGCAAAACAACATTAGCCCGCCTTTTAACAGGAGTTCTAAAACCAACTTCTGGAATTATAAGAATTGATGGTGCTGATATTTCTCATCAAGATTTAGAAAAAATTGGAAAATATATTGGCTATTTACCACAAGATGTTGAGCTATTTCAGGGCTCGGTAAAAGAAAATATCGCCAGAATGAATAAGGAAATAAAAGATGAAGATATTATTAAAGCCGCCCAGTTTTGTGATGTTCATGAAACAATTTTAGCCTTACCACAAGGATATGAAACCATAATTGAAAAGGATGGAAGCAACCTCTCCGCTGGTCAAAGACAAAGAATTGCTTTGGCACGCGCTTATTTTGGTGAAGCAAAGTTTGTGGTGCTTGATGAGCCAAATTCAAATCTTGATAACATTGGTGAACAAGCTTTAAACAAGACTATTTTAAACGCTAAGGCGCAAAAAATTACCACTATAATAATTACTCATCGCAACTCAGCAATTTCAATATGCGATAAAATAATGATACTTGGAGACGGCGAATTAAAAGCTTTTGGATCAACAAATGAAATCTTGGCAAGAACTGGAATTAAAGCATGAAAACAATAAAAAGCGAAAATAGATTCTATCTTCCAGCTCCACAAATTAGGAATAAGTTCTTCTCTTTGTTTTGTGATTTGTCTGATGCATTTTCTTTCAAAAGAAAATCTCCAAATAATTCTATCTCCATTCCGCACAATTCACCAGAAACCGTATTGGATAGCCCTAAAATTGCTGAAAAAACTATTAATTCTGGTATCAAGACCTTAGTTATTTTTACTCTTATATTTTTAAGCTGGGCCACTTTCGTACCAATAAAATCAGCATCCGTTGCCGATGGAATTGTTGTTCTTGATTTTAGTAAAAAAAATATTCAACACCTTGAAGGCGGAATTGTTGATGAGATTTTAGTTAAAGAAGGACAAATGGTAAATGCTGGTGATGTTTTAATCTATCTTCACGATATCAAAACCAGAACTGAACAACAAACTTTGAAAGAAAAATTATGGACAATGGAACTCCAAAAGGAGCGGCTTAAAGCCACAAAAGACAATAAACCGACTTTAAATCTTAGCAAATTTTTTGCCGAGAATGAAGATATATCAAAAGATGATTATGAGAAATTGCGTGAAATTGCTAATAATCAAATTCGTCTTTTTAAAGCAATGAAGGATAAAAAAAATGGCGAATTAAAAGTTTTAGAAAAAAAATTAAAATCAGCGGAAATTAGATTGGCTGTACTTCGAAAAGAATTTAATTTGATAAAGCCTTTAGTTGATGAAGATAATTTACCAATCTTGCGTGAATTTGATTTGCAGAAATCTATCGCAATGGCAGATGAAGAGGCAGAAGTTACAAGATTACAAATCACTAATTATAAAAATGGCGATTTATCTGAAACTCTAACTGAAATTAAAGAAAGTGATATGGAAATTTCTTCTCTTTATAATCAATTAGCTAATGCAAAAGATGTTTTACATAGATCCGCAATAACTTCTCCAACTTCCGGAAAAGTTATGAATATTAAATATCATACTGTTGGTGCCGTTGTTCCTCCGGGAGGAGAATTGATGAGCATCGTTCCACAAAATGAAGAATTGATAATTGAAGCAAAATTAAAACCACAAGATATTGATAATGTTGCTGTCAACATGGAGTCAAAAATTTCTCTAACCGCTTATAAAGAAAAGACAGTTCCTAAAATTAATGGTAAAGTTATAAATGTTTCACCAGATATTGTGACCAATGATAAAAGCGGAGAATCATATTTCTTAGCCCGCATTGCAATTGACAAAGATGATATCGCAAAGTTAAAAAATAAAGTTGAACTTTATCCTGGAATGCCAGCACAAGTATTCATAATCACTGGCTCAAGATCGCTAATTTCTTATCTCTTCACACCAATTTCTGATTCTACTTACAAGGCGTTTAGAGAGGAATAGCTAAAAATAACAACGGAGATTATTTATGATGATAAACTCAAAATCTTTAATAGTGGAAAACAACAAAGGCAATAATGGAATAAGTAAAGAAAATTCCTGAGAATAACAAGAACCATTTTCTCACTAATATATTTAACATTAATGTGATGATGATCCTAGCTGAAATATTTATGATATCTTTAGCAGTGCTAATGTTAAATTAAGAATTTAATACCCCTTCAAACATCGCCCGGACCTTAACCGCATATCCTCTGCCAACTGGCACCTGAACTTCTTTCCCACAATGATTAATCAATAAATAATAATCGCGTCCAATTTTTTTCAAATCAGAAATCATCGCCATATTAACCAAATAAGAACGATGTACTCGAAGCAATTTCTTACTATCAAAATAATGATCAATAGTTTGAATTCCTATTCTCATTAGCTTTGCATCTTCCTTATTTTTTGTGTAAATATCACAATATTGTGCGCTTGATTTTATGTAGACTATGCTATCTTTTAACTCTTCAATTTCATAAACCGCTTTCACTAATCCAGGTGTTAAAATTATTTTTTGTGAATTTTTTACAATGACACAAATCTGCCAAGCAATATTGTCAATGTAGGATAAATCTGATTCATCAAACTCATGATATTGTTTTTGTCGCCATATTAAAATCAAATATTCTTCAAAGCCTTTAATTTGCAAAAAGACAAAATGACTTCCTAACAATTCATCAGAATTATTTTTAAGAACACGCCCGATATTATCAGCTTCCACTAAATTATTTAATTTAAAAATTTTATAATCACCACGATCTTGCCATAAATTATTTATCTCTTCATTAATTTCAAAATCCAATCCTTCCTTATGAGAGAAGGCATTAAGCATTTTATATTCGTAAAATAACATTGCTTTACTGGCATTACAATTGCGATATAGAATCTCTAAAGTAAAAGCAAACAATTGATTTCTATCACTAAAATTACCAATTTGATTTGCAAAATCTTGTAAAGATGCCAAGCGCTTTTTTGACAATAAACTTTGCAAATGATGTCTTACTCTAGCTTGCAATTCCTCTTTGAAAAAAGGCTTGGTCAGGTAATCATTTCCACCAACTTTAAAACCAGTAACAATATCATCACTTTCCTGTTTTGCAGTCAGAAATATTATCGGTAATTTTTGGATTGAATATTTTTTACGAATTTCTTCACATAACTCAAAACCAGAAATATCAGGCATCATCACATCAAGTAGAATCAAGTCTGGCACTTGTTCTTCAATCATCTTCATTGCTAATTTAGGATCTTGAATTTGCACAATATTATAACCAAGCTCACCTTTTAATTGTGCTGCCACCAAATAATTATGAATTGGATCATCATCTATAACAAAAATTGTGAAAGGTTCACTTCTAATCTTTGTTTTACGGACTTCTGGTAATTTCTGATTTGGTATAACCGCTTCTTCAAATACCTTAATTAAATAAGATTCCTTATTTTTCCTATCAACACTCTCAACACTTATTGGTAAAAAACAGGTAAATTTTGATCCATAATTTGGCTTAGATTCAACCACTATTCTGCCATTATGCATCTCTATCAATTTTTTGACAATAGTGAGTCCAAGCCCATTTCCTTCAAAACCTCTGGTCAAAGAATTTTGTAATTGTTCAAAAGAAATAAAAATATCATTTAGCTTGTCAAAATCTATTCCAATTCCACTATCTCTAACTGATATGGCTAATTCATCACCAACTATTTCTGCCTCTATTACGATAAATCCGTGACTATTAAATTTTATAGCATTGCCAATAAGATTATAAAAAACCTGATAAATTCTATTCTCATCAGCATTAATTTTTGGTAAGTCACTTTGGCAATTATTTATCAATTCAATATCCTTTGCTAAAGCAAGTGGGGTCATCGCACTCAATATATTTTGAATTATCATTGAAATTGCAACTGGCTCCAAGTTAAGCTTTATTTTATCCTGTTTTAATTGCGATGTTGTTAATATATCATTGATTAACAAATTAAGTTTTCTGCCACTTGAAGTTGCAATTTTAAGATGTCTTACACTTTCTTCTGATATTTTTTTATCATCACTTACCACACGGTCAATCAAACCAAGCATTGCATTTATTGGCGTTCTCAATTCATGAGTAACATTGCTCAAAACATTATCTTTAACTAAGTCAGATTTTTTAAGATTATCAATTGCTTCTTGTTGTGCTAATTCTTTAGCAACTCTTTCGCTACGAAAATTATCAGCAAGACCAAAAGATAATAAAACCACGGAGAAAGCAGCACCAATCTGCCAGCCATTTTGAGTAATAATATTATAAGGCAAAATTCCAAGTCCAAGCAATATCAAAAGTAAAACTCCAAAAATAAATACTGACCAAGAAATTAAAAAATAATACGCCTGTCTTGAACCTTGTTTAACTGCTTTAATTGCTGCTATCGTGCTTAGCGAAATGATAAGTAAAAATAATATATTATTTATAATGATAAAATTTCTACGCAGAACAAAAAGGAAGAAAACAATTATCGCTGAAATTAAAAATATTCCTAAAGAATATTTTGAAGAATTAATTTGTGGTTTTTTAGCCAATTTCAACATTATAAACCATATTGAAATCGGTAAAAAAAGAACGATAAAAGAACCTAAAAGAGGATAATTAAAATTAACAATTCCAAAAGGATCAGTAAAAATTGCCGAGACAATCAGCAATGGCGTAAGTGGATAAGTAGCAAATAAATAATTATCAATTTTCGAGCAATAATATTTTGTATTTATAAAGCTACGAACAAAATTAATTGTTATTGGAGCAAACAAACTCATAGCTATTAAAGGTGCAAGATATTGTTTGTTGCTATCTTCTGGCCAAAAAAATTCAAATGAGAAACCATTCATTGCTAATTGAAACAAACCAAGACCAAGAACAAAAAGAGAATAATCAAAATATCTTTTATCTTTAAGACCAAATGACAAACAAAAATTATATAAAAATATTATTAGAAAAGCTCCGTAATAAAGACCAAATACATAATATTCATTTTTTATTTTATTAACAGAATCTTTAGCGCTTCTTAATTTGAGAGGAAATATCGCTATATTTTTTGATATAACACGTAAATAAAATGTTTTATTTTCTCCTTTTTGTAAAGTGAGAGGAAACATGTAATGACGGTGGGGAATTGGTCTTTCGTTAAACTTCATCGATAAATCACTACGCACACTCTCATATTTACCATCTTCTTTTGGTAGATATAAAACCATATCATCATAAGCTAAAAACTCTACTTCCAAAACCCATGAGGAATTTTCTTGATCCAAATTTTGCAATTCAAATTTCAGCCATATTGCACCATTGACATAGCCGTAATTTTTCTTCTTCGCTATTTTATTTTTCGAAAAAAGATCATCTTTTATTACTTCATCAATTGTTAAATTTTGTTTCTCATCAATAAAAATATCTATATTATCAGAAATATCATATATCGATGCATTAGAATTTATTTCTGTTAATGACAAAGCAAATGAAGGCTTCGCTGAAAGAAAAAATAATATTAAGGATGCTTGTAATATGAATAATAATTTATGATATCTCATTTTATTAATTTCATTACAAACTCCACATTTTCAATTGGCGTCTCTGGTAAAATTCCATGACCTAAATTGAAAATAAAATTCTCATCTTTAAAAGTTTCTAAAATTCTCAACACTTCCTTCTCAATTTCTTCTTTTGAACCAAAAGCTAAAAGATAATTATCCAAATTTCCTTGCAGCACAACGCCTAAATTTTCAGATAAATTTTTCTTCGCCCAATCTATAGGACAATTTTGATCAATTGCAATTGCGTTAGGAGCACATTGTCTTACAAAATTTTCATATAAAGCACCACTGCCCCTTGGAAAAGAAATAACAGGAATTTCAGGGTGTTTAGCCCTAATTGCGGCAATAATTTTTTTATTAGGATTTATTACCCATTTTTGATATTCTTTTTCTGGTAAAACTCCTGCCCAAGAATCAAATAATTTTACAACATCAACTCCAGCCTTTATTTGAGCTAAAAGATAAGTTATTATACTATTCGTTAAAATTTCAATTAACTCACCAAAAAAATTCTCATCTCTAATTGCTAATTCTTTCACAACATCAAAATTCTTTGAGCCACCCCCTTCGCAAATATAAGTTGCTAAAGTCCAAGGAGAACCTGAAAATCCAATTAAAGATTTTTCTTTTGGCAATTTTGATTTAACAATATTCAAAGCCTCAAATACTGGATTTAAATGATTTTCAATATTGTTAATTTTTAAATTTTTAAGATTTGATTCACTATTTAAAGCTTCAAGTTTTGGTCCTTCATTTTTTACAAATTCAACTTTTATTCCGAGTGCATCTGGAATTACCAAAATATCTGAAAAAATAATTGCCGCATCAAAATCAAAACGTCTAATTGGCTGCAGTGTAACTTCCGAAGCTAATTTTGGATTATAACAAAGTTCTAAAAAGTTTTTTACATTTGATCTAACTTCACGATATTCTGGTAAATATCTTCCTGCTTGTCTCATTATCCAAATTGGAGGATTTTTATATTTCTCTTTTTTTAGAAGAACATTATTTAATTTTTTCATTTAATTTTAATTAATATTATAGTGTTGTGAATTGGTTAATTAAAGTTTATCAACATATTTATTAACAATTAAGTAACAGTGAGAGATATTGATAATAAAAGCTTTGTAAAAGTTATCAACAGACTTGTTAATAAGTTTTTACATATAATTAACAGTTAAGAAAAATGTTAAAAATATGTTAATAAATTTAATAACTTTATAATAAAAAGAGTTTTTGTTAATAAGTGATAATTTATTAACAATTTATCAACAGAGTTATTAACAGATGTTAAAAATGAAAGACAGAATAATAGAAAAGTTAAAAGAGAATTTACATCCTGAATTTTTAGAAGTTAAAAATAATTCTTATCTTCACAAAGGGCATTTAGGAGATAATGGCAGTGGTGAAACTCATTTTGAAATTATTATTTCTGCGAAAATTTTAGAAGATTTGAGCAAAGTAAATGCTCATCGAAAAATAAATCAACTATTAAAAGAGGAATTTAACAAAGGGCTTCACGCTTTAGAGATTAGGGTGAAAAGAAGTTCTTAGAGGTAATTTATCAGCTACCTTTTGCAGGACGGAGGTCTTAGGACCGCGTCCTAATATTCATGCTAAATTTTACAAGGAATGAACATTTGGACTGGGTCAGGAGACCCAGGCCAGCGTGACAATCTCATGAGACAAAGCGATTACTTCTTCTCTTGCTTTTCGTTACTCTTATGCTCAACAACAGAGACTGAATTTTTTTCTCTTTCTTTTTCTTCTTCTTTTGAAAGCAATTTAACTTCTGGTTGTTTACTTTTTGTCACAGAATCTTTTGAAACAGTAACAGTTTTAATGTTGGTTTTTGAAGGAGAATCAAACATTGTTTCAAGAAGAATATTCTCAACAATTGCTCGCAACCCTCTGGCGCCAGTCTTTCTCTCAATTGCTTTTTTAGCAATTGCTTCAATAGATTCTTCATCAAAAGCCAAATCAATTTTATCTAAAGCGAATAATTTTTGATATTGCTTAGTAATTGAATTTTTTGGTTCAGATAAAATTTTTATCAAGTCTTTTTCAGTTAAACCTTCAAGTGGAGCAATAACTGGAATTCTACCAACAAGTTCAGGAATTAAACCAAATTTTATTAAATCTTCTGGTTCAACTTGGTTAAAAATATCTTTTCTATCATGGTCATCTTTTTCTCTAACATCAGCACCAAAGCCAATTGAAGAGCCTTTTCCACGTGAAGCGATTATTTTTTCAAGACCAGAAAATGCACCAGCACAAATGAAAAGAATATTGCGTGTATCAATTTGTACATATTCTTGTTGTGAAGTTTTTTTGCCAGGTTGAGTTGGAACTGATGCAACGGTTCCTTCAATAATTTTTAATAAACCTTGTTGCACGCCTTCGCCTGAAATGTCGCGGCTTCGAGCGCCTTCTTCAGATTTTCTAGCGATTTTGTCAATTTCGTCAATATAGACAATTCCTTTCTGAGTTTTTTCAATATCGAAATTTGCTGCTTGTAATAGACGAGAAATAATATTTTCAACATCATCACCAACATAACCAGCTTCAGTTAAAGAAGTGGCATCAGCTGTTGTAAATGGTACATCCAGAATTCTTGCCAAAGTTTGCGCAAGCAAAGTTTTACCACAACCAGTTGGTCCAATTAGTAAAATATTTGATTTGTTTAATTCAATGCCATCTGCCGTTGCTGAAGCTGAGTAATTGATTCTTTTATAGTGATTGTAAACCGCAACAGCCAAAACTTTTTTCGCATAATCTTGCCCAATTACATAATCATTGAGAATTTTAACAATCTCGTGCGGAGTTGGTTTAGCATTGCTTCCACCTTTGTTGAAAGGAGACTTTTTAGTGTCTTCACGTAAAATGTCAGAGCACAGACCAATACATTCATTACAAATGAAAACTGTTGGGCCAGCGATTAACTTTTTAACTTCATTTTGACTTTTACCACAAAAAGAACAACAAAGTTCAGTTGCGTCAGTATCTTTTTTACTCATAAATTATGATTTTTTTTCAATTCTTTTTTCAATTACTTCGTCAATTATACCAAATTCTTTAGCTTTTTCTGGCGACATAAAATTGTCTCTTTCCATGGACTTTTCAATGATAGAAAGCTTTTGGCCAGTGTGTTTAGCATAGATATCATTTAATCTTCTTTTCAAAGCCAAAGTTTCTTGAGCGTGAATTTCAATGTCAGTTGCTTGACCTTGATAACCACCAGATGGCTGGTGAATCATTATTCTTGAATTTGGTAAGCAAAATCTTTTTCCTGCAGTTCCAGCGCAAAGTAAAAGCGAACCCATTGAAGCAGCTTGACCAATACAAAGTGTTGCAACATCTGGTCTGATATATTGCATCGTGTCATACATAGCAAGGCCTGAAGTAACAATTCCTCCTGGAGAATTGATGTAAAAATAAATGTCTTTTTTTGGATCTTCAGATTCTAAGAAAAGCAGCTGCGCTACAATTAAAGAAGAAACTTGATCATTAACCGGTCCTGATAAAAATATAATTCTTTCTTTTAAAAGACGTGAATAAATATCAAAAGATCTTTCACCTTTCGAGGTTTGTTCAATTACCATTGGAACCAAGTAATTAGCTTGATCAAGGATTTTATCTGACATAGTTTGATTCTTAAAATGTGATTAAACTTATAGGAAAGGGTGCTATTAAAACAGTTTAAAGCAATAAAAGCAATGAAATTTCTCCACTTGAATATTGCTTAAGTGATTCATATCTTTCTGAAAAAATTAACCAACAAATATTTGGGAGCAATCGTAATGCAAGAAAATAACGACAAAAATTTACAAGAAAATTCATCTAATGAACAAGTTGAAGAGCAAGCAAATCCGCTAAGTCCAATTGATGAAGCAAATAAAAAAATTTCTGAATTAGAAAATAAAATTACGGATTTAAATGATAAATTGTTAAGAACTTTAGCAGAAATTGATAATGTTAGAAGAAGATCGCGCGAAGATGTTGAGAAAGCTTCAAAATATGCAATTTCTAATTTTGCTTCTGATTTAGTTGTGGTTACGGAAAATTTCTTTTTAGCAAGTGAGAATGCACCAAAAGCTGAAATTGAACAAAATCCAGCAATAAAAAATTATGCTGATGCAATTGTGATGACCGAAAAAGAATTGCTAAAAGTTTTAGAAAAAAATCAGGTAAAAAGAATTTATCCGCTAAATGAAAAATTTGATCATAATTTTCATGAGGCAATTTCTCAAATTGATGCGCCTGAAGGTTCAAATGCTAAAGAAGGTGATGTGTTGCAAGTGATTCAAGCTGGCTATTCTATTGGTGATAGGCTGATTCGTCCTGCTTTGGTTGTTGTTGCGAAATAGATCTCTTTCAAAACTCTAGCTTTACTTTGAAATTTCTACTGTTTTCAATTGTGGCTCTCCTCACGTATGTTGAAATAAGTTGCGGTGCTTGCAATTGAAGAACAGCGAAATTTCTTTGTAAAAGCGAGTTTTAAAAGAGATCTAGTAAATTTAACTTGCAAAAAAGCAATTAACCTTTAGTCTTAAGCGCCCTTTTGCTATGGGATTATAGCTCAGTTGGTTAGAGCAGGATGCTCATAACGTCTTGGTCGTAGGTTCGAGTCCTACTGATCCCACCAGCTTTCGCTCTTACGAGCTACAGCCGGAAAGCCAGATCATATTGATTGATTTTGGTTTTGCAAAAACCGAAGTTCTTAGGTCAAGGCTTTCACCTTTGAATTTGCATAATAATAATTTAAATAAACAAAGAATATGCCAAAAATGAAAACAAACAGCGGTGCCAAGAAGAGACTCAAGGTTACCGGAACAGGAAAAATTGTTCACAAACAAGCCGGAAAAAGGCACAATTTGGACAAGAAAAGCAAAAAAAGAATCAGACAACTTCGTGGCTCTGCAGTTCTTTCTGAGGGTCATACTCAAAGCATTTTAAAGCATAAAATGCCTTATAATCGCTAATATGTAGGCGATATTTGAAGTTCTAATAAACAAATAAATTTAAAAAATATGAGTCGTGTAAAAAGAGGTGTCACTAAAAAAGCTAGACACAAAAAAATCTTAAAATTAGCTAAAGGATATCGTGGTAGAGCAAAGAATTGTTTCCGCGTTGCAATTGAAAAAGTTGAAAAAGCATTACGTTACGCTTACCGCGACCGTAGAGCTAAAAAGAGAGACATCAGAGGGCTTTGGATTCAAAGAATCAACGCTGCAACTCGTCCTCACGGATTAGTTTATTCAAAATTTATCAATGGTCTAAAATTAGCTAATATTGATCTTGATCGTAAAGTTCTTGCTGATCTTGCGGTTAGAGAACCAGAATCTTTCGCAAAGATTGTTGAGAGAGCTAAAGCTGCTTTAAAATAATTTAAACTTTTAAAAACTCTAACTTTTGCTTCAAATTGCTTCGTTATTTTGATTTTTTGTGTCCTCACTTATGTCTAAATACGCTGCGGTACAAAAAATCAAAATCCTCGCACTTTTTTGCAAAAGCGAGTTTTTCTAAAAGTTTAAAGGCAAAGATCAAACGTTAATAAAATTACATGAAGCTCTACAACACTCTCTTAAAAAAGAATCAAGAAGGTAAGATAGAGGATATAGTTCTTTTCAAAGATGGTTTTTGCTGGATGGCTTTTTTCTTCAGTATCTTCTGGTTTTTATATCATAAAATGTGGAAAGAAGCTTTGGCTTTAGTGATTGTAGATATTCTTATCTCTATTCTTGATTCTCAAGGCATCGTTACTGGTAGTAGTAAAATTTTCTTGGAATTACTTTTTGCAAGTATGATTGCTATCAATGCCAATTATTGGTTAGTGGAAAGTTTGAAAAAAAGAGGCTATGAATTTGTGGGGCTAATTTTTGGAAGCAATGCGGTTAATGCCAAAATGCGTTTCATAAGAGATTTAGAGCCATACCTTGATTACCTTGAATTTGATGATGCTATTATCAATCCAAAAATACATCGTAAGTTAAAAAAGTTAAAAAAGCGCGAGCATTATTTTGTTACATAAAAACCATACATGAAAACCATTATAATTGACTACGGTTCAGGAAATATTGAGTCCGTATTTAATGCACTTAACAGCATCAAAACAAATCAGGAAATTGTAATTTCTAAAAACCCTTCTGAAATTAAATCAGGCAATCGTTTTATTCTGCCGGGAGTGGGCGCTTTTGCTGATTGTATGAATGGTCTTAAATCAGTTAATGGTTTAATTGAAGAAATAAGAAAACAGGTTTTAAATGAAAAAAAACCTTTCCTTGGAATTTGTGTTGGTATGCAAGTGTTGGCGTCAGTTGGACATGAAGATGGTGAGCATCAAGGATTGTGTTTTATCAACGGTAAAGTAGAAAAAATTCCCGCAACTTCTGATTTGAAGGTTCCACATATGGGTTGGAATAACCTGATTATAAAACAAGGCAAACACGCTATTCTGAAAGATATAAAAGAAGGAGATCATCTTTATTTTGCGAATTCCTATCACTTCCATTGCCAAAATGAAAATAATGAATTGGCATATGTTGAACATGGCGTTAAAATTAGTTCAATTATTGCTAAAGAAAATATACTTGGTGTGCAATTTCATCCTGAAAAAAGTGGTGAGGTTGGATTGAAATTATTGCACAATTTTCTTAACTGGCGACCATAAACAATTGCGTAATCTTCTCGAAATGCTTTGAATTTCAAGGATGACGATATCAAGGAAATATATGCAAAAAATTTCTGATTTCATGCATAATGCCCTATTTGACGATAAGACGGGCTATTATCGCACAAAAAATCCTATTGGTAAAAATTCTGATTTTATTACTGCACCTGAGATTAGTCAGGTATTTGGCGAGATTCTTGCCGCTTACATATTGCAAATTGCTGCAACAAAAAAATCACCAATTGCTTTAGTTGAAATGGGTGCAGGGAAAGGCACATTATTTTTTGATATTTTAAGCACTATAAAAAAACTAGCGCAGAAAAATATTTCGCAAGCTTCTGATTTTCTTGAGCGCAGCACCTTTCACATAATTGAAATTAATTCAGTTTTACGAGAAATTCAGCAAAAAAAATTATCTGATTTTAAAGTTGATTGGCATGAGAATTTTGATGATTTTTCAAAATATTTATCGCCTTTATCGCCTGGTTTCGACTCCGCTCAACCGACGGCGATAAAGTTAGCAAATGCAGAAATCTTTTTTATCAGCAATGAACTTTTTGATTGTTTTCCAATAGATCAATTCGTTCTTACAGAATCAGGTTGGCGTGAGAGAATGATTCTTGAGAAAAAATTTACACTTGCTGATTTTGATAAAAAAACTCATGAATTTGTTGAAAGCGAAATAGGTTCTCTTGCTCCAGTTGGCGCGGTTTTTGAATATAGTTCGTCAGCAAGAAATTTTATGTCTCAATTATGTGAATTGCTGAAAAGACAAGGTGGAATGGCAATTAACATTGATTATGGTTATGTAAAAAATGAATTTGTTAACACCTTACAAGCATTAAAGAATCATCAGAAAGTTGATGTTTTAGAAAATGCACCAGAGTCTGATATTAGTGCTTTGGTGGATTTTAATTCTTTGGTAAAAATTGTTAAAACTCATAATTTAAATTCTTCTTTAATTTCACAAAAAGAATTTTTAACGGCGCTTGGAATTGAAGAAAGACGTGCGAAATTATTAGCGGTAAATTCACAAAAATCAGCAGAAATAAACTCAGCTATTGATCGTTTAATTAATTCTGATCAAATGGGCGACTTATTTAAATGTTTAATTCTTTGGAAATAATTGACTAATGCAAGAACACGTCAAAAAAATACATAATCTAGCTAAAGAGCTTCATAATATGATGTTTGTGGATAAAACTAAACATGATTGGAGCGTTGAAGAAGTAACGAAGCTTTTTGCTATGTCTTTTAATGATTTGATTTTTAAAGCAGCAGAAATTCATCGTGCGAATCATAATCCAAATGCTGTGCAAATTAGCACGCTTCTTAGCATTAAAACTGGTTCTTGTCCGGAGAATTGTAAATATTGTCCGCAATCTGCGCATTATGATACTGGGCTTGGAAAAGAATCTTTAATGGCAACTGATAAAATCTTGGAAGCTGCTAAAGCAGCTAAAGAAGCAGGTGCGTCAAGGTTTTGTATGGGTGCTGCTTGGAGAAGTTTGCATGATCGTGATGTTGAAAAAATTTGCAATATTGTTGATGAAGTGAAAAAAACTGGTCTTGAAACTTGCATGACCTTAGGAATGCTAACTGATTCTCAAAGCAAGAAATTAAAGGAAGCAGGGCTTGATTACTATAATCATAATATTGATTCTTCAGAAGAATTTTACTCAGAAATTATTTCAACCAGAAATTTTGAAGATCGTTTAAATACTTTGAAAAATGTGCGTGAAGCTGGTTTAAATGTTTGCTCTGGAGGTATTGTTGGTATGGGTGAAACAAGAGAAGATCGTGCTAAAATGTTGATTGTTCTTGCAAATTTACCAACTCACCCTCAGTCAGTTCCAATAAATATGTTGGTTAAAGTTAAAGGCACGCCGCTTGAAAATGTTGCTGATCTTGACCAATTTGAATTTATCAGAACAATTGCGGTTGCTAGAATTATGATGCCAAAATCTGTGGTTCGTTTGTCGGCAGGCAGAGAAAATATGAATGAACAGACGCAAGCCTTGTGTTTCTTAGCTGGAGCTAATTCAATTTTTTATGGTGAAAAATTATTAACAACAGCAAATCCTGAAATTAAGCAAGATCAAGAATTATTTGAAAGGCTTGGAATTTCGGGAATGTAAATTTTAAAAACTAAATTAAGGAGTAAAAATGTCAAAAATTGAAGAAAAATTAAAAGCACTTGGAATCAATTTACCAAGCCCTGCAGCACCAGTTGCTAATTATGTTGGTTTTGTAAAAACAGGAAATCAACTTTTTGTTTCAGGACAACTTCCAATTGAAAATGGTGAAGTAAAATATGTTGGTAAAGTTGGTTCAAAAATTTCAGTTGAAGATGCTAAAATAGCGGCAAGACTTTGCGCCATCAACATTTTAGCACAAGTAAAAGTAGCTTGTAATGGTGATTTAGAAAAAGTGGTTAGATGTGTGAAGCTTGGTGTTTTTGTTAATGGCGATGCTGATTTTATTGACCATCCAGTTGTTGCAAATGGAGCTTCTGATTTGATGGTGGAAGTTTTGGGTGATGCAGGAAAACACGCAAGAGCGGCAACTGGAGCTGGCTCATTGCCGCGTGGTGTATCAGTTGAAATCGATGCGGTTTTTGAAATTAAATAATTAGAATTTGATTTATAAATTCTTGGATTTATTTCTTTGTTAGTAACAATCCAATCAACAAATTATAAATCATGACTATCGCAATCACTACAAAAAAACCAATCACGCCGAAGGATGCTGATTTTGCAATATATATAGATTTCAAGAAAAATATAACCAATCCGCAAAGAGTCTTTCAAGCAAGTGCTTCTTTGATTTCAGCTTTTGAAAAAATGGATAAAGTTTTATGTAACACTGTAGATTCAAGGATCTCTCCCTTAATGATGCTTGAAGAGATTGAAATTGGATCATTAAAAATATGGCTAAAGAGCAAGTTGGAATCAATAGATGATAACGTTTTAAAAGAGTTGAATTGGAAACAGATTGTTGGCACGTATTTAGTAAAAGCAAAATATTTGATGATTGATTTTCTTAATAAAGATGAAAAACAGAATGATAAAGATAGTCTGCTTGTTCTATCTAAGAAAATACAGCAAATTGCAGAAGAAACAAATGTGAGACACTTGCCAGATTACAAAATGCCAGATATTCGCGATTTGGTTGATGTTATGCAAGATGTGTCAACAGCAAAAAATCATTTAGATAAACAGGATAAATTGCAATATTTACAAGGATCAGGGGAGTCTTTAGAGTTTAACCTATTAATAGATTGGACGCCAGAAAAATTTGAGGAATTCTTAACTAAAGAAAAAATAGAATTTCCAGAAGCGCCAATGAATTTAGTGATAAAAAAGCCAGACTATCTTGGTGTTTCAATGTGGGAGTTGAGGCATGGTAAAACAAAGATTTTAGCAAAGATTGAAGATGAAAAGTGGTTGTCTCGATTTCAGCAAAGAGAAATAGATGTTCGACCTGGAGATGCTTTAAGGTGTAGGGTAAAGCAGGAGCTTTACTATGGGTTTGACAACGAGTTAATAGCACAAAAATATATTATTACCACTGTGGAAGCGGTGCTGTAAAATCAATATAAGCAAGGAGATTTATTTAAGGATGACTAATAATATACAACCTTTCCACTTAGCAATGCCAGTAAATGATCTCAAAGAAACCCGTAAATTTTATGGTGAATTTTTAGGTTTCTCTGAAGGCAGATCAAATGAAAAATGGATTGACTGGGATTTTTTTGGTCACCAATTTGTTACGCATTTACGCCCAAAACCGCAAGATGCAGATAAGATAATTAATCATGTTGATGGTCACGGAGTGCCAGTTCCGCATTTTGGTGTAGTGCTTTTGTGGCAAGAGTGGCATGACTTTGCAGATCGTTTAAAAAAACATAATGTAAAATTTGTTATTGAACCTTATATTCGTTTCAAGGGCGAAGTTGGTGAACAAGCAACAATGTTTTTTTGTGATCCAAGCGGCAATGCCCTTGAATTAAAGGCTTTCAAAGATATCTCCAAATTATTTGCAAAATGAATAATCTTAAACCTAGCTTTGATGATGTTTCTAAAGCGCATCAAAGAATTAAAAATCACGTTAAAAATACTCCATTAATTTCTAATAAAGAATTAAATAAAGAACTTGGGGCAGAGATTTTTTTCAAAATGGAAAATCAGCAAGTAACTAATTCTTTTAAGGCGCGTGGGGCTTTTAATGCTGTTCTTTCTTACAAAGAAAAACACGGAAATTTTCCTAAAAAAATTGTTGTGCAAAGTTCAGGAAATCATGCTCAAGCAATTGCTTATGTTTGTAAGCAATTTGGAATTGAAGCTTTAATTTATATGATTAGCAAGGCTTCGCCCTTGAAAATAAAAGCGGCGCAAGATTTGGGTGCAGAAGTGGTTTTGCTTGAGAAAAGATCAGAAGTAAATAAGCAATCTGAAGAAAAACAAAAAGAAGGTTATTTTTTTATTCATCCTTCAGCTAATGCGGAAGTGATTTGTGGTCAAGGCACATGCACCTTGGAGAGCTTAAATGAAATTGGTGAAGTTGATTATGTTTTTGCTCCTTGTGGTGGAGGTGGAATTGCGGCTGGTGCTTTTTTAGCAGCACAAAAATTATCGCCAAAAGCAAAAATATTTGCTTGTGAACCTTTGAACGGCAATGATGTAGCCGAATCTTTTCGTTTAGGAAAAATTGTTGCTTTTGAAGAAACGCCAGACACAATTGCTGATGGAGCAAGAACTCTAGGCACTTCTGAGATTTGTTTTCAATATATAAAACAGTTTGCCGGAGTTTTAGAAATTCCTGAAGAGAGAATTATTTTTTGGCAAAAAAAATTATCAGAAACATTAAATCAAAAAATTGAACCAACCTCGGCTCTTACAATTGCCGGAGTTGAAAAATTCTTGCAAGAAAATAAGAATGTGAAAAATCCTAAAATTCTGGTATTAGTTTCTGGTGGCAATGTTAATTAAATTTTAAAAATGTTGAAAGGAGATAAAAAGAAGACAGTTTCTTTCTCGGATGCACAATGGAAGAGAGAAGAAGAATCTAAAGCAATGTTATTAGCTTCAAACTCAGATACGCCAGTGGCTGTTTCTAAAGGGCCAAGTCTTTTGTCGCTAATGCTTAGATCGGTAGATGGACAAAATTCAGGTGAGCCTAAAGACCATTTAAAAGATGAAGAGTCAACAACTAAAATAACTGTCCCAGATTCAGATAGCTCTGAAGTGTTTATAGGGTCGCCCCCAGCTTCTTTTGCTGCGGGTCACAATTTTAACAAAAGCTATTTACTGCAGCAAGAAATATTAAAGCTAGGGGAAGAGGCTAAAAAAGTAGAGTATGACCAAACTACATCTTCAATTGAAGAGATAGAAGGTCGGATACCATCTCCTGTTTCTGATAATGGCTTCTCATCAGATGAAGATGAAATTTTTGAAATGGAAGATGTTGCTCCTAAGAGAGTCGTGGGAAGTCCTACTGTTGGTGGTGGTAAGTTTAACGGTCGTTTTTAAATGTTTTAAACCCCATCGCCACTAAATAAGTTTCTGAAGAATCTTTTCTTGAAGAGTCAGGTTTAAAATATTTCACAATTGAAAAATTCTGACGTAATTTTTTTAAAATTTCATCAGAGCTGCCACCTTGAAAGATCTTACCAACAAAGCATCCACCCGTTTTTAAAATTTTTTCTGCTAAAGCTAATGATTCTTCCAAAAGCGCAATAATACGCATATGATCAACGCTGTGGTTTCCTGTGGTATTTGCTGCCATGTCAGTTAGAACAATGTCACAAAGCCCATGTTCATTGTGAGGAATGGTTTTAAGCAAAGAAATCACTTTTTCTGCGGCATTCTCTTCTAAAAAATCCTGTATAAAAAATTTTACCCCAGGAAGTGAATCCATTTCAAGCAAATCAAGCGCAATTACATTGCCCTCACCCACTTTACCAACGGCATATTCACTCCATCCACCAGGGGCTGCGCCAAGATCAACGACAATTTTTCCTTTCTTAAAAATTTTAAATTTTTTATCAATTTCAATAATTTTAAAAGCAGCGCGGCTTCTTAAGCCTTCATTTCTAGCACGCTCAACGAAGGGATCATTAATTTGTCGAAGAAGCCATTTTTGTGAAGATTTTTTTAATCTTTTACCTTTTTTTAAAGTCTGAAATTTTTGTGGCATATGTTGTTATCCTTCTATTTTTCTTGCTTCATCAATTAACATTATTGGAATCCCACCTTCAATTCTAAAAGCCAATTTTGAATTGTGGCAAATTAATTCGTTATTTTTTTCATCATAAGTTAAATCACCTTTGCATGAAGGGCAGGCAAGGATTTCTAATAATTCTTCTGATAACTTATTCTGTGTCATAAAAATATTGATTAATTGTGCTTACAATGTATTTTATCATGCTTCTTTTTCTAAGCTATTTTAAGTAAGATGTTGAATCAAGAAAAAATTCTTAAAACTAATTCTGTAATTGGAATAATTGGTGGCGGGCAGCTTGGGCGCATGACCTGTTTTGCTGCGCATAAAATGGGTTTTCAAACAGTTGTTTTTACAGATCTTGAAAATTCGCCAGCAAGTTTTGTCACTAATAAAATAATTGTAGCTGATTATTCTGACGAAAAAGCTCTTAAAAAATTTGCTGATTTAATTGATGTGGCAACTTTTGAGTTTGAAAATATTCCTGCCAAAACTGTTGAGTTTCTAAGCTCTCTAAAACCAGTTTATCCAAATGTTGATGTTTTAAAAACTACTCAAAATCGTCTTTTAGAAAAAACTTTCCTAAATTCAATTGGGGCAAGAACCGTTGATTTTGCTGAAATAAAAACATTTGAAGATTTAGAAAAAAATCAAAAAAATTTCAAAAAAGCAATTTTGAAAACTGCTACAATGGGCTATGATGGTAAGGGGCAGTTTGTTTTAAAAGGAGAAGAAAATTTAGAGAATATTTTCTCTCAAGTAAAAAATCAGAAATTAATTTTAGAAAAATTTTGTCCATTTGATTCGGAAATTTCGGTAATGGTGGCGCGTTCTAAAAATGACGAAATTGCTGCTTATGAACCACTCACTAATATTCACAAAAATGGCATTTTAGATGAAAGCCATTATCCAGCAAAAATCTCTGATGACTTGAAAATAAAGGCACAAGAGCTTGCTAAAAAAATTGCTCAAGAATTAAATTTAATTGGAATTTTGGCGGTTGAAATGTTTGTTGCGGGAGACGAATTATTAGTAAATGAATTGGCACCACGTCCCCACAATTCTGGACATTTTTCAATGGATGCCTGTATCACTTCGCAATTTGAACAATTAATAAGGGCGATTTCTGGCTTACCACTTGGCAGCACAAAATTTCATGCAAAAGGTTACATGAAGAATTTAATTGGTGATGAAGTAAATGATCTAGAAAAATTTTATCAAAATAAAAATGCTAAAATTCATCTTTATGGTAAGGCAGAAGTTAAGGCTGGTCGTAAGATGGGGCATGTAAATATTTTAGATTAAATGCCTTTGGCATTTAATCTAGAGGAAATTGAGTTGCTTCGCACGACGTGAAGTCGTGCATTCGCAACAAATATTTAATTTAAGTGAACTTGAAATAATGAAAAAAGCAGTAAAAAATCCCAAGGTTGAGAAATTGGATTTAATGCCCCAAAAATCAGGCTTTCTGGGTGTTGAGGATAAATATTTAAAATCAATAGATGATGCGAAGGTTGTTGTTATACCTTTTGGTCTTGAAAAATCTGTAAGCTATGGTGGTGGCACTACCAAAGGTCCGAAGGCAATTATCAAAGCATCGCAACAAGTTGAATTGTTTGATGAAGAATTTTGGTGTGAACCTTTCAGAAAATATGGTGTTGCAACCATGAAAGAGATGAAGATTGATCGTTCTTCCGTTCCAAATGCACTAAAACAATTAGAAAAAATAACGGCAAAAATTTTAGATGCAGGAAAATTTCCTTTAATTCTTGGTGGTGAGCATTCAATTACAGCAGGTTCAATTCGTCCTTTTGTAAAAAAATATCCGGACTTGGCAATTTTACATTTTGATGCTCATGCTGATTTGCGTGATGGTTATGATGGTGAGCATTTTTCACATGCTGCGGCGCTTCGCCGTGTGATGGATAATCCAATTTCTACATTAATTTCTTGTGGAATTAGAAATATTTCTGCTGGCGAAATTCCTTATTTAGAGGCGAATAAAAAGCGCATTACAATTCACTTTGCGAAAGATAAAAGAAAATGGGATCCAAAGAAAATTGTTGCACCTCTTAAAGGCAGACCAGTTTTTGTGACTTTTGATTTAGATGGTTTTGATTCAAGTTTGATGCAAGCAACAGGAACGCCAGAACCGGGTGGAATGATGTGGGAAGACGCTTTAGATATTATTCGCGAAGCAAGTAAAATTTCACATTTTGTTGGAGCTGATGTTGTTGAATTAGCGCCAAATAAATTCTTACATTCTTGTGATTTTTTAGCGGCAAAATTATGCTATAAAATTTTATCTTACGCATTTTGTAATAAAAAATAATGATTAAAAAATCAGAATTCATTATTGATAATATTGAAATTAAACATGGTGAGCGTAAGCGCATCAATATTGACGTCGGTGCAATTTATGATTTTACAGATGTAAAAATTCCACTTGAAGTGGTGCGTGGTAAAAAAGATGGTCCAACTCTTTTTATTTCTTCAACAATTCATGGTGATGAAATCAATGGAATTGAAATTGTAAAAAGAGTTTTAAAATCACCAGCAATCAAGAATATTTGTGGTACTTTAATTGCAATTCCAATTGTAAATATTTTTGGTTTTAATGATCGCTCCCGTTATTTACCTGATCGCAGAGATTTAAACCGTTGTTTTCCAGGCTTAAAAAATGGCTCAATGACTTCGCAAATTGCTTATAAATTTATGAATGAAGTTGTGATGAAATCTGATTATGGAATTGATCTTCATACTGGTGCGTTTCATCGTGATAATTATCCACAAATCAGAGCCAATCTTAATGATTTTACAACCCTAAATTTAGCAAAAGCTTTTGGAGCTCCTGTAATAATTAATTCTAATTTACGTGATGGATCATTAAGAGAGGCGGTTTCAAGACGTAATATTCCAATGCTTCTTTATGAAGGCGGTGAGGCTTTACGCTTTGATGAAACAGTGATTAAAATTGGAGTTGCGGGAATTCTGAATTTCATGCGTGAGATTGGCATGATTGAATCTGAGGTGTGTGAAGTATTCAAGAAAAAAACTTTTATTGCTAATTCAAGCTATTGGGTGCGCGCTTCAAGAAGTGGCATTCATACTCCTCGTCAAAAATTAGGAACAATTGTCAAAAAAGGAGAAATTTTAGGGGAAATCTCTAATCCATTTGGTGATCATAAATGTTTAGTCAGAGCTAATGCCGGAGGTGTTATAATTGGCACGTCTAAATTGCCGATGACTAATCAGGGAGATGCTTTATTTCATATTGCAACAAGACAAAATATTGATGATGAAGCCATGACTTCATTTGAAGTTATAGAGAATAATGACCCGGTTAATAGGTAGTTGCTTTTTATTTGTTTTAAACTATTATGCCCGCCCCTTGGTGAATTTCATGCATGTTATTTAATAAATTTAATAAAAAATGTTGAGAGTTTCTGCCGCTGCTAGAAATTACGCTAAATCCTTGTTTTTGCTTGCTAAAAAGCATAATGTGATTGATAAGACAGCAGCAACTTTGGAATTATTTAAAAAGAGTTTCAGTGAAGATTTTGCTCACGAATTGCAAAATCCTGTAATCTCTAAAGCTGATTTAGTAAAAATTATGGAAGAAATTTTAGCAAAATTTTCTTTCGAAAAAATTGTTGCTGATTTTTTATTGACGGTTGCGGCAAATAAAAGGCTTAACCTGTTTTTAGAAATTAGTCAAGAATTTGAATCTTTGCTAAAAAAACATAAAAATGTTCTTAAAGCAGAAGTGGTTTTTGCAACTAAATCTGACAATGATCAGCTAAGCAAAATCAAAGCAATAATAGAAAAAAAATATTTGGGTAAAACAGTTGAAATAAAAGAAACTGTTAATCCAAAAATTCTTGGTGGTTTTCAAATTAGAATTGGTTCTGATGTAATTGATGCTAGTTTGAAAAATCAAATTTTTAACTTAAAACAAGAGCTGGTTTAAACAGCTACAATATTAACGTAATTAGTAAAAATCATGGAATTTAGAGTAGAAGAATTTTCCAATATTTTGCAGAAGAAAATCGAGAATTTCAGAACTTCCGCTGAGTTAAAAGAAATTGGCGAAGTTGTTAAAATTGGTGATGGAATTGCCACAGTTTATGGTCTTGATAATGTTCAAGCTGGTGAACTTGTTGAATTTGAATCTGGCGTTAAAGGAATGGCGCTTAACCTTGAAGCTGACAATGTTGGTATTGTAGTTTTCGGTGATGCCCAAAAAATCAAAGAAGGTTCTGACGTAAAAAGAACTGGTAAAATTGTTGAAGTTCCAGTTGGAAAAGGTCTTCTTGGACGTGTGATTGACGCTTTAGGAAACCCAATTGACGGTAAAGGTGAATTAAAAGATGTTGAGTATCGTCGTGTTGAAATTAAAGCTCCAGGAATTGTTGCTCGTCAATCAGTTGGTGAGCCAATGCAAACTGGTATTAAAGCAATTGACAGCTTGATTCCTGTTGGTCGTGGACAAAGAGAATTGATCATTGGTGACCGTCAAACTGGTAAAACAGCGATTGTTATTGATACTTTCATCAATCAAGCAAAAGCTCATAATGAAAATAATGATAAAGAAAAGTTGTTCTGTATTTACGTAGCGATTGGTCAAAAAAGATCTACAGTTGCGCAAATCGTTAAAACTTTAGAAGATGCTGGTGCAATGAAATATTCAGTTGTGGTTTCTGCAACTGCTTCTGAAAGCTCAGCTTTACAATTCTTCGCTCCTTACACTGGTTGTACAGTTGGTGAATATTTCCGTGATAATTCTATGCACGCTTTGGTTGCTTATGATGACTTAAGTAAACATGCAGTTGCTTATCGTGAGATGTCACTTCTATTACGTCGCCCACCGGGACGCGAAGCTTACCCTGGTGACGTATTTTACGTTCACTCTCGTTTATTAGAACGCGCTGCTAAAATGTCTTATGCTTTAGGTGGCGGTTCTCTAACTGCGCTTCCAATCATTGAAACTCAAGCTGGTGACGTATCTGCATATATCCCAACTAACGTAATTTCAATTACTGACGGACAAATTTTCTTAGAAACTGAATTATTCTATAAGGGTATTAAACCTGCGGTTAACGTTGGTCTTTCAGTTTCACGTGTTGGTTCTGCTGCACAAACTAAAGCGATGAAACAAGTTGCTGGAACAATCAAGCTTGACTTGGCACAGTTCCGCGAACTTGAAGCCTTCGCTCAATTTGGTTCTGACTTAGATGCTTCAACACAAAAATTGCTTGATAAAGGTCGTAAATTAACTGAACTTTTGAAACAAGAACAATATACTCCAATTGCGGTTGAAGAGCAAGTTGTTGCAATTTACGCTGGTGTAAAAGGTTATTTAGATAAAGTTCCAGTTAAAGAAGTTGTAGCTTTTGAAAAAGAATTTATTCGTAAATTAAAAGCTAAAAATCCAGATATTTTAGAATCAATCAAAAAAGATAAAAAAATCTCTGAAGAAGTTGAAGCAAGATTGAAAAAAGCTATTGAAGATTTCTTAGAAATCTTTTTAAACCATGCTCCAGCAACAAGCTTTGATCATGCTGGGCTTAACGATAGATTATCGCATCAATAATAGAATACGTCATGTTGGACAAACAGTTTCTTAGTTGGCTTGCCAACTTAGAAATTGTTTGTCCGGTATCCATTGTTTTAAAGTAATTATGGCTAATTTAAAAACGCTTAAACTTAGAATTAAGTCGGTAAAATCGACGCAGAAGATGACTAAAGCCATGAAAATGGTTGCGGCATCGCGCTTGAAGAAAGCTAAACAAGCAGTAGAAGCTTCAAGACCTTTCGCTGGAAAAGTTCAGGAAATGGTAGTAAATTTAGCTTCTGAAGTTGGAATGCGTGAAAATTTAAGTGATAAATTTCCTCTTCTTACCGGTAAAGGTAAAAAAGAAACTCACTTATTATTGATTTTGTCTTCTGATCGTGGTTTGTGCGGCGGTTTAAACAGTGCTACTGTAAAATTAGCAAAAAATCGCATTCGTGATTTGGTTGCAGAAGGACACAGCGTTAAAATTATTTGTGTTGGTAGAAAGGCCTATGAGCAGTTAAAAGGCCTATATGAACATAAAATGGTTGATCGTGTTTTTGGCATTTTCAAAAATGTTATTGATTATAAGGTTGCTCAAGAATTGTCGCAAAATTTGGTTGAGCGTTATAATAATAATGAATTTGATGTTTGTGAAGTTATTTACAGCAAGTTCAAATCAGCAATTGCGCAAGAGCAAATTTGCAGCCAGTTAATTCCTGTGCAAGTTAAAAATTCTAAATCTCAAGACGTGGTTGTTTCGGAGTCTCCGGTTGAATATGAACCAAGTCAGGAAGATATTTTAAATGATTTACTACCAAGAAATTTAGCTGTCCAAATTTATAATAATCTTTTAGAAAATAGCGCCTCTGAACAAGGTGCCAGAATGGCGGCAATGGAAGCTGCAACTAACAATGCTTCTAAGATGATTAAGAATCTTACTCTGGTTTATAATAGGACGCGTCAGGCGAATATTACGAAGGAGTTGATCGATATCATATCTGGTGCTAACGCCGTTTAAACTTTTTAAAAACCCTAACTTTTGCTTCAAACTGCTTCGTTATTTTTATTTTTTATTTCGGTCATGTATGTTTAATACACTCCACTCATAAAAAATAAGTGTAGCCGTTAAAAAAAGCGATTCGCTTTTTAGGTGAAGCCCTCGCATTTTTTTGCAAAAGCGGGTTTTTAATAAAGTTTAACTCCTTACAGCCAAATTCGAGTTATGACAAATCTCTCTCAACAAAATCTCTGGCTCAACATCGACAAACCAATTGGCTATTCTTCAGCTAAAGTTGTAGCAATTGTAAAAAAAATTACTGGGGCAAAAAAAGTTGGACATGGCGGAACTCTTGATCCATTTGCATCAGGAGTGCTGCCAATTGCTTTAAATAAAGCAACTAAAGCGGCGCAATATATTTCTGATGCTAATAAAAAATATTTTTTTCGTATTACTTGGGGAGAATTTCGTGATACAGATGATATTGAAGGAAAGGTTACGAAGTCAAGCATAGCAAGACCAAATATGTCAGATATTATTTCTGTTTTACCAAAAATGATTGGTCAAATAAAGCAAACCCCTTCACGTTTTTCAGCGATAAAAATTGATGGGAAAAGAGCTTATAATCTGGCTCGCGAAGGTGTAGAATTTGAGATGAAAGAAAGAGAAGTAAATATTTTTTTGGCAAAATTAATTATTAATAATGAAGAATTTGCGGATTTTGAAATTAGTTGTTCAAAAGGAACTTATGTGCGTTCTTTCGCGCGTGATTTATGTGAGAAACTGCAAGTTTGTGGTTATGTTTCAACTTTAAAAAGACTGCAAGTTGGAAAATTTTGCTATAATAAAAGAATTTCGCTTGCTAAGTTAAAATCGTCAGTTAATTATAGCGGTGGTTTTTTTGATGGCTCGATGCTCTCTTTGCACGATGTCTTGGATTTCATGATTGAAATCAGGTTAGATGATCTAGATGCTTCTAGGTTTAAAAATGGTCAGATTATTATAATAGAAAAGTTAGTTTCAGACTATCCATCTTCGGATTTAAATTATGTTTCTAAAACGTCACAAAGTATTGTTCGTGTTGTCAATAATGGTGATTTAATTGGTCTTGCAACGCTTAAAAACAGCTTGCTCAAGCCAGTTAATGTTTTTAATTAATGATAAGGAATAAAGAATGTCTGTTCTTAAAAAATCAAAACAAGAAGTAATAAAAGAATTCGCAAAATCTGGTGCTAAAGGCAAGCAGGATACTGGTTCAGTTGAAGTGCAATGTGCTGTTATAACAAAGCAAATCAATAATCTTACTGAACATCTTAAAGTTCACAAAAGTGACTTTTCTTCAAGAAGAGGTTTATTAATTTTGGTTAGCAGAAGAAGAAGTTTACTTGATTACCTAAAAGCTAAATCAGTTGAACGCTACGAAGGTCTTATCAAAAAATTAGATATTAGAAAATAGTAAAAGCTGTTTTTTGGTAGACACTGTTAGCTAATTTTTTGTATCAATTTTTTAGAAAATTTTTAACTAGCAGTGCCTAATGTTGTTGCTCTAAGGCGTATGATCCTTATGGCTTAATTTAATAAAGATGAAAAATGTTTAATATTGTAAAAAAAGAAATTAATTGGAATGGCAAAACCTTGTCTTTAGAGACTGGTAAAATTGCTCGTCAAGCTAGTGGTTCAGTTGTTGCTAAAATGGGAAATACTACAGTTCTTTGTGCAGTTACTGTTGCAAGTAAAGCTGCGGAAGGTGCTGATTTCTTCCCTCTAACTGTTAATTATTTAGAAAAATCTTACGCTGCAGGAAAAATTCCTGGTGGTTTTTTCAAAAGAGAAGCTAAACCTTCTGATGCCGCAACTCTTACTTCAAGATTGATTGACCGTCCTATCAGACCACTTTTCCCAGAAAATTTTTATAATGAAGTGAATGTGGTTTGTACCGTTCTTTCTTATGATCCAACTTGCACGCCTGATATTGTTGCTTTAGTTGGTGCTTCTGCGGCTTTGACAATTTCTGAAGCTCCATTTTTAGAAGCAGTTGCTGGTATTAGAGTTGGTTTAGTTGATGGTCAATTTGTTACTAACCCAAGCAATGAAGAAATTAAAAATAGTGCATTAGACCTTGTTGTTGCTGGTACTAAATCTTCAGTTTTAATGATTGAATCTGAAGCAAAAGAATTAAGTGAAGCACAAATGCTTGATGCGGTTAACTTCGCTCACGCGCAATTCCAGCCAGTAATTGATATGATCAATGAATTTGCAGCAGCATCTGGTAAAAAGAAAATTGAAGTTGCAAAAGAAGATAACGCAGCTTTGAAAAATGATATGACTACCTTCATTGGTGATAGATTAATTGTGGCTTTCAAGAAAACACAAAAGCAAGAAAGAGCTGCAGATTTAGCAGCAATTAAAGCTGATCTTGAAGCTAAATTTGTTAATGAAGAAGCAGGAGTTTCTAAAAATAAAGTTGGCTCAATTTTCAAATATTTAGAAAAAGAAATTGTGCGTAATGATATTTTAAAAAATAGCAGCAGAATTGATGGCCGTAAGCTTGATCAAGTTAGACAAATTGAGATTGAAGTTGGTTTATTACCACAAGTTCATGGTTCAGCACTTTTCACTCGTGGTGAAACTCAAGCTTTGGTTGTTACAACTCTTGGTTCAAATAAAGATGAACAAATGGTTGAAGGTTTAGATGGTATGGGTAAAGAAAATTTCATGTTACATTATAATTTCCCTCCATATTCAGTTGGTGAAACTGGTCAATTAAAATCTCCAGGTAGAAGAGAAATTGGTCATGGTAAATTGGCATGGCGTGCTTTGAATCCAGTATTCCCAAGCAATAACGAAAACTTCTCTTACGTAACTAGAGTTGTTTCAGAAATTACTGAATCTAATGGTTCTTCTTCAATGGCGAGTGTATGCGGTGGTTCTCTAGCATTGATGGATGCCGGCGTTCCAATCTCTGCTCCAGTTTCTGGAATTGCAATGGGGTTGATTAAAGAAGGCAATAATTACGCAATCCTTTCTGATATCATGGGTGATGAAGATCATCTTGGTGATATGGATTTCAAAGTTGCTGGAACTGCTAAAGGTATTACTTCTCTACAAATGGATATCAAAATCAATGGTATCAATTCTGAAATTATGCAAAAAGCCCTTGAGCAAGCGCACGCGGGCAGAATTCATATTTTAGATAAAATGTTAGCTGTAATGTCTGCTCCAAGAACAGAGTTAAATGTTAACGTGCCAAAAGTTGAAACTATGCAAATTGCTCCGAAGAAGATTCGTGAAGTAATTGGTTCTCGTGGTAAAGTCATTAAAGAAATTTGTGCTGTTGCTGGTGTTGTTATGGATGTTGAAGATGACGGAACAGTTAAAATCACCTCTAATAGCAATGAGTCAATCAAGAAAGCTGTGGCAATGGTTAATGATATTGTGTTTGAACCTGAAGTTGGTGATATCTACGAAGGTCCAGTCGTAAAAGTTATTGATGCTGGTGCTTTCGTGAGCATTTCTAATAATCGCGATGGTTTCGTTCACATTTCTGAACTTGCAGATTACCGTGTTGACTTCGTTGAAGATGTAATCAATGAAGGCGATATTGTTAAAGTTAAAGTAATTGGCTTTGATAAAAAGGGTCGTCCGAAACTTAGCTATCGTTGTGTAAATCAACAAACTGGTGAAGATATTTCTGATACTCTTACAATGAAACCTCAAGAAGATAGAGAAGAGCGTTCTTTTGACAGAAGAGGTGGTGGTAGAGATAGAGATGACAGACGTGATGATCGTAGAGACGATAGAAGAAGAGACGACAGACGTGACGATAGACGCGATGATCGCAGAGACGACAGAAGAGATCGTGATGATAGAGATCGCGAACCTAAAAAACGTCGTGGTTTCTTTGGTTAGTAAACGTGTCATGTTGAGCCTTAGATTTTCTTTTAGAAAATCTAGGCGAAACATCTCATGAGATGAGAGAGATCCTTCGCTCACAGTCGCTAGAAGCGAATGTAGAGCTCAGGATGACAGAAGAAGAAGTTTTTATGTCCATTCCAAAAAAAGATTTAGAAAAAATTTTGCATGATGCATTTCCAAATGCGCAAATCAAGGTTACAGCCTTAATTGATGATGGTGATCATTATAGCGTTGAAATAATTGATGAAATTTTTACTGGAAAAACAAGAATTGAACAGCATAAAATAGTAAATGCGGCACTTAAAGAAATTCTTGGCGGTGCACTTCATGCGATGCAGCTGAGAACATCAGATAAATAATGTTATGGTTAATTAATTGATGTTATCGTGATAAAATCTTATTCGTTGGTTCCCGCGAAGTCGAAACCAAGAATAAGATTTTATTAACTTCTCTTGGTTTAGACTTCGCGGGAACCAGCGAGAAGTTAAATAAAAATAGTTAAATTTATTATATGTCAGACATTCTAAATCAAATTCAAGAAACCATCGATAATAATGCAGTAGTGCTATATATGAAAGGCACGAAGGATATGCCACAATGCGGATTTTCTGCTGCTGTTTCTCATATTCTAAGTCAGTTAGGTGTGAATTTCTTTGATGTTAACGTGCTACGTGATCCTGAAATTAGACAAGGAATTAAAGAATTTTCTGATTGGCCAACAATTCCACAGCTTTACGTTAAAGGTGAATTTATTGGTGGTTGTGATATTGTAAAAGAGATGTTTCAATCTGGTGAATTACAAGAATTGCTAAAAGAAAAAGGAATTATCTAATATGTCTGATCTTGCAATTGAAATAAAAGATCTAAATAAAACTTATAAGAAAACCGCTAAATCTCCTGCTAAAGAAGCTCTCAAATCAATTAATCTAACAATTAAAAAAGGCTCATTTTTTGGTCTTTTGGGTCCAAATGGTGCGGGTAAGTCAACTATAATCAATATCATTGCAGGGTTAGTAAACAAAACTTCTGGTCAGGTGAAGATTTGTGATATTGATATTGACCAAAATGGGCAGCAAAGCAAATTTAAGGTTGGGATTGTACCGCAAGAATTGATCATAGATCCGTTTTTTAACGTTAGAGAGACCTTAGAAATCTATGCTGGCTATTATGGTATAAAAAAAGCAGATCGTCGCACAGATGAGATTATAGAGGCTTTAGGATTGAAAGATAAAAGTCATGCTGCGCCAAGAAGTCTTTCTGGTGGAATGAGACGTCGTCTTTTGGTTGCTAAGGCTTTGGTACATAGTCCGGAAGTTCTAATACTTGATGAACCAACTGCAGGAGTTGATGTTGAGTTGCGCAATCAGCTTTGGCAATATGTTAAAAATCTTAACAAAATGGGAGTGACAATTTTGCTTACAACTCATTATCTTGAAGAAGCAGAAGAATTATGTGATGAAATTGCAATTATCAATCGTGGACAAGTTATTGCGCATGATCGCAAAGAAAATTTGATGAATTTAATGAAGAACAAGGAATTGATTGTTGCTTGCGACGATTCTTCTTCAGTTGAAAAATTATTTAATGATTTGGATGTGAAAATTTTAAATAAAAATAAATTTTCTATCACTTATGATTCAGGCAAAGTGGCTGTAGATAATATACTTAAAATTATCGTTAATAATAATATTCAAGTTAAGGATATTTCAACCAATCAGCCTGATTTAGAAGAAGTGTTTAAGCATTTGATTGCCTTTAAAAATCCTCTTTGAAAAAGAATTTGCTATGCCAACCCCCTTTTTTAAAGGCAGTGTTAACTTAGTATTGTTATTTATAGATTTACTTTCAATATATGATTTGTTAATAACAAATCAGGAGAAAGAATGAGTAAAAATAAAATAGTTTGTCATCATTGTAATTCTACCAGAT
>JAGWYT010000053.1 GCA_018969185.1 Rickettsiales bacterium | reverse complement strand
ATAGCAGCATCAGAGATAATCTAGCTAGGTTTAATAGAAGAACCAAAAGATTTTCTAAAACCCTTGAAATGCTAGATTTAACGCTAATGTTATTTTTTAATAAGCAATACTAAGTTAACACTGCCCTTTTTCAAGGGGGTTTATCTGTTACTCATCCAACTCTTCAAACTTCTTCATTTCTTCGCATTCTTGTTGTAAAGAACTTACATATTTATCAAGAGCAATATCAACTTCCTTGTGACAGGCCTGAATATATTTCTGTCTTAGTCTTGTCAAATCAGTCTTGCTATAAAGACTTTTCTTAGAGTTAATATCTTTTTTTTCCTTTTTTTCTTTCTCATCATCTTTTTGTGATTGGAATTTTTTTACATCTATTTCATTTATTCCAAGAGAATCGAAATTATTTTGATTATAAACATCGGCATTAGTCCTAATTTCCTTGATTTGAAGTTCTTTATTATCTTGCTCTTCAAGAAATGAATCGGGGAATTCAACATAGGATTGTTTTTGACAAATTGTTTTCTCAACAGCTTCTTTTTTTAATTTCTTTTTATTAATTTGAAGCATGCAAGAGCGCGAATTATCAAGCGCTACAGAACATCTTTTAAAATTTTCTTTTCTTAAATTATATTTAGCACAAGGTGGATATTTTTCACCTGCTGCTTTAACTTTTGCTTTTTCTTCAGCAAGCCTTCTATCAACCACAAAATCTACATCATAAGTGTGATTTGGATATTTTAGGTAATCAACATTACCAAACGCTGGATCAAGTTCGTAATCATCAATTAATCTTTTGCGACATAAAAAATAATCATCAATTGCACTTTGATCTAAAGTGTCAGGATTAGAGCCCATCCGCAAACATTGTTTATGTTGATGATCTGAGAGCTTACCAATTTCCTTGATAAATTCTGGCTCTCCTAGTTCAGATAAATTAAAAGAAATTTTTGTTACTAAATCATTAATCTGGAAATTAGTTTTTTGATCAGTTGTTGTTTCTAACTTATATTTTGCAAGAGAAAGACGGCAGCGCCAGTAAAGCTCACTTTTAATATTAAAAATTTTTGCGCCATCAAGATTTAGTGAGGAACAAAATTTGTGATCTTGTCTTTCTAATTCTTGAATGTTTTTAAAATTAGAAATTATGTAAAGTTCCTTAGTTGTGGTTTGGCAGGAGAATAGAAGAGCTAGAATTGATAATGTAAGAAATTTTAGAATTTGATGCATGAATTAATTCTTGTCGATAAATAATACTTGTTAAAATAACCACCAATTTTAAAAAAGGTAATAAACATTATAAATCATTTTTAAATATGCATCTTTTAGTTGGACTTGGAAATATTGGATCTGAATATGAGAAAACCCGTCATAATTTCGGTTTTCTTCTTCTTGATCAAATTATTTTAGATTATCATTTAAAAAATATTTCTAAGAAATTTCATAGTGAAATTTTCTCTGGTGAAATTGATAGTAAAAAAGTTATATCTATAAAGCCACAAACCTTTATGAATCGTTCTGGAATAGCAGTTTTGGAAGTGGCAAATTTTTACAAAATTCCTCTTAAAAATATTATAGTTTTACATGATGACGTTGATTTGGCTTTTGCCAAATTAAAAGTCAAAACTGGTGGTGGAAGTGGTGGTCATAATGGTTTGAAGTCAATTGATGAAATGGTTGGTAAAAATTATATGAGACTTAGGCTTGGTTTAGGCAGGCCAGAAAATAGTGCAATTGAAACTGCAGATTATGTTTTACAAAATTTCACGAAGGAAGAATTTAAGATGCTTGAGAAGTTGAATGCTAAAATCTCGTCTTTATTGCCACATCTTATGAATGATGAAGCAGATAAGTTTCTAAATAAGTTTTATATGTAGCAGTCATTGCGTAGCATGACCAACTAAGTCATTGCGTAGCTAGTATTTCTAGAATTGCAACGCAATTCTTAGAAATACTTCATTCGCAATCCATAACAACCATGGATACCGGATCTACATTTTCTAAGTCAGGCAAGCTGACTAAGAAAATGTTTGTCCGGCATGACGTGTTTTTTGGTATATAATTAGAAAAAACTCTTGCTAAAAATATTTATGTTTTTATCAAGTGAATTCGCTTCAAAATTTTTCTGATTTTTTTTGAGTAAATTTTCTTAAAAAAATTGAAAAATTTTTTTCGTTAAAAACAGCTGCAAGTTAAAAAAATTAAATTTTTTATTTACAAATAAAAAATAGAAATTAATTTGCCGCCTCTTTTAAAAAATTTGTCTAAGAAAAACCGTTGCGAAAGCACGCCAACCTTGGGTCAAATTAAGTAAGTTTTTTTTACTATTTTTATCTACTTAATTTAGGGAGCGATACTAGAAATGGAGCAAGAACAAGACTACGATCCGGAAGGAAATTCAAAAGTTCATTATTTAAATTTTGGCAAAAAAAATACACAGAAATCTGACCAAAAATTGGATCAGAGATTGAACGCTTCTGTTGCTTCAAAAAAAGACTCAGAAAATAAACAAAGTTACAATACAGTTTGTCAGGAAATTTTAAAAATTAAACCGGCGATTCCAACTTATTGTATTAGACCAAATTCAATTAAACGTGCGGCGAGTTGGTTTTTATCCAATTTTAAAAGCAGCAGATTTGCAAGCGATGTATTATATTCAGTAAAAAGTAATCCTGATGTTGCTGTTCTAGAGTATTTACATGATGCAGGTGTTAAGCATTTTGATGTTGCCTCTTTTCCAGAAATAAAACTTGTTAATGAGTTATTTGGTGATTCTGCAAAAATGTATTTCATGCATCCAATAAAATCACGTGAAGCAATTCATGAAGCTTATTTTAACTATGGAATTCGTGATTTTTCTTTGGACTCTTTTGATGAGCTTGAAAAAATTCTTGAAGTTACAAATGACGCAAAAGATCTTGGTTTACATGTTCGTTTAGCAATTCCTAATTCTCATGCTGTAATTGATTTATCAGGAAAATTTGGCATTTTACCAAGTGAAGCAACTTCTTTAGTTAGAAAAACACGATCAGTTGCGAAAAGATTTGGAATTTGTTTCCATGTTGGTTCACAATGCATGGAACCAACTCAGTATCGTAACGCTATGATGATTACTAAAGAAGTTCTTGAACAGGCTCACGTTGAAATTGATGTTCTTGATATTGGTGGTGGCTTCCCTTCTTCATATCCTGGAATGATTCCACTTGATATGCGTTCTTATTTTGATGAGATTTTTGATGCAATTAACCAAATGGGTTTAAACAGAAAATGTCAACTTTGGTGTGAACCGGGAAGAGCTTTGGTTGCTGAATCAGGATCTCTTGTTGTTCGAGTTGAAGGAAGAAAACAAAATATGCTTTACATAAATGATGGAACTTATGGTGGCTTATTTGATGCTGGTGTTCCAGGATTTATTTATCCTACAAAAGTTATTAGAGATGAAAATAAACCTGAATTTTCAGCTAATCTTGAACCTTTTGGATTCTACGGTCCAACTTGTGATTCACTTGACGAAATGAAAGGCCCTTTCTATTTGCCTGAAGATATTGCTGAAGGTGATTATATTGAAATTGGACAGCTTGGTGCTTATTCAAGAAGTATTAGAACTGAATTCAATGGCTTTAATTACAATTTACAAATTGAAGTTAGTGATGAGCCTTTAGTTTCAATGTATAAAGAAAAACAATCTGAAAAAAGAAAAAGACCTTCACGTAAATCTTTTGTAAAGTAATAATTTATGATAGATACTCCTCCTGATGGTCTGCCGATCTACCGTCTTTTAACGGGGCCGGATGATCGTAAATTTTGTGAAAGAATTTCTGAGGCTTTAAAAATTGGTTATGAGCTATATGGTTCACCAGCGGCAACTTTTAATGGTCAGAATGTTATAGTTGCGCAAGCAGTAATTTGGCCAAGTTATAAAAATCAAATCAATAAATAAAATGGTTACTAAAAAAGAACTTTTAAAAAGACAAGTTAAGCACATTGATATCACTTCATTTGATGCACGTAAGATTATTGATTCAATGGATCACATGTCTTTCACGTCACGTGATTTAGCAAGAGCAACGCAGATTTTTAACAATATGTTAAAAGATAAATCTTGCTCAACTATTTTAACTCTTGCGGGTTCAACTTCTGCTGGTGGTTGTATGAAGGTTTATGCAGACATGATTAAATTTGGTATGGTTGATGCAATTGTTGCAACTGGTGCTTCAATTGTTGACATGGATTTCTTTGAAGCTTTGGGTTTCAAGCATTATCAAGGCACGCCATTTATTGATGATAAATTTTTACGTAAAAATTATATCGATAGAATTTACGATACTTATATTGACGAAAGAGATTTGCAAAATTGCGACCACACAATTTTCAAAATCGCAAATTCTTTGGAAGCACGTCCTTACTCATCTCGTGAGTTTATATGGGAAATGGGAAAATATTTGAAAAAGCACGCGAAGAAAAAAGAGTCATTAATTGAATTAGCATATGATTATAATGTGCCAATTTTCTGCCCTGCTTTCACTGATTCTTCAGCTGGTTTTGGACTTGTATTACATCAAGTAAAAAACCCTAAAAAGCACATGACAATTGACTCAATTGCTGATTTTAAAGAATTAACCGACATTAAAATTAAAGCTGGAACCACAGGTTTATTAATGATTGGTGGTGGTGTGCCAAAAAATTTCGTGCAAGATACTGTGGTATGCGCTGAAATTCTTGGTGTTAAAGATGTTGAAATGCATAAATATGCAGTACAAATCACTGTTGCTGATTCACGTGACGGAGCATGTTCTTCTTCAACTTTAAAAGAAGCTTGTTCTTGGGGTAAGGTTGATACTACTTATGAACAAATGGTTTATGCTGAAGCAACTTCTGTTTTACCACTTCTTGCATCAGACGCTTACCATCGTGGCTTCTGGAAAAATAGAAAGAGAAGAAATTTCGCTAAGCTGTTTAAGTAATATTTGTGTTTAGTATATTTTTTCGTCGGTTGAGCTTGTCGAAACCACGAAAAAA
>JAGWYT010000021.1 GCA_018969185.1 Rickettsiales bacterium | reverse complement strand
GCTGGTTGAGCTTGTGACAAACCAAGGATAAAATTATTTTTGTCTTTTCTTGGTTTCGACAATCTCAACCAGCAAAAAGACAAAAAACAAAAAAATAATTCAATGATTTATCACAGAATTATCATAAAATTATTACTCACAATCTCTTTACTCCTAACAACTTCCTGCGTCTATTTCAACAAAGAAAAACGCCTTAAACTTCTCAAAGAAAAAGCTTTTACAATATGCAGAAGCGTTAATTGGAATGGTGAAAAAAACAACGAAGATTATTTTCTAAAAAGTGAAAATTATTTTAAAGTTAGAGATAAAGCAGTAGAACTTAATTCCAGTTTAGAAAAAACTTTTACTGAATGTGATAAATTATTTTTAGCAAATAATCGAAACATTACTGAAACCAATCAAATAGCTATCAATCAAGGATTTGAAAATATGATTAATGAGATGAGATGTCCATTAATTGTAGAAATAAAAGATAAAATGTTATCTTCAAATTATCACTTTGCTGAAGAGGTTTTAGAAACACATTTCAAGGCTCGTAATAATATTATAAAAACCAGCGGCACTACAACAATAAGTGGCTTGTTACTAAAATATAAATCAACTCCTCAAGATGTAAAAAATCAAATAAATCAGTGCGTAACTGATTTTGATAATATCTCTAAAGAAGTTAAAAATTACAAAAATAAAATTATTGATATAAAGAATAACAACCTTGCAACCGCAAAGGCTCATGGCTATAAAGAAATGTGGATAGAGCAAGGATTATCAGGAATTATTTATGCCGTTAGCATTGGTGATTTGAAAATAAAAGAAGCGCAAGAATTTTTAATAGAAAAAAATATCTCACTTGATTCATCAATTACAGTTGAAGAAATAATTGGCAATATGGTGGTTTATAGCAATGAGCCAAATGACCTGTTTAATCATCATATTAGATTTGCTATGCCAAGGGACAAAACTGAATTTTACGGTAAAAAATCTGCTCTTAACGGTAATCATTTTGCAATTACCAAAAATCAAACTTTTAAGATTGAAGGTAAAAATATTGATTTATTAGTGTTGAAGAAAGTCAATATTCATGCTGCTTTGAAGAAAAATATCAAAGTGAAGAAGTCTAAAATAAAATCTAAGAAAACAAATCAGTCACCTTCTTAAAAAAACTTTCTGATTTTGGATTGCTTGATTTTTTTTGCATCAAAACATCAAGCTTTTGCAATAATTCTCTTTCCTCAACAGAAAGTTTTACTGGAGTTTCAATTTCAATTTTAACATACATATCACCTCTTCTACCACCTGAATTCATCACCGTCATTCCTTTTGATTTTAAGCGATATTGACTGCCACTTTGCGCTCCTTCAGGAATTTGTAATTTTGCTTTGGTGCCATCAATTGTAGGAATTTCAACAGAACCTCCAAGCGCCGCAGTTGTAAATTTTATTGGCACTTCAAAATGAACATCATCTCCTTTACGTGTAAAGAATTGATGTTTACGAATATTGATAAAAACATATAAATCTCCTGCTTGCCCACCTCTTGCACCAGCTTCACCCTCACCCACAAGTCTAATTTTATTACCTTCTTCAATTCCTGCAGGAATTTTTACTGATAGAGTTTTTTCCTTATTAACTCTACCTTCACCAGAGCAAGTCTTACAAGGATTTTTAATTACCTGACCAGTTCCAGCGCAGCCTCCGCAAGTTCTCTCAACAATAAAGAATCCTTGCTGAGCGCGAACTTTTCCAGAACCTCTACAATTACCACATTCAACTGGCTTTTCTCCTTCTTTACCACCACTACCATTACAAGTGCCGCAAGCAGTTGGAATTGAAAAAGAAATAGTTTCACTCACTCCACGGAAAGCTTCTTCTAAAGAAATTTCCAAATTGTAACGCACGTCAGATCCACGCACAGCAGAGCTTCTTTTTCTACCTTGTCTTCCACCAACATCACCAAAAATATCAGAGAAGTTACTAAAAATATCATTAAAATCAAAACCTTCGAAACCACCTTGTCCTCCAAATCCACCTGCTCCACCACCTTGTCCAAAAGCAGCATGACCATATTGATCATAAGCAGCTTTTTTCTGATCATCTTTCAAAACTTCATAAGCTTCAGTCGCTTCTTTAAACTTACTTTCAGCCTCTTTATTTCCTGGATTACGGTCAGGATGATATTGCATTGCCAATTTGCGGTAAGCTTTTTTAATTTCATCAGCAGACGCATTTTTAGCAACGCCTAATACTTGATAATAATCTCTTTTTTCAGTCATAATTTAAATTATACAAATTTTACAAATAGCCTTGAAAATTTAATTATTATCTAGACTTATTACAAGGACATATTTAAAAAACACAATCCGTCCGACTTCAAGAATGAAAGATCTCAATGCGTAGTGAAAAATTTAAAAAAGCTTTTTCTCTAATTGAGTTATCATTAGTAGTGTTAATTGTTGCAATATTGATTGCTGGCGCAACACAAATTTCTAACTTACTTGAAAAATCCAACTTATCAACAGCCAGAAGCTTAACTTCAAGCTCTCCAGTTCCATCAATCAAAGGTCTTGTTAGTTGGTATGAAACCACTTCGGAAAAAAGCTTTAGTTCAATTCTTAATGATGGAGATGCTGTTGCTACGTGGTATGACATCAATGTGCAATCAACAATAAAAAATAATGCGACACAATCAAATAGTTCTTACAGACCATCATATAAGATATCCAACATAACTCAATTACCCATGCTTTATTTTGATGGCACTAATGATAGTTTCGATTTACCAGATTATACTATTCCAAGCGGCAATTCTGCATTTACTATATTTGTAGCAAATAACTGCATTTGCACAAAAAGCTATTCAGCAATATACAGCGCTGGAAATCAAGCTTCTGGAGCTGAAGTTAATTATATGCGCTATATGTCCTCCCCAACAAGTATGGAATTCGATGCAAGTGGTAGTTATTTTGTAGCATCAATTCCAATAGCAAGTAAAACTACAATTTTCACCGCTACTTACGACAACACTCCAAATAACAAATCAATAGCTTTTTATAAAAATGGTATATTAGAAACTACAGCCGCAATTTATTTAAGCTCAGATTTTAAAATATCTTACACAAATAGTTACATTGGCAGAACTTATTGGGCTGGAGATTTTTATTTAGGTTATCTTGGTGAGATCATAATTTACAACCGCTTTTTAACCACTGAAGAAAGAAAGTCTGTAGAAAATTATCTGAGTAAAAAATGGAGAAAAACTAGCTCTCTTTAAACCAATCTAATAATTTTCTAAAAGCCTCACCACGATGTGAGATTTGATCTTTAGTTTTCGGATCAATTTCACCAAAGCTTTCCTTCATACCATCTTTAATAAAAATTGGATCATAGCCGAAACCTTTATTTCCTTGCGGCGGGAAAGTTAGAATACCATCAACTCTGCCTTCAAAAGAAATTTCAAAATTAGTTTTCGGATCAAAAATAGCTAAATTACAAATGAAATGAGCGCGCGATTTTTCTGATGAATTTTTCTCTTTTAATAAATTAACAATTTTTGCAAAAGCAAAATTAAAATCCGTCTTTCCTTCATCATTTTTAGCAAAGCGCGCAGAATGAATTCCAGGTGCTCCATTCAAAGCTTCAATGCATAATCCCGAATCATCAGCAAGAGCTACAAGATTTGTTTTACTTGCGTAATATTTTGCTTTTAAAAGTGAATTTTCGGCGAAAGTTAAACCAGTTTCTTCGGGTTCAGAAATATCAAGTCCAGAAGTTGAAATCGCTTTTATATCAACTTGCTCTAGCAACTGCGCAATCTCAACAAATTTACCTTTATTACCAGTTGCAATCAGAATTTCTTTTGGAAGTTTGAAAGTCATGTTTACTAAAATGAAAGGTAAGAAAAATCTTATTCACTGGTTGAGGTTGTCGAAACCAAGAATAAGATTTATTTAGCTTCTCTTGGTTTCGACAATGTTTCGTCAAGCTCAACACAAGTCTCAAACAGCGAGAAGCTAAATAAAAAAAGCGGACTTTTTTAAGGTCCGCTTTTTTACTAAAAAATATTTAGTTACTTTTTTATGCAGAAGCAGCTTCTTCTTTAGGAGCTTCAGCCGCAGCAGCAGCCTCAGCCTTTGCTTCAGCTTCTTTTTGCGCTTTTTCTAAAGCTTTTTTCTTCAAGTTAGAACCTTTAGCTTTTGGTTTAAAATCAGGCTTATATTTTTCAGCCCCTTTAACACCAAGTGCAATTAAGAAACCAGCAACTCTATCGCTTGGTCTTGCACCAACTGAAAGCCAGTACTCAGTTCTTTCTTTATTAATTGTAACGCGCGAGCCATTATCATCAGCTAAAAGCGGATTATAAGTGCCAAGCTTTTCAAGAAACTTACTGTCTCTTGGTGAAGTAGAATTAGTAACAAGAATACGATAGAAAGGAACATTTTTCCTTCCACCTCTTGAAAGACGGATCTTTAACATATTTTATTTAATTGAATTTTTTAAATCAGACCACCATTAAGATAGTTAGGCATCTGAAAAATGTGACGGTAAAAATTCGAGGAAGGCGTTATTTTAAAAGCAGTTAAGATATTTTGCAACTGCTTTATTTAAGATATAAACTTCCTCTTTTCTAATTTTCTTGCCAAAGTTCTTCTATGCATTCCTAAAGTTCTTGCTGCCTTTGAAACATTGAAATCAGCGTCTAACAATGCTTGATTTATATATTCCCATTCCACATTCTTAATTGAAGTTTTTTTTGCTGAAATTTGTGAAGGCTGGTTTTGCACCCTACCATCAAAAGCATCAATAATCATATCAACATTCGCTGGCTTTGCTAAATAATAACAAGCACCAAGTTTAATTGCTTCAATTGTTGTGGTAATGCTGGCGTATCCTGTTAGAATGACAATTTTTATTGAATCGTCAAATTCATGAATTGCTTTGATCAAGTCTAAACCAGATTCGCCAGCAATTTTCAAATCAATAACTGCGTAACGTGGATGAAATGAGGTCAAAATCTCTATTGCTTCCTTATTACTATTTACGGCTCTTGCTTCATAACTTCTTTTCACAAAAGATTTACTAAGGCTTTCCGCTAAAATTTTATCATCTTCAACAATCAAAACTGTTTTGTAATTTGTCATAGCGGAATTGTAATTGTAACTTGCGCGCCTTCCTTCAAATTCTCTGCTTTCAGATAGGAATTAATTTTACGCAAAGCGTTAATTGTTAAGAACAAACCAAGTCCGCTGCTATTTTTTGTTGTCAAATTTGGCTGACCAATTTTTTTCAAAATATTTTTTTCAAAACCATTTCCTTTATCTTTTACCAGCACAATAATTTCATTATTTTTTACAGTCACATTCACTTCAACAAAGTCAGGAGAAGCCTGCAAAGCATTGTCAAAAACATTGAAAAAAGCTTTAGCTAAAACATCATCAAAAATAATTTTTTTCTCTTCATCACCAAAAAAATTGTAAATTAAATTTTGCGGATTTCTTGTTTTTATCCACTCAGAAATTAAATCATCAAATGCTTGTTTTGCCTTTATTATTCGTGCTTCTTTGGCACGTGCTTTATCACCAATAATAAGAATTTCTGAAAGAATATTTTTACAACGTTCAACTTGTGATTCCATAATTTCAACATCTTCAACTAAATCTTTTTTTGAATTTTTTAGATCATTTAAAATCACAGCGATTGTTGAAAGTGGTGTGCTTAATTCATGCGCTGCATTACTTGCAAGCAAACCAATATTAATAATTTGTTGTTGTTCTTGCAACTCACCATCACGCTCTTTCAAATTACGATTAATTTTTGTGACAAAAATCAGAAGTAAAATTGCTGATAAAATATAGCTAATTAGCATGCCATGCAAATGAAGACTTAAAAAATTACCGTGATCCTGTTCATGAAAAGCGTGAGATTCTTGACTATAAAAGCTTAGAATAAAGTAAAAAAAAGTTGTAATTGCCGCAATTAACCAAGCATAAATTTCCTGCAATAAAACTGCTGCGATAATTACTTGTAATAAGAATAGAGAAATAAAAGGATTGGCGCTACCGCCGCTTAAATAAAGCTGCGCCGCTAATGCTATAACATCAAATAACAACTCAATAAAAAGATTTTTATCACTAATATTTTTCTGTGATTTATAGCGATAAAAACTTACACAATTTATTATATTTAGCATCACAAGAACTGCGAACATTGCGCTCAAAGGCAATGTAATTTCCAAATAAAAATTTACAGAAAGAATTGCAACAACCTGTCCAAAGCTTGCAAAAAAGCGCAACCAAATTAGCTGCAAAAGATTCTTTCGATTAGTATTTTGTGAGATTTGAGTATTGTTCATTTTGCTAAAATTATCATCAATAAAATCAAAGTCCACTTGGACAAATTGTCTCATCCGTAAGAATTCGTTTTGTAAGTATAAATCGAGTTAATAAGTTAAACACACTCTTCATCCTTGAAATGCGTAGCATTTCGAGGATCTCTTCCCTTTAAACGCAAGAGATCCTCGAAGCACTTCGTGCTTAAAGGATGACGATAAAAAGAAATAAATTGTAAAATAAATATCTACTAAACATGAAATTTTCTAAAAAATATTTTTCTGCGGCATTAATTTCTTTCACACTTTTTGCAAATGATGTTTTAGCTTGCGCTTGTGGTTGCGGTATTTTCAATGTTGGCACCAGCTCTTTAATCCCAAATGGTGAAGGCGGCACCGCTTTTTTACAATATGATTACATGGCGCAAAACAGAAATTGGAATAAAACTAAACATTCAAATGGTCATAATCATGATGAAAGAATTGAAACACAAACTGTAACTGCCGGCATGCAATATATGTTTAACCGTGAATGGGGTGCAGCAATACGTGTTCCTTATGTTACTCGTCAGGTGATTAATCATCCTCATCATGGCGGCACCACTTATGACAAACATAGTGATGTTGGTGATATTCGAATTAATGGAATTTATTCAGGATTTTTTGATGATATGTCAACTGGAATCACCTTTGGTTTAAAGCTTCCAACTGGCTCAACAAATGCTGAAACTTTTGCACGCAATACACAAATTGGCACTGGCAGCACCGACACAATTTTAGGTGCCTATCACAGAGGAAATTTTGGCAAAAGTAATTTAGGATATTTTGTTCAAACATCTTGGGAACGCCCATTTATAAGGCATCAAGGCTATACACCGGGATATGAAATTTCAAGCGCCGCTGGTGTTTATTTTGATGCTGGTCAATTTGGTTTTGCAAAAAAAGTGTCACCAATTTTTCAAATTACCAATACTAAAAAAGGTCAAGATTCAGGATGGGTCGACCCATCTCATAACAGACATAGCGGCTATAATTTTACTTATTTTGCACCAGGAGTTGAAGTAAAAATTAAGGATTTTAGAGTTTATGCTGATGTTGAATTTCCAATTCGCCGTAGTGTAAATGGCAATCAATTAGTACCGCAAAATTTGTATAAATTGATTTTAGGATATGATTTTTAGTAAAAATAAAAAAGGTGCCTCGCACCTTTTTTTAATTAATAATTACTTCCCACATCTATTCAATGTTTTTGACGCTCTAGTAATTGCATTAGTTAAATAAAAATTATAATCCTGAGCAGATAATTTTTCTTGCTGCAATTGCCCTAAAGCGCTATCTGACTTGATAAATTGCGCTTTTGTAATTTGACCAATATTAGCAAAAACGACATTAGTTGCAGATAATTTTTTTCTTAAATCAGCAATATTTTTATAGCCAAGATCAATATCTAAATTCTTCGCTAAATCAATGATAATTTGCACATCATCTTTGGCCTCACCTTGAGCAAACACTGCTCTTGCTGAAACTTGTGCGCGACCTTCAAGGTTAACATAAGTCATTTCTTTTTCACTAAATGCACAAGCAGGTAAAATCACGTCAGCTATATGTGCAGCTCTGTCGCCATGTGATCCAATATAAATCACAAAAGCATTTTTCAATCTATCAAAATTAATTGCTTCATCAACTGCATGTAAAAATACCACTTTTATCTCACCTACTTCAGCCTTATTTAAAATGCCATCAACACCATCTTTTGAAGCGAATCCAACTTCTAAGCCATTGATCAAACCAGTAGATTTAGAAAGGAAATTAAAACCGTTCCAATCATCTTGAATTAGACCATATTTCTCAGCAATTTTCTTCGCATAATTTAAAATAACTGCGCCATCTTTTCTTGAAACAACATCAGAACCAAGAATCAACATTGGTTTTTTAGCATTTTCTAAAATTGCGCTAAATCTTGATTCAACATCAAGAACATTTTGCAAGGCAGAAATATTATCACCAAGATTATCATAATCATAAGTTAAATCACAATTCACACCAATTGCCGCAACTTTTAAATTCTTAGTTAAAAATCTTTTTCTAATTCTTGAATTTAAAACTGGCGCATCTTTTCTTGGATTTGCGCCAATAATTAAACAAGCGTCAGCCTCTTCAATTCCAGCAATTCCAGTGTTAAATAAATATGAAGCGCGATCTTTATTATCAATCTTTTCGCCATTTAAACGACATTCAAAATTGTGTGATCCAAGTTTTTCAGCTAAAGTTTTTAGTGCAAAAACTTCTTCAGCAGAAGAAAGCTGTCCGCTTAAAGCCCCAATTTGATTGCCATTCAAAGATTTAACAGCATTTACAACTGATTTGTAAGCTTCGTCAAAATTAACTGCTGTTAATTTTCCGTCTTTTCTCACATAAGGCTTATCTAAACGCTGATATTTTAAACCATCATAACAAAAACGGGCCTTGTCAGAAATCCATTCTTCGTTGATTTCTTCATTTAATCTTGGCAAAATTCGCATCACTTCCATTCCACGATAATCAATGCGGATGTTACTTCCAACTGCATCCATCACATCAATTGATTCAACTTTTTTCAATTCCCAACTTCTTGCTTTAAAAGCATAAGGCTTAGAAGTAAGAGCTCCAACTGGACAAAGATCAATTACGTTTCCAGACAATTCTGAAGTCAAAGATTTTTCTAAATAAGTTGTAATTTCCATTGTTTCACCTCTGCCAACCGCGCCAATTTCAGGCACTCCCGCAACATCAGTAACAAAACGCACGCAACGTGTACAATGAATACAACGCGTCATTTCAGTTTTAACTAAAGGACCCATATCCTTATCTTTTACTGCTCTCTTATGTTCGTGATAGTCACTTTTTCCTCTGCCATATTGATAAGCTTGATCTTGCAAATCACATTCACCACCTTGGTCGCAAATTGGACAATCAAGCGGATGGTTTGCAAGTAAAAACTCCATCACTCCTTCACGTGCTTTTTTCACCATTGGTGTGTCAGTGTGAATTTTCATTCCTTCAGTAACCGGTATAGCACAAGATGCCACAGGCTTTGGCGGCATTCCTTCAACTTCCACCAAACACATTCTACAATTTCCAGCAATTGCTAATCTTTCATGATAGCAAAATCTTGGCACTTCAATTTCTGCCACTTCACAAGCTTGAATTATCGTAATTCCCGCAGGAACTGTATATTCTTTTTTATTAATCGAAATTACTGGCATATCGCAAATTATATTGACTGTATTTAAACAAATGGACCCCGTCTTTCACAACGGAGCCCACTAATCAAAACTTTTTAATTACTAAATATTTTACTAAAATGGAATTTCATCATCATGCTCTTCAACTGCAATATTGCTGCTTTGTCTAGCAGAAGATCCAGAATTATAAGAAGAACCATAAGAATCATTATTTGATGAAGAACCTCTTGCATCAAGCATTTGCAAAGTTGAATTAAAATTCTGCAAAACGATTTCAGTGGTATATTTTTCAACACCATCCTTATCTGTCCATTTTCTTGTTTGAAGAGATCCTTCAAGATAAAGTTTAGAACCTTTTTTAATGTAATTTTTTACTATACCAACCAAGCCTTGTGAGAAAATAACAATGCGATGCCATTCAGTTTTATCGCGCTTTTCACCAGTGTTTTTATCTTTCCAACTTTCAGAAGTTGCAAGAGAAAAAGTTGCAATTTCACGACCATCGCTGGTTGTTCTGATTTCAGGATCTTGTCCTACATTACCAACTAAAATTACTTTATTTACTGACATATGAAATTTAATTAAAATGTTGTTTAATATTTGCTAAAACAACTTACAAACTTGTGGTTGAAAGTGTTGCTTGATAAGGTTATAATTAGTTTGAGAATAAACAAGATAAATCTTCACTTTTAAAAATAAGTGACCAAGTCACTTTTTTTAAAATCTCTCTTGCAAAAAGAATTCTTTGAACCTAGAAAATACAACTCTTCTAACAAAATAATGTTTTTTCTATGAAAAAATTTTTAACCTTACTAACTACTCTATTTTTTATTCTAATGAATAGCGCATCAGCAAAACCAACGAATCCTGAAAACATATTATATATCGACCTTAAATATGGACGTGTTGTAATTGAATTGTTACCAGAAATTGCTCCAAAACATGTTGAAAGAATTAAAACTTTAGCTCGTCAAAAATTTTATGATGGCATCGTGTTTCACCGCGTAATTGATGGCTTCATGGCACAAACTGGCGATCCAAGTGGAACTGGAATGGGTGGCAGCAAATTGCCTGATTTAAAAGCAGAATTTTCTGACGAACCGCACATTAGAGGTGCAGTTTCAATGGCAAGAGCTACAAATCCAAATAGTGCTAATAGCCAATTTTTTATTGTTACTCATGATTCACGTTTCTTAGACAGCCAATATACAGTTTGGGGACGTGTAATAAAAGGCATGGAATTTGTTGATAAAATAAAAAAAGGCGCACCAGGAAGCGGTAAAGTTAATGATCCAGATGTTATGATTAAGGTTCGCGTTGCTGCCGACGTTAAAGAATAAGAACTATGAGTTATAACAAAGACAACATTTTCTCAAAAATAATTCGCGGTGAAATACCAGCAAATAAAGTTTATGAAGATGAGAAAGTTTTAGCTTTCCATGATATTTCGAAAGCTGCTCCAACTCATGTTTTAGTTATTCCAAAAGGCGAATATATTGATTTTATTGATTTCACTTCTAAAGCAAATGTTGAAGAAATTTCTCATTTCTTTAAGAAACTTAACGAAATTGCCAAAATGCTTGAGGCTGAGAAATCAGGCTTTCGTTTAATTTCTAATATTGGTTCTAATGCCCATCAAACTGTGCCGCATTTTCATATGCATATTTTGGCAGGGAAAAAATTAGGACCACTTCTTTCAAGCGATAATTTATTGAGGTAAAAATGGATAAGAACGCACATGAAGCAACAAAAATCGTTCACTCAGGACGTAGTCCAAGAGAACAAGGTGGCATGGTTAATCCGCCAATTCATCAAAGCTCAACTATTGTTTTTCCAACTTTAGACGATTTGCTTTATGCTGAAAGAGGCTATGCTAATAATGATTTAGTTCAACCTTACGAATTAAAATATGGACGCTACGGCACCCAAACTAACTTTGCTTTAGAACAAGCAATATCAAATATCGAAGGTGGATATAATACTTTTGTAACTGCTGGTGGTGCTTCCGCAATTGGTGTTGCTTTAACTGCTTTTTTGCAAGCTGGTGACCATATGCTATTGATTGATAACGTCTATTCACCAACTCGTGGCTTTGTTGATAAATTTTTAAAAAAATTTGGCGTTGAAGTTACTTACTATGATCCTTTGATTGGCGCTGGTATTGAAAAATTAATTAAGAAAAATACTAAAGTAATTTTTATTGAAAGCCCTGGCTCTCTAAGCTTTGAAATCGCTGATACTGCAGCAATTTGTAAAGTTGCAAAAAAACATAATGTAATAACTATTTTTGACAACTCTTGGGCAAGCAGTCTTTATTTTAAACCGCTTGAACATGGTGTTGATATTTCAGTAACTGCAATTACAAAATATATCAATGGTCATTCTGACGTGATGATGGGTGCACTTACCATAAAAGATAAAAAACATTTTAAAACTATATATCAATCTTTCAGATATATGGCGGCAACTGCAGCACCATTCTCTTCTTACTTAGCACAACGCGGTTTAAGAACGCTAAAAGTTAGAATGGATCATATTTTCAAATCAGCTCTTGAGCTTGCATCATGGCTTGAAAAAAGACCAGAAGTTGAAAGAGTATTTTATCCAGCACTAAAATCTGATCCAAGTCATAAGTTATGGAAACGTGATTTTACTGGTGCAGCCGGTTTATTCGCTTTCGTTTTAGATAAAAAATATTCTGATGCGGCTTTAGGAAGAATGCTTGATAAATTGCAATATTATGGTATGGGCTATTCTTGGGGCGGTTATGAATCTCTTATTCTACCATTTGATGCAAGCGGTGCTAGAACCGCAACTAAATGGAAATATGGAGATAAAACTTGTTTAAGAATCAGTGTTGGTTTGGAAGATGTTGAAGATTTAAAAGCTGACTTAGAAGCAGGGTTTAAGAGGTTGCATAAATAATGCATTTATATATCGGAATCTTAGGCAGCTTACTCTGCGTTATTGCTCTTGCTATCACTTTATTCAAAAGTAATTTTGGTGAATCAAATAATTATAAACTGCTAAATTTTATTGGCGGATCTTGCTTATTTTATTATGCTTTTGCCATCAAGAGCCCACCTTTCATCCTTCTTGAAGGCACTTGGGCATTGTTGCCACTGATTGCACTTATCTCTAAGAAATTAAAATCATAATTAACTTTCCGTTTTTAATTTCGTATAAAAGCTTTGTTTAAGCCGCTTTTGCAAAAAAATGCGAGGCATTTTGACTTTTTGTACCGCAATATTTCGACATACGTGAGGACACAAAAAGTCAAAATAACAAAGCGTCTTTGAAGCAAAAGGCAGGCTTAAACAAAGTCTTTATGCATCTTGCAAGAAACTCTTGAGCAACTTAGATCTCTTCGGATGTTGTAGTTTCTTCAAAGCTTTGGCTTCGATCTGACGAATACGCTCACGAGTAACTGAAAATTGTTTACCCACTTCTTCCAAAGTGTGATCTGTCACCATACCAATACCAAAGCGCATTCTAAGCACTCTTTCTTCTCTTGGAGTAAGTGAAGAAAGCATTTGCGTTGTAACTTCTTTTAACTTGGAATGCGAAGCAGCATCAAAAGGAAGAACTGCAGTTTTGTCTTCAATAAAATCTCCCAAGATACTATCATCATCATCTCCAGACACAGGTGCTTCAAGGCTCACCGGATCTTTCGAAGTTCTTAAAACTTTTCTCACCTTATCCACTGGCATTAAAAGCTTATCCGCAATTTCCGAAGCATCTGGCGTTCTGCCCAGTTCTTGCGTCAATTGACGTGAAGTTTTAACAATCTTATTAATTGTTTCAACCATGTGAATTGGAATACGAATTGTACGTGATTGATCAGCAATGGCACGTGTAATTGCTTGTCTAATCCACCAAGTTGCATAAGTTGAAAATTTATAACCTCTACGATATTCAAATTTATCAACCGCACGCATCAAGCCAATATTACCTTCTTGAATTAAATCTAAGAATTGTAAACCACGATTAGTATATTTTTTTGCAATTGAAACAACCAAACGTAAGTTAGCTTCAATCATTTCTTTTTTAGCCTTCAACTCTTCATTTTGGCCACTTCTCACCACGTGAATTAATTTTTTAAAATTAGGTAAATCAAGTCCCATGATCTTAGTTATCTTGAGAATTTTATCCTGAATTTCTTTAATTCTTTGCTGTTCGGCTACATATAAATCATGCCATTTTTTATCTTTTAATTTAGAAATTTTTTCTAACCAAGCACTACCATCCGCAAGACCATTATAAGTTTTTAAGAAGTCTGCTTTATCAATATCATAATCTCTGGCAAGCCTTAATAATTCGATCTCGGTGGCAACCAATTTATCATTTGCTTCATATAATTGATCAACCAAAGCTTTAATCAAAGCATCATTAAAACTTACTTCTAAACAAAGCGTTTCAAACTCAGCTTTTAATTTTTGAATATCCTTATCAGCATCAATTTTTTCTTTGGTTTTATCTGCTGATTTATCAAGAATTTTTTGACAAACTTGCGAAATTTTTTGGAATAAATCCAACATTTTTGGCATCAAAATTCTTTCCATCGATACAAAAGAAACCACGCTTTCATCAATTTCTTGCAACTCTTCATCTTCAAACAATGTTTCTTCTTCTGAAGCAGTATCAACTTGTTCATTAATAATTGAAGTCACATCTTCTTCCGCATTAGCTTGTGCTTCGTTGTTTTCTGAAGCTTGTTGTTCGCTATTCTTTATCATTTCTTCAAGCTCAGAATTGTAAGTTTCATCAATTCTGATAATATCACGAAGTAAAATTGTTCCCGAAGAAAGACCATTATACCATTCAATAAAATGCTTCATGATCATTGGGCTTTGATAAAGCGCTTTTACCGTTTTATTACGCCCTTCTTCAATACGCATCGCAATTGAAACTTCATCTTCGCGAGTCAAAAGCTTAACGCTGCTCATCGATTTTAAATAAGTCTTAACTGAATCTTCCGAACGTTTCTGACTTTTTTCATCATCTTTTACAGCAAGACCTTCTTCAATTAGTCTTTCTAAATCATCTTCTTTTTCAATGATCTGAATTTTGAATTCCGTTAAGATATCAAGAATGCGATCAAGCTTTTTTGGATCAAGCTCCGCATCAATATTATCGTTGATTTGATCATAGGTCAAAAACCCTTGCGATTTACCAAGAGCAAGTAATGATTTTAATTTTTCAGCTAAATCATTTGAGATCTTTTTACCTTCTTCATCTTTTTGCATCAAAGCAGTTTTTACACCTTGAATTAATTGAAATTTTTCTGCCAAAACACGAGTTTTATCATTAGAAGCCGCTTTAGGCTTAGCTTCACGAGGTGATTTCTTTTCTTTGGTTTCTACTTTTTTTTCTGATTTTTTATCCTGCTTTATTTTTGCTTCTTTTACTAACTTCTCTTTTTTAAGAGATTTTTCTTTTTTTACCGGTTCTTTTTTCAAGATTTTTTTAACATTTACTTTTTGGGGCTTTACTACTGCTTTAATCTTTATTTTCTGCTGTTTTACAGCTTTTTTATTTTTTACAACTTTTGCTGTTTTAACTAATTTTTTTTGTAATTTAGGAGCTTTCTTTGCAATTTTTACTACAGATTTTTTTGCAACTTTCACAATTTTTTTAACAGCTTTTTTTACAGCCTTCACTGGTTTTGTTTTTTTAACAATAACCTTTTTAACTGCTTTCTTTACAGGTTTTGTTGATTTTTTATTAACTGAAACTTTCTTGTTTTTTTTCGCTGCCATAAAATATTTAATTTAGATGAATTCTTTTTCAAAAGACAAAATCTTTTGCTCAAGAGAATTTTTATAGTCAAAAATCTCTCTGATTCTTTGGTTGGTAACAGTGGTTTGATGAGTGTCAATCTCATCAACTTTATTTAGAGCTTCTTTGTATTGCAAATCTACTTGAAGTAAGAGGTCTTTCAAAAGTAGAATGTTTAATTTATTTACAGCAAATTCTAAACTAATTGATCTAATGCTTGCAAGCATATTCTTTAGGTCTAGCTCATCTTTTTTTGACAAAATTGGCAAAACTTGCTCTAAAATATAGTCTGAAACCTTGTTTTCAGAGCTTGCAGCAATTTCAATGATCTGATCTTTTAATCCTGTCATTTCCTCATCTGTAAGTTGAATTTCCTTAATATCAAAGTCATGATTACGAAAATTTGCCAATTCTGGGAATTTTATAATTAAAGAAATTATGTTTTTTGCTAAAATTTTTGCCGCATCATTTTCAAATTTTGGCGCAACTTTATTTACCGAAGAAACTATCGATATAACTTGATTTTGTTGGTTCTTTAACGATTTTCTTCCTAAAGAAAAAAGTGAATCTTTAAAGAAAAGTGAAAAATATTTTTTTACTGTAACATCTTTAATTAAATCAATTTTAGCAAATAAATTAGCTTCAACTTTCGCTTTATTTTCGGCAGTTATTTTATCATTAGCACTAAATCCAAGCTCTGATAGAGCAAAGTCGAAAAGGCTTTGTGACAAGGGTGCAGCGTTAGTAAAAACTTTTTCCAGTTCCTTGGCACCATATTCCTTAACGAATTCGTCAGGATCAAGCTGATTTGGCAAAAAAGCAAAAACAATATTTTTCTTCACATTAATTAATGGCAAAGCTATTTCTGAAACCCTTTTAGCAGCACGAATTCCCGCAGCATCTCCATCAAGACAAATTACAATTTTATCTGTCGCAAAAAATAATTCTTTTAAATGCTGTTCACTTAAGGCCGTTCCAAGCCCTGCAACCACGTTTTCTACACCATTATTAACTAATGAAATCACATCCATATAACCTTCTACAACAACAGCGTAACTCTTGGAAAACACCGCTTTACGAGCAAAGAAATAATTATATAAAGTTTGATTTTTTTTAAAAAATTCAGTTTCTGACGAATTTAAATATTTCGGCATATCATCACCAATCGTACGCCCACCAAAAGCAATTACGCGATTGCTTTTATCAGTAATTGGAAAAATTACTCTATTTCTAAATTTGTCGTAAAATTTCTTCTTATCATTAACACCAATTACTCCCGTTCTTGATATTTCCTCATCAGTGAAGCCTTCTGATTTTAGAAAATTTACTAATGATTCATAAGAATTATAAGCAAAACCAAGACGAAATTTTTTAATTATGTCAGAAGAAATTTCTCTTTTTTGTAAATATTTTAAAGCGCCTTCACCTTCCTTAGAAATAAGATTTCTTTCAAAAAAATTACAGATTTTTTCAAGAATTAGAAAATCACGTTCAAGCTTATTTTCTTTAACTTCATCGAATTTTACTTTTGGAATTGGAATGCCAAAATCAGTAGCAAGTTTTTCTACAGCGTCTCTATATTCCATCTTCTCACTATTCATCACAAAGCTGATAATATCACCATGCGCCGCACAACCAAAACAATGATAAAAACCCTTCTGATCATTAACTGTAAACGAAGGCGACTTTTCATTATGAAAAGGACATAACCCACTAAACTCCTTACCGCGCAGCTTTAGCTTCACCTTCTTACCAACAACTTCGGAAGTAAGAATTGAAGAGCGTAATTTATTTGGAAAATCTTTAGGAAAAATCATCAGGAAAAAATTAAGTCAACACCTACCAATGTCATCCTGAGCCTTACAATCACTTATAGTGCTTGTCGGCGAAGGATCTCCATCAACTTAAAAAATACCAAAACGCATGAGATCTTTCGCCTAGATTTTCTTTTAGAAAATCTACGGCTCAAGATGACACAGATATTTTATACAATGTGCCACATCACATCAAACATAGTCATTAGGATAGAGAAAGCGAGCGGAATTGTCAAATTATCATCCATTTTAAGCAAGCTTGGACGCGACTCAATTATTGTAACCGCAAATAAAGAAAATAAACCAAAAGGATAAAACCCAAATTTTACACCAAAGTTAATTCCTAAAATAATTAAAATTGCAAGACCGCTTACAAAAAATGCTGATGCTCCAATTAATGATTTTTCAAAAAACGCTTTGCTTGGAAAACTACGCCCTATAACTGCTGCCAAGGCATCGCTTATTACAAGTATTGTAAAAGCAATAACTGCAATTTCTTTTTTAAATAATAGAAAATTAACACAAGTGGCAATTGCCACATAGCTTGCACCACATAATTTACCTTCTTCAAGCTCATGCGCTCTTAAAACTGAACCAAAAATTTTTTCAAAAATAAATTTTATTTTAGGATTTTTATGACGCATATAATCAAGCGTCACAACTGTTGCGCCAATAGCAAAAAAGATTGCAAGACTTGGCCATTTACCAAAACCACAATAAGTAATTGGAATCAGCAATAGCAAGAGATGCAACGCTTTGCGAACTATTTCATTTTGGAGAGAAATTTTATCCATAATATTATTTGATTTCACTCTTATCTTGATAAATCACAACTTCATTTTTTCCAGAATAGCCAAGAACTCTACGCGCTTCTTCATCTAACAAATCAATATCAAGAGATTTTACATTCATGCCTTCAACCATATTTTCCTTAAGTCTCATCTTAGCTGCCAATTCTTCTTTTTCTAACTCTCTGCCTTCAACCTTGTTTTTAAGAGTGAAGTATTCAATTAAACCTTTTTTACCAATTACTGTGCAACAAAGAAAATAAATTATTACCGCAAAACCTGTAAAATAGGTAATAAAGAGTCTTTTTGTAATATTGTGTTCTTTAACAAAATTATACAAAAACATAAAAAATTATTTATTTCTATAGCATAACTCCTTTACGGCATCAACGATATTATTCGTTTTTGGCAAAGCCAATCTTTCAAGATTCGCTGCATAAGGAAGCGGAGCGTCAATACTAGCAAGTTTTTTCACTGGCGCATCTAAATAATCAAAAGCTTCTTCCATTAAAAGTGAAGCAATTTCGCTTCCAACTGATGCAAAAGGAAAACCTTCTTCGACTGTGACACAGCGTGAAGTCTTTTTTACCGATTCAACAATAGTTTCACGGTCAATTGGGCGGATTGTGCGTAAATCAATAACTTCTGCTTCAATTCCTTCAGCAGCTAGTAATTCTGCTGCTTCTAAAGCATATTTTACAGTTAGTGAAAAGGCGATAATTGTGATATCATTTCCTTCGCGAAGAATTTTAGCCTTACCAATTTCAACAATATGATCATCATCATAATCTTCTTCAAAAGAAAAACCGTAAGTAATTTCATTTTCTAAGAAAATAATTGGATTTGGATCACGAATTGCCGCTTTTAACAAGCCTTTAGCATCAGCAGCAGAGTAAGGAGCAATAACTTTTAATCCAGGAACTGAACCATACCAAGCAGCATAGCATTGTGAATGTTGTGCCCCAACTCTTGCTGCCGCACCATTTGGACCACGAAAAACAATTGGGCAACGAACTTGACCACCAGACATGTAATTAGTTTTAGCAGCAGAGTTAATGATTTGATCAATTGCCTGCATCGCAAAATTGAAGGTCATAAATTCAACAATTGGTTTTAAACCTGCAAAAGCCGCACCAACTGCAATACCAGCAAAACCATGCTCAGTGATTGGAGTATCAATAACTCTCTTTGCGCCAAATTCTGCTAAAAGACCTTGGGTAACCTTATAAGCACCATTATATTCTGCCACTTCTTCACCCATAACAAAGACTTCAGGAGTTGTTCTCATCTCCTCTGCCATTGCTTCTCTTAAGCCTTCACGAACTGTAATTTTTCTTGCTACCATTGTTCTAAAATGTTAATTAATTAGTATAGATCTCGGTCATAAGCTCTGATTCATCTGGCTCTGGACTGTTTTTTGCAAATTCAACAATTTCATTTACTTCGTCTCTTACAAAATCATCAATTTTTTTGATTTCAGCTTCACTAGCAATTTTATTAGCTAAAATATGTTCTCTTAGTGAATCAATTGGATCTTTTTCTTTTTTGCAATTCACTTCTTCCTTACTTCTGTAAGTTGCAGGATCAGACATCGAATGTCCACGATAACGATAAGTATCCATTTCTAGAATAACAGGACCCTTGCCAGATCTAACGTGGTCAACCCATTTCTGACCTTCATTAATCACTTCAAAAATATCCATACCATTAATTTTTGCTCCAGGAATATTGAAACCAATACCACGCTTGTAAAGCTCATCAATTGAAGAAGAGCGCTTTAGCGAAGTTCCCATTGCGTAATGATTATTCTCAATAATGAATAAAACTGGCAAATTCCATAATTTTGCCATGTTGAAAGATTCATAAACTTGACCTTGATGTGCCGCGCCATCACCAAAATAGCAATAAGTCACATTGTTATTACCTTTATATTTATCAGCGAAAGCAAGACCCGCGCCAATTGGAACTGATGCACCAACAATTCCATGACCACCATAAAAATGTTTTTCTAAATCAAATAAATGCATTGAACCACCCTTGCCTTTTGACGATCCATCTTTACGACCAAGCAATTCCGCCATGATTTTCTTAGGGTCAGAACCAACTGAAATCATATGCCCGTGGTCACGATAAGTTGTTATAACCTTATCACCAGGAATCATTGTTGCATGCATTCCAGTAGAAATTGCTTCTTGTCCAATGTAAAGATGGCAAAAGCCCGCAATTAATCCCATGCCATAAAGTTGGCCCGCGCGCTCTTCAAAACGGCGAATTAACAACATTTCTTGGTAATATTTTAGTAGATCTTTTTTAGAAATTGCTGGGCTCTTCGCGCCAGACTTTAATCCCGATGATTTATTAGACATTGTTTTTAGCAATTATTATCTCAATTAATTAAGTCTTCTTTTCCTAAAGTTCAAATTGAAAGGCTGCTTTGTAAAGACCAAAAATTAAAAGTCAAATACAAGGAGACACGCACGTCATGCCGGACAAACATTTTCTTAGTCAGCTTGCTGACTTAGAAAATGTAGATCCGGCATCCATAGCCAGTTTTAATGGATTGCGGATGAAGTATTTCTAAGAACTGCTTCGCAATTCTAAGGAATACTATCTCCGCAATGACTAACCTATATCGTTTAAACCTACTGCTCAGACTTAGTTAATGACGGGTCAGATGCTCTTGATTTTGACGATCTTTCCTTTTGTTTTTCATCAATTTTATTGATCTTATCCTGTAATTTAGCTTTTCTATCAGACATCGATTTTTCTCTTGCTGCTTCTCTTTCAGATCTTAAAGCATCCATCGAAGATTTTTTCTGATCATGACAAACCTTCATGGCATCTTTAGTTGATGCAGCATTTATACAAGCTATTGAGGAATCAATAATTGATTTTTCTTTGTTAAGCGAAGCAATAATTTCAGCTTTGTGTTTGGCCATGTTTTCTTTTCCTTCAGCACCTTCTTGCGCCATAGATGAAAAACTTGAAAATAAAGCTATAGATAATGTAACAATTGCTATTTTTTTCATAAAATTATATTTTGAGTTATTAACTAACGGCGATTCTTTATTTCTAATTTTTAAAAATCAGTAAATTATTTATTAAGTGACGGAAATATTTTTTTTAAAACCCTTTTTGGCACTACTACTAATCACAATCTCTTGCTCACTTTTAGGCGTTTTTGTTTTGTGGAAAAAATTAGCTTATTTTGGCGATGGGCTTTCTCATTCAATCTTACTTGGCTTTATTCTTGGCACTTTGTTTGACCTAAATCAAACTCTTGCTTTAGTTTTATTATCATTATTTTTCGCATCACTTGTTAGTTTTATCACAAAAAATGATTATTTCTCTAAAGACACCGTTATTGCAATTTCTGCCTATTTCTGCATATCATTAGCCTTAATTCTAAGTCATAATTCAATGGAACATATTGATTTTGAATCTTACATCACAGGAGATATTACAAGCGTTACAAGAAAAGAAACTTACAGCTTAGCCATCATCAGTCTTTTTTCGATTTTTTACACAAAATTTGCTTTCAGAAAAATATTATTAATTAACGTAAATCAAGATTTTGCAAAGATCGAAGGTATTAATGTTAAATTATGGGACTTGTCTTTTTTAATTTTATTATCTCTTGTTATTTCTTTTTCAGTTAGAATTACTGGAGTGTTCTTAATGACCGCGCTGCTTATTTTGCCAGCTGCAATTGCCCGAATCTTTTCTATTTCGGCAAAAAAGATGATGTTTTTGAGTCTAATAATTGGTGTTACAACTTCGGTATTTTCTTTTGAAATTTCTAATAATCATAATCTTGCAATCAGTCCAATTCTAATTGCAACATTTTGTCTTATGTTAATTTTCAGCTTAATTTTTAAGAAAATTTTCTCACAATGAAAAAAACTGCTATTATTTTATTCAATTTAGGCGGGCCTTCAAGCCTTAGCGAGGTTAAAGGATTTTTGTTTAATCTCTTTAATGACAAGGCTATTATAGGCTTACCGCAGCCTTTCAGATTTTTACTTGCTAAATTTATTTCAAGTAAAAGAGAAAAGAAGGCGCAGAACATTTATGAATCAATTGGTGGAAAATCTCCAATACTTGATAACACACTAAACCAAGCCTATAATCTTGAAAAAGAATTATCTTATTTAGGAAATTTTAAAACATTCGTTTCAATGCGTTATAGTGCACCACTCGCTAAAAATGTTGTAAAAGATGTACTTAAATATGATCCAACTGAAGTCATTTTACTTCCACTTTATCCGCAATTCTCAACAACAACCTCCGGCTCTTCACTTGGTGATTTTGCAAATAAAATCGATCGTTATTTTCGTAAAAATAATAAAAAACTAAATTTAAAAATTGTTTGCTGCTATCCTAAGGAACCAGATTTTATTAAGTCTTACGCTCTCTTGATAAAACAAACTTTGTCTAAAGCTTATAATAACAATTTAGAAGAATTTAAATTTTTATTTTCTGCTCATGGATTACCACAAAAAGTTATTAATGCTGGCGACCCTTATGTTTTCCAAGTTGAGGTTACAACAAAAGCAATCGTAGAAAATTTAGCACAACTTTTAAATGTTACTGTTGATAAAATAAATTTTCAGATTTGCTATCAATCAAAAGTTGGTCCCTTGCAATGGACATCTCCAAGCCTTGATTTAACTTTAAGAAGAACGGTTTTAGATAAAAAAATTCCCGTTATAATTCCAGTTTCTTTTGTCTCTGAGCACTCAGAAACATTAGCCGAGCTTGATATAGAATATAAAAATCTGGCAAAAAAAATGGGAGCAAAAAATTATTTACGCGTGCCAGCATTAAATAGCGATGGCCATTTTATAAAATCCTTAAGTGAAATTTGTAAAAAAGTCAGTGCAACTTCAGATGCAAAATGTTTCTCCGCTCAAGGAATAAATAGGATATGCCCAAAAACTTTTAGTAAATGTCCCAATCCTTGTTCCATATGATCAATATTGATGTTGTAACAAAAAGTAAAAAATGGTTAGAAGAAGAAAATTCTGAAAAATTCATCAAAGAAACTTGTGAAAAATTAATTCCTTTAACTGATTTAAAAACAATCCTTAATAAGAATTTTGCCAAAGGGTTTGAGCTAGAACTCTCTATTTCTCTAGTTTCAGATACACAAATAAAAAAAATTAATTCTCAATTTAGAAATAAAAATAAAGCAACAAATGTCTTATCATTTCCAGCTTTGGATGAAAATTTAGTGAGAAAAATCGGTTTAAAAAAACTTACCAAATCAACAAAATACTTGTTTCTTGGCGATATAATTATTGCTTATGAAACAGTAAAAAAAGAATCTCTTGCACAAAAAAAGAAATTTCGTAATCATTTAACCCACCTTATTTTACATAGCATTTTGCATCTTATTGGTTTTGATCATGAGGATGAAAAAATGGCAAAAGAAATGGAAAGTTTGGAAATAAAAATTCTAAAGAAACTTAATATAGCAAATCCTTATTTAATAGATAAATAGCACATCATGGAAGGTCAGTCGAGTAAGAAAATAAAAGCAAAAAAGAAAAAAACTCATAATAAAAAATTATTTAAATTCTTCCTTAATTTATTTGGAAAGAAAAGCAAAAAATCCTTTCTCTCTGTAATTACTCATCTTGTTGAGACCTACGAAAAAGAAAGTTTGATCAGTTTTGAAGAAAAGAAAATGATCAAAAACATTGCATCCATGGGTGATAAAAAAGTCAGCAGCATCATGACTCCAAGGGCTGATTTAATTGCCATTAGACAAGATGCAAATCTTAAAGAAATTAAAAAAATTATAACCACCAACGGACATACCAGAATTCCTGTTTTTAAAGAAAATCTTGATGAAATCATTGGCTTTATTCATAGCAAAGACCTTTCAAAATATCTGTGCAGCGTTAGTGATGATTTTTCAATCAATAATATTTTGCGCAAAATTCTCTTCGTTCCAGGATCAATGAAAGTTATTGATTTGATGCTAAAAATGCGTATGGCAAGGGTTCACGTTGCCATAGTATTAGATGAATTTGGTGGAGTTGATGGTTTTGTTACAATTGAAAATATTATGGAAGAAATTGTTGGAGATATTGAAGATGAGCATGATTTACCTTCAGATAATTCATTTTTTAGAATAAAAAGAATTAATCATAATTGTTTCCATTTCGGCGGCAGAGTTGACATAGCAAAGGCTGAAGAGATTATGCAAACCACTCTTAAGCAAGAAGATGATACTTTTGAAACCACAGGCGGTCTTGCCATGTCTTTATTTAAAAGAATTCCATCAATTAATGAAGAGATGACTAAAGATAATTTGAGGTTAAAAATTATTGATTCTGATAGTCGCTCTATAAAAGTAATTGAAATAGAGAAAATATAACGTGAATTTAAAATTATAATGCATCCAACTCTTTCGCCAAAAAAATTTCCAGTAATTGATCTTGGAGATTATATTTTGCGTGAAAAAACCGCAGAAGATGTTGTAGATTTTTTTAATTATTACTCTGATCCTGAAGTCAATAAATACATACTTTGCGACATCCCACAAAATATAGAAGATGCCAGAAGAGAACTTCATTATTGGCGTAATATTTTTTACCATAATGATGGAATTTATTTTGCTATCGCAAGAAAAGATACCAACCAATTAATTGGCTCAATTGGTCTTACTTCACAAAATAATTATCATCGTAGAATTGAACTCAGCTATGATTTAGCAAAAGAATATTGGCGCAAAGGCATTACAAGTGCTGCAATTAAAGCCGTCACAAAATATGCTTTTGAAGAATTGCACATGAATAGAATTGAGGCCTTTACTTCAACCAGCAACATCGCTTCAAAAAATCTTTTACTTAAAAATGGCTTTGAAATTGAAGGGCTTTTACGCAAACACCGCTATCACAAAGGTGATTATGTTGATGTTTATATTTTTAGCTTAATTAGATAAAAGTTGACTTTTATTTAAAAACAGATTTAATGCTTCGCTCTCTTTTTCCACTTTTGAGATGTCTCTTTTCCTTTCAAAAAGAGCTAAATACAAGCTGATGTAAGCTTTGCAAGGCTTAAAGAAGCAGGATTACTACGAAATTAAATTAATATTTTATGTCTTATACAGGAAAAACTTATATAGCTAAACCAAGCGAAATCGAAAGAAAATGGTGGTTAATTGACGCAGAAAACCTTGTTGTAGGAAGACTTGCGACAATTATCGCTAATATTTTACGCGGTAAACATAAGCCAACTTTTACTCCTAACCTTGATTGTGGTGATCACGTTGTTGTAATCAATGCTGACAAAGTTAAACTTACTGGTAAAAAGCTTGCTGATAAAACTTATTATTGGCACACTGGCCACCCAGGTGGAATTAAAGAAAGAACTGCAAGACAGATTCTTGAAGGAAATTTCCCAGAAAGAGTTTTAGAAAATGCAGTTTCAAAAATGATGTCTCGTGGACCTTTACAAAGAGATATTATGGTGAAATTACATATTTACTCTGGCACGGAGCATAAGCACCAAGGACAAAATCCTCAAGTTCTTGACGTCGCTGCTATGAATAGAAAAAATAAAAAATAATAATTTAAATTTAAGGTTATATGCCTGCTACTATAAAAGAAAAAATTATTGAAGTTAAAAACCAAATTGAAGCTGAACCTAAAGAGCAAAAAATTGACTCTCAAGGAAGATCTTATGCAACTGGTAAAAGAAAAAATGCTGTTGCAAGAGTTTGGATCAAAAAAGGAAGTGGAAAAATCACTATCAATGAACGTGACGCTAAAAAATATCTTGGTAGAGAAATTCTTTTCAACATCATCAGATTCCCTTTTTCTGCAACTAAAAGCGAAAATAAATTTGACGTAGTTGCCACAGTTGTTGGTGGCGGACTTTCTGGACAAGCAGGAGCTTTAGCTCATGGTATTAGCAAAGCTTTAGTTGCTTTCGAACCAGCTAATCATAAAGCGCTAAAAACTGGCGGTTTCTTAACTCGTGATTCACGTGTTGTTGAAAGAAAGAAATATGGCTTGAAGAAAGCTCGTAAGGGTCAGACTTATCGTAAAAGATAAAAATTTCTTTATAAATTCTCGTTCTAATTACCCTCCCCTTGAGGGAGGGTCGCAGAGCTTTGCTTTAGCAAAGCGATGCGGGGAGGGGATTTTTTTGTTTGTTACAATGAATGGAAAGACCCCTCCCCGGTTCGCTTCGCTCACCGACCCTCCCTCAAGGGGAGGGTAATTAGAACGAGAATTTTGTAAAAATGAAAAAAATACTTCCTAAACAAATCTTTATTGCTTCTGATCACGCTGGATATGATTTGAAACAATTCCTCATTTCTGAATTCTCCAAACAAAATATTAAAATCATTGATCTTGGTTGTGATTCTTCTGAAAAATCAGTTGATTATCCTGATTATGCAGAAAAATTAAGTAAAAAAATAACTAAAGAATCAGATTTTGGAATTTTAATTTGTGGCAGCGGCATAGGAATTTCAATTGCTGCTAATCGTTTTCAAAATATCAGAGCTGCGCTTTGTCACAACATAAAATCAGCAAAATTGGCAAGGGCACATAATAACGCGAATGTTCTTTGTCTTGGTGCAAGATTCATCAAAGCGAAAAGCGCTCTTTCTTTGGTAAAAACTTTCCTAAATACCGAATTTGAAGGCGGAAGACATGCAACAAGAGTTGAAAAATTATTCTGCTAATAAACAAGATAAGTTAATTCGTAGCTTTGGACGTATAAAAAGCCGTAAATTATCTGATCGAAAAAATCTCTTACTTGAAGAATTTTTACCGCAATATGAGATAGCATTAAGTCATTCTGAACCCAATTCCTGTCCTCCTGAATCACACACTTGTCATCCTGAGCGTAGCGAAGGATCTCATACATCTTTAAGAGATCTTTCGTCAAGAATTTGCAAAACAAATTCTAAGGCTCAAGATGATAGTGTTAGGATTCTTGAAATCGGCTTTGGGTTTGGTGACTTCTTATTTAATCAAGCAAAAAACAACCCTGACACCTTATTTATTGGGGCTGAACCTCACCTCAATGGCATTGTAAATTTACTCTCAAAACTTGAAGCTGAACCTTTAAAAAATATCAGAATTTTTAAACATGATATAAGAGTTTTGTTAGAAAAATTACCTGACGAATTTTTCGATGAAATTTATATTTTATTTCCTGACCCTTGGCCAAAATCAAAACATTTTAAAAGAAGGTTAATTAATTCTAATTTCTTAGATTTTTTATCTAAAAAAATTAAAAAACATGGTAAGCTAACAATTGCAACTGACCATGACTCTTACAAAACATGGATTTTATCAGCAATTGTTGAAAATAAAAATTTCTCTTGGGAAGCAGAAAGCAAAAAAAATTGGCAAAATTTTCCAAGTTGGTGGATAGAAACAAAATATCAAAAAAAGGCTGCGCTTGAAGGACGCCAGTCGGTTATTTTTAACTTAGTAAGAAAATAAAATTAATGTCTGAATTATTAAAACTCTTACCAGAAGTTCGCGGAGCATATCGCATAAATGCTGAACTTAAAAATTGGTTTAATATTAAAACTACCACAGAAATATTATTTCGCCCCAAAGATATCGCTGATTTACAGCATTTCTTAAAAAATATTTCTAAAGAAATTCCACTCACAATTCTTGGCGCAGCTTCTAACGTAATCATTAAAGACAGCGGCATCAAAGGCGTTACTATAAGGCTTGGTGGGGAATTCGCACAAATATCGCACAACGAAAATTTCATCACAGCGGGTGCTGCTTGCCTTTGCGGCAATGCTGCTCTTTATAGTAAAAATGCTGCTCTTGCTGGTCTTGAATTTTTAACTGGAATTCCCGGATCAATTGGTGGTGCCGTTGCAATGAATGCTGGCTGCTATGATTCTGATGTTTCACAAACATTAATAAGCGCAAAAGCTCTTGATTTTAAAGGAAATTTAGTGGAATTAAAAAGAAGTGATTTTGAATTTTCTTATCGTGAAAATAAAATCGCCAAAAATTTTATATTTGTTGAAGCCACATTTAAAGGCACAAAATCAACATCAGAAATTGTTGCAGAAAAAATAAATGAATTTAATTCAAGAAGAGAAGCAGCACAACCAATAAGAGCAAAGACTGGCGGCAGCACATTTAAAAACCCAATAAATCAAACGACAAAAAAATCTTGGCAATTAATTGATGAGGCTGGATGTCGTGGATTGACAAAAAATGATGCACAAATGTCCGTAAAACATTGTAATTTCATGATCAATAACGGCAATGCTTCAGCACAGGATTTAATTGACTTAGGCAATGAAGTAAAAAGAAAAGTTAAAGAAAAAACTGATATTAATTTGGAATGGGAAATAAAAATCTTAGGATAAATTAAAATTCTACTTGCATTTTTGTAAATCATATTGCAATCTAAACAAATCCTTTGTTTTACATAGGTCTTTTGTAAAAATATCATAGTAAAAAATAAAATAAAAATATGAAAAAATTCACTTCTTTTATTGCAAAAACCGTTATTTT
>JAGWYT010000052.1 GCA_018969185.1 Rickettsiales bacterium | reverse complement strand
GACACTTCGTCAGGCTCAGTGCGGCGCAGCTCAACCGGTGAAAAGCATTCGTCTTAGCTATTTTACTCTCACAAGATCCGTAACAAACTCATCAATATTTTTCTTTGTAACACCTGGCATGCAAATAATGTGAGAAATACCGTTGTCAGTTGCAATTTGCCATTTACAACAAATTTCTGCGCTTGGAGAAGGAAATACAACAGTTAAAGCATTTTGATTTCGCCAAGCTTCAATTCCTGCCGCTTTCATTTTTTCTTCGGCGTAAGCTGCAACTTCCAAAGCGTCCATAGCTCTTTTCTTCAAACCTTCTTTACCATATTTATGAATGGCATACCATAAAAATAATGGGCTGTGACCATTACGTGAGCCGGTGATAGTGGTGTCATTAGTTCCAATATATGGAATTGATTGACCAATTCTATCTTTATAAGATTTTTTCACAACAACAACGCCACACGGAATTGGTGAGCCAATAAATTTATGTCCACTAATTGCAATTGAGTCAATTCCTTGGTTGAAATCAAAGGCTGGAGAAGTTTCAAGAAGAGACAAATAAGTTCCCGCAAGAGCGGCATCGCAATGAACATAATGACTACGAATTGCAGATTTTTTTAACACTTCTTTAATTTTAAAAACATCATCTTTAGCTTCGGTCATTGTGGTTCCAATGTTAGCAATGACAATTGCTGGATGATGACGATTCATATGCATTGCATCTTTCAAATCTTCATAATCCATTTCTCCATTGCTGTCACAGCGAATCACAATACTTGGCATGTTAAGCAAATGGATATTTTTATAAACGCTATAATGAGTTGCTTCGGAGTAATAAACCATGCCTTGTGGATATAATTCTCTTGCCACGTAAAGAGCGTAAAGATTTCCTTCTGAACCGCCATTTGTAACATAGCCCCATGAGTTATTTGTTGGTGCTTTGAATAGATCAGAAAAAAATTGTACAACTTCTCTTTCAATTGATCTTGAATTGAGGTCGTAAGTTGATTCAATTAGCGGATCGCCAATATTATTTAGAGGATAATGAAGCAATTGATAAAGCTCGCTATAATCAAAATCTGTGCTAACTGGATAGCCAAGAAATCTTGTCGATCTTTCTCTAACTTTTGATATATATTCTTCTAAGCGTTGCTTACTTTCCTTGTTCATATTTTTTTTGTTATTTTTAAAAAAAGGTGTCAGGCACCTTTTTTAATTAATCGCACAAATCTTTTAATTCTTCAAGCTCTAACCATCTATTTTCTGACTTTTCAAGTTCTTGCTGTAATTTGCCAATTTCCATTGCAATATGGGCAAGATTGGCAGAATTTCTTTCTTCAGTTTCGCTTAATTCTTCGCTTAAACTTCTAATTTTTTCTTCTAAATCAGCAATTTTTTTCGGCAATTTTTCCAACTCATATTTATGTTTATAAGAAAATTTTTCTGATGATTTTCTATCTTGTTTTTCCTTATTAATATTAGCTTCAGTACTATTTTCTATTTTGTTTTTTTCAACTTTAGAAGTTCCACTTTTTGATTCCTTATAAGCAATATAATCACTATATCCACCAATGTGAGTGGTTATTATTCCATCTCCTTCGAACGCTAAAATGCTTGTGGCAACATTATCTAAAAAGTCACGGTCATGAGAAACAACAATTAAAGTGCCTTGATATTTCGCCAAATAATCTTGCAGCATATCAAGAGTTTCCATATCAAGATCATTAGTTGGTTCATCAAGAATCATGAAATTTCCTGGGTTAGCTAAAGTTTTTGCCAGTAATAAACGATTTTGTTGACCGCCAGAAAGCGTTTTAGCAAGGGCTTCGCGTTCATTTGGATCGAACATAAAGTTTTTTAAATAGCCGCAAATATGCATGGTTTTGCCGTTTGCCATCTTTACGTAATCGCCGCCAGTTTCACATAAAATATCTTGAATTGTTGAAGTTGGTTTTATTTTGCTTCTAATTTGATCAAAGTAAGATAATGAAAGATCGCGCGCTGGTTTTACAGTTCCAGAATCTGGTTTGATTTCATCAACCATCATTTTAAGCAAAGTTGATTTTCCAGAACCATTTTTGCCAATAATTCCTATCTTCTCACCACGAATTATTTTTAGCGAAAATTTATCAATAAGTTTTTTCTCACCAAACCCTTTGCTAACATTATTAAAGCTCAAAATCACTTGTGGAGCGTCTTCTTCAATTTTTTGAGTTGTAAGTCTGATGCTATTGCGATTGGCATTAAGAAGTTTTTTTTGTACTTCTAATTTGCCTTTTAATTCTTGTAAATAATGCAGGCGACCAATATTTCTTTTACGTCTTGCTGTTACTCCTGTTTGTAACCAGCCGCTTTCAAGCTCAACTTTCTTAGTTAAGTTATTAAATTCACGCTGTTCATGTTCAATTATATTTTCTGACCATTCGTCAAAATTTTTATAGCCATGTTGATTGATTTTGATCTGCCCAGCCCTAAGCCAAAAAACCTTATTAGAAATTTTTTCAAGAAATGTTCTATCGTGCGACACCACTATTAAAGCGCCTTTAAAGCCTTGTAGATAATTTTCTAACCATTCAATTATTTTTAAATCAAGATGGTTAGTTGGTTCATCAAGAAGTAATATTTCTGGTTCTAAAACCAATGCGCGAGCTAAATTAACGCGCCTTTTCTGACCTCCAGAAAGATTTTGAGTGAAAGAATCCTTATCAATTTCTAAGTGATCGCAGATTATATCGATGATGTAAGATTTATGCTCATCAATCTTTAAACCTTCTTTGATGAAGTCAAAGACTGTAATATTTGCGGGCAGGTTTTCACTTTGTGATAAATAACCAAGAGTTATATTTGGCATGATAAATCTTTCACCAACATCAAGATCAAACTTTCCAGCAATAGCATTCATTAAACTTGTTTTACCAGCACCGTTCTTGCCAATCAAGCATATGCGATCACCAGCAAAAAGGTTAAGATGCAAATTCTCAAATAGAATTTTTTTGGCAAAAGAAATTGTTGCATCACGAATTGACAATAAAGGAGAGGTGGCCATGATATTGAAGTATGTTCAGAAATTTGGTTGATTCGAAGGATCTCTTCAGTCTAGACCAATCATATAAAATTCCAAGTAAAGTTAATCATGCCTAAAAAAGAAATAATTACATTAAAGAACGGCTTACGCGTTGTTGCAGACGAAATGAAAGATGTTGAAACGGTGTCAGTTGCGGTGTTTGTTAATACTGGTAGCAGAAATGAAACTCCTGAAATTAACGGCATTTCACACTTTTTAGAACATATGGCTTTTAAAGGAACTAAGACCAGAACTGCACGTCAAATAGCGGAAGAGTTTGAAGGAATTGGCGGGCGCATCAATGCTTACACTTCAAAGGATAAAACTGTTTATTACGTTAAAGTTTTAAAAAAACATGCGGAATTTGCTGTTGAGTTTTTGGCTGACATCTTACAAAACTCAACATTCGACAAGGTTGAATTAGAAAAGGAAAGGGGAGTTATATTGCAAGAAATTGCTATGACTAACGATACTCCTGATGATATAATTTTTGATTATTTTCAAGAGACAGCTTATCCAAATCAAGCGTTGGGGCGTTCAATTTTAGGGCCTGTAAAAAATATTAAAAAATTTGGCTCAAAGGATTTTGTTAATTATATTGGCACTCAATATAACTATTCAAATATTGCAGTTGTTGCTTCTGGGGCCATTAAAGAAAAAGATTTGGTAAAATATGTTGAAAAATATTTCAATGCGCTTGGTAAGAAAAAAATTAAAGCAGTTGAAAAAGCGAAATATCATGGTGGAGATTTCAGAAAAGAAAAAAAATTAGAACAAATTAATTTGGTGATGGGTTTTAAAGGTTTTTCTTATTTAGATAAAAATTATCACGTGGCGCAAGTGTTATCAATGGTTCTTGGTAGTGGAATGTCATCAAGATTATTTCAAGAAGTGCGTGAAAATCTTGGTTTAGCTTACTCAATTTATGCTTTTAATTATTCGCATTTCGATTCAGGAACTTTTGCAATATATGCTGGAACCACACCAGAAAAGACTAATCAATTATTAGAGGCAACTTGCAAAGAAATGAAAAAGCTTTGCGAAAAAATTACCGATAAGGAATTAGCAAGAGTTAGAATGCAATATGAAGCAAGTTTATTGATGTCAAAGGAAAGTACTCATAGCAGATCGCAAAGAATTGGTAGCGACATTTTAGCTTATAATCGTTTAATTTCTGATAAGGAAATTATGGATAAAATTTTAAGTGTAAAAAAATCGGATATAATAAAATTGGCGGAAAAAACCTTTTTCAATTCAAAAACAACATTTGCAGCAATTGGTAAAGTGAAAGATGTGATGTCTTATAGTAAATTATCGTCTAAGTTACGCTAAATTAATCGAAATAGACGTCACGACCGGCCAAGTCATTTTCTTGTCAGCTTTGCTGACTTAGAAAATGTAGATCCGTTATCTATAATTGTTATATGGATTGCGGATGAATAATTTCTAAGGATCGCTTTGCGATCCAAAGAAATTATATCTCCGCAATTGCAACGTAGAATAGTGTTAAATTAATACAACTTAAGGTTGTATTTTTTCAATTACACACAAGTTTTAATTCTTTTTTCAAAAAGAGGTTAAAAACCTTGATTATTTAGTATTCTAAAAGAGGATTCGATTCACGGTTCACTTGAATTAATTCTACTTAGATAAATAATTTTCATGTCAAAACAAGTTCCCAAAAAAAATAATCTAGAAAATAATCAAGAAGAGGTTTCAAGTCAAGAATCGCAAGACTTTGTCTCTGATGATTCTATTGACCAGGTTTTTAATGATGTGCAAAATTTAAAGCAGTTAATAGATGCAAATCAGAAAGCTGCAATTCTATGTAAGGTAAAAGAGAAAAATCCGAATTATCTTTCAATAGTTCATGCGAACGCTAAGTTCTACGAAAATTTTGGTGTTACCGAATCAAATCTAATTGGTAAGAATTATGATTTTTTATTTGATGATATTGATGTTGGATATGCTTCAGATAATCAGTTAGAATATGTGCGTTTGGTTAAGGATGTGAAAGAAGGGCGTCAATGTTCAATTATTGTTGATGTAAATAATCTTAAACCAGATTCAGCAAGAGTAAAATTTAAAGTTGATTTCAATCCAATTGAAAATAACAAAAATTATTCAATTTTTCTTTTTGAAGAATTGGAGTCTTTTGTGATAAAGAAAGATGCAGTTGTTGAAAATAATCATCGTGATGTTGGTTTCTTAAAAAATCTTGAAAGAGCGCTACATAATGAGAGGC
>JAGWYT010000020.1 GCA_018969185.1 Rickettsiales bacterium | reverse complement strand
AAGTGATTTTGGTTTTTGATGAGAAAGGAAAATTAATTGAGGTGAAGAAGTTTTATGATAGAGTTTTAGCCAAGTCGTGGCTTATTTGTGAGAATAGAAATTTTGATTGTGATTTGAATAGAGAAGTGGTGGTGAGTATTATAATAAATAAGCTTGATAAAGTTGATTAAATAACTAAAGTTTTCGGCAATGTTATTATCAATAAAATTTCTTAAATCATGTTTATTCAAACTGAAGAAACTCCAAATCCAGCGAGTTTAAAATTTATTCCTGATGGTCAAACTGTTTTAGAAAAAGGTGTTGTTGAATTTAAAAATCAAAAACAGGCAGCAACAAAATCTCCGCTAGCTTTGCAATTATTTGAAATTAAAGGCGTGGAATCAATGTTGTTTGGACGTGATTTTATTACTGTAACAAAATCAGAAAATACTAATTGGCAAGATATTAAAACTGAAATTCTTGCAACAATTATGGATTTTTACGTTTCAGGAAAGCCAATAGTTTATGAGCAAAAGTCAGAAGAACATTCGTCAGGTGAAGAAGATAACGAAATTGTAAAACAAATTAAAGAATTAATTGAAATTAAGGTGCGCCCTGCAGTTGCAATGGATGGTGGCGATATCATTTATCGTAATTTTGAAGATGGTATTGTTTATCTTGAGTTGAAAGGCTCTTGCTCTGGCTGTCCAAGTTCAACTATCACTTTAAAAAATGGCATTGAAAACATGTTGAAGCATTATATTCCAGAAGTGGTTGCAGTGGAGCAGGTGTCGGAGGAGTAAATAAATTTTTGAGTAGTGTCATCCTGAGTTATAGATTTTCTTCTAGAAAATCTTGGCGAAGGATCTCAGGAAACGCACGAGATCGTTCGCTAACAATCGCTAAAACGATTGTAAAGTTCAGGATGACACTTCCTAGTGTTTTGCACCCGTAGCTCAACTGAATAGAGTGTTGCTTTCCGAAGGCAAAGGTTGGAGGTTTGACTCCTCTCGGGTGCGCCAAAATATATGCCTTAAAAAACTTATTGTTGATTGAGCGTAGTCGAAATTACAATAAGTTTTTAATAAAATTATTAAAAATATGAAAAACCAAGTTACAGCAGCTTTTGTAATAATAGGGGATGAGATTTTATCAGGGCGAACTGAAGATAAAAATCTTAATTTTCTAGCTAAAAACTTAACAGAATTTGGCATCGCGCTAAAAGAAGTGAGAGTGGTTCCCGATGTTGAAAATGAAATTATCGCGGCAATAAGAGATGTAAAAGATAAATTTGATTATGTCTTCACAAGTGGTGGAATTGGGCCAACTCATGATGATATAACTTCGCTTGCAATTGCCAAAGCTTTTAATGATGAATTAGTGCAAAATAGGGAAGCGACTGAAATTCTAATTCAATATTATGGCAAAGAAAATGTTAATGAAGCTCGTTTGAAAATGGCTTTTGTGCCGAAGTCAGCGAAGCTTTTAGACAATCCTGTTTCATCTGCTCCTGGTTTTAGAATTGCTAATGTTTTTGTAATGGCGGGAGTACCAAAGATTTTTCAAGCAATGTTTGAAGCGGCAAAAAAAGAATTGATTGGCGGTCAAAAAGTTAAATCTAAAGAAATTAAAATTTCTTTAACTGAAAGTATTATCGCTCTTGATTTAGAAAACTTACAAAAAAAATATTTGCAAGTATCAATGGGAAGTTATCCTTTTGAAGGTGGAACTTCTCTGGTTTTCCGTAGCAGTAATTATGACGATTTAGAAAGTTCAACAAAAGAAATGGTTGAATTACTTGCAAGAATAAAAAGTGATTCAATAATAAGTTTTGTTGGCTAATTCTTTTTTACATAAATGATAAAGAAAAATAAAAAAATTGAAGTTGTTCAAAGCATAAAAGAAGAGGATAATAGAGATAGCGAATATCATGATTTTGTAAAAAAATCAGTAGAAGATGGTAGCTATTTTGAGGATTCTTTGGATTGGTATTGTTTGCGTTATGTTAGCCCTTTGTGCGAAAGAACAATTCTTATCATTGCTGCTGTTATTTCCATAGTGGTTTTATTTTACATATATAGCCTTGTGAAGATGATGTTTCCTTTGGTTCAAACATTCCCAATTACCATTAAAGCAAAGGATCAATCATTATATTTTCCTCACTTACTTCCTTTAGAATTGCAAGATGAATATAAAAATAGCATTACTGTTGATGAGGCGATAGCAAAATATTTATTATCAGTTTATATCAAAGATCGTGAAGGTTATGATTATTCTAAAGAAGAAATTTCTGATGTTAATATAAAATTTAATCGTTTAAAAAATACCTCTTCTGCTGCTGAATATAAGAAATTTCAGCTTTATATGAGTGATTCAAATCCTAAAAGTCCAATTTACAATTTTGGTAAAAATGTTGTCCGAAAAATTGAAATTAACTCAGTTAGTTTTCCAACATCAAATTCAGATAGTTTTACTAAAAAAGCAAAAGATTTCCTTAATTTAAGAGTACCAACTGCGGCAGAAGTTAATTTTACTGCAACTACCATTTCCACAATTGATGATGAAGTTAAAAAAGAAAATGAAAATTTTGTAGCTAAAGTTGGTTTTTCTCTCTTGCCAATTAGTAAGGGTGAGAAGGGAAAATCTATAAATTTTATGGTTAATGATTATCAATTATTTAAAGTTCAAAAATGATATTTTTTCGGTTATTAGAGCATGTCTTAAAACTTTTTACTTCAGATCGTTGGATATTTTGTGCAGATGACAAGAAACAATTTTCTTCAGATATGCAATTATCTGAAGAAAATTTTTTGAAGTCAGATGTGTCAAAAGAGCCACGAGATGAGGTAAAAAGCCTGTATTCACCTTGCGTAGTTTTAAGACATGCTCTAGTGTTGTTTGTTTTTTTATTTCCAAATCTTGCTAATGCTTCGCAACAGCCAAGATTCTTAGGTTCAGAAAAAAAATTTAGGACTTTTGTTTATAATCCAAATGAAGTATATCGCTATCTTGGACATTACACTTATCAGGGGTTTGTAGAATTTGAAGATGGCGAAAGCATTTCAACTATTTCAATGGGTGATCCTTCTTTATGGTTGTTTGAGCATATTGGCAATCGTTTGTTTCTCAAGCCAGTTGGTGAAGATAATTCAGAAACTAATATGACAGTTATCACAAATAAAAGAATTTATCATTTTGATTTAATGGCGAAAGAAGCTAAAGGAATAGATGATAAAGACCTTATCTTCGTTGCAAAATTTTCATATCCTGATGAGAAAGACAAAAATATTGTTGAATTTGCTAAGGCGCCAAAATCTGATGAGCCTGATATGCGTAACTTAAATGATTATAACTTTAATTATCAATATACTGGAGAACCCGCAATTGCGCCAGTTAAAGTCTTTGATAATGGTGAATTCACTTATTTCCAGTTTCCAAAAAAGAGTGCTGAGATTCCTGCTATTTTTACTGTTGATTCTGCTGGTTATGAATCTTTAATTAACTTTAGATCAGCGGGAGAATATATAATTGTTGAGAGAACTGCTCCGCAATTTACACTAAGAAGTGGTGCTGACATTGTTTGTGTTTATAACTCGAATATGTATGTTAATGGTAAAGAAAATAGTAAATTATCAACTTTAAGTCAAAGTGGATCTGGGTCACCATCTTTAGCTCCTCTTGGTGGTGCTGGTTCAAATTTACAAGGAATACCGCAAGATTTAGCACTTCCTCCGCTTGATTCAATACCAAGAAGACCGTAGTTTAAGAAGGTGTCTGACACCTTTGACTACACTCATTAAATTAAAGAAAAAAACATGGCTGACATAAGTAAAATTGAAAATTACAACCATAGAACTACTGAAAAAAAATGGCAGGAAACATGGGAAAAGGGTGATATTTTTAAGTTCAAAGAAAGTTCTAAACAGAAATATTATGTGCTTGAAATGTTCCCATATCCATCAGGAAAGATTCACATGGGACATTTGCGCAATTATACAATTGGTGATTGTGTAGCACGTTATAAATCACTTTCTGGTTTTAATGTTTTACATCCGATGGGTTTTGATGCCTTTGGTTTACCTGCTGAAAATGCTGCTTTAGAACATAAAATTCATCCACAAAAATGGACTTTGAGCAATGTTGAAACTATGCGTTCTGAATTAAAATCAATTGGTTTATCTCTTGACTGGAGCCGCGAAGTTATTACTTGCATGCCAAATTATTATAAGCATGAACAAAAGATTTTTATTGATTTTATGAAGGCTGGTCTTGCCTATCAAAAAAAATCTTTTGTGAATTGGGATCCAATTGATCAAACAGTTTTGGCAAATGAACAAGTAATTGATGGAAGAGGTTGGAGAAGCGGAGCTTTAGTTGAGAAAAAAGAATTAAAACAATGGTTCTTAAAAGTTTCAGAATTTTCTGAAGAGTTGCTTGCTGAATTAAAAAATCTTAAAGGTTGGGATGAAAGAGTTTTATCAATGCAAGAAAAATGGATTGGTAAAAGTGAAGGTTTGAAATTGGAATTTGATGTTGTTGGTAAAAATGAAAAAATTCCAGTTTACACAACTCGTCCTGATACAATTTTTGGTGCTTCGTTTTTAGCGATTTCTCCTAATCATCCAATCTCAATTGAATTAGCCAAAACTAATTCTGAAATTAAAAATTTTATTGATGAATGTAATCGTAGTTCTGTTGATGAACAAACAATTGAGAAGCAAGAGAAGAAGGGGTTTAAGACTTCATTAAAAGTTTCTCATCCGTTTGAGAAAAATTGGGAGATCGACGTCTACATCGCAAACTTTGTTCTAATGGAATACGGAACTGGAGCTGTATTTGGTTGCCCTGCACATGATGAAAGAGATTTTGAATTTGCGAAAAAATACAATTTACCAATCAGACAAGTTGTTGAGAATTTCGATAATTTCCTGAAAGAAACTGATTTAATTGATCATCAAAACCCTGTAATAAAAGACTTAGCAGCAAAAATAAAAAGCTCAGCTAAAAATTCTAATGACGAAATTGAATTAGCAAAGCTTGCTTACAATTTTGTGCGTGACGAAATTGATCATGCAATGGATGATGAGAAATATTTAATTGAAAAACCATCCCTAAAAGCAAGCGAAGTCTTGCAAAATAAAGGTGCATTCTGTTTTGGTAAAGCAACTTTACTTTGTGCAATTTTAAGAAATTTGAATATTGCTTGCGGATTTTCTGATCAGCTTTTGATGTTTGATGAAAATATTTCCGATCGTAAAATTATTCACACAGTTAATGCCGTTTATTTTAAATCGCTAAAAAAATGGGTGAGGCTTGACGCCAGAGGAAATAAGCCTGCAGATGTTAACACGGAATTTAGCGTTGATGAAGAAAAATTGGCATATCCTGCGCGCGCTGAATTTAATGAAATTGATAATCTTGGAATTTACGCTGATGTTGCAAAAGAGGCGATTAAGCTTTATCAAATCAGTAAAAATAATGCCGAAATAATTGATAATTTATTTGATAAGGTAAGTGAGCTTGAAGCCGTTCATGTTGATGGTAATGTTATGATTAACTCACGTTTTCTTGATGGTTTGAGCACTGATGATGCAAAGAAAGAAATAATTAATCGTGCAGAAAAAGGTAATTTTGGTAAAAGACAAATTAATTATCGTTTGCGTGATTGGGGCGTTTCACGCCAAAGATATTGGGGTTGCCCAATTCCAGTGCTTTATTTAGAAGATGGATCTGTGGTTCCAGTTCCAGAAGAAGAACTGCCAGTTAAATTGCCAGAAGATGTTGAATTTAATGGTAATGGTAATCCGCTTGCGAACCATCCAACTTGGAAATACACAACTTATAAAGGTCAGAAGGCAATTCGCGAAACTGACACTTTTGACACTTTCTTTGAAAGCTCTTGGTATTTCTTGCGCTTTGCGTCACAGCCGGAAAATAATGCTTTTGATAGAAATGAAGTAAATAAATTAATGCCAGTTGATCAATATATTGGTGGTGTTGAACATGCAGTGCTTCATTTACTTTATGCCAGATTCTTTACTAAGGCACTAAAAAAATGTGGTTATCTTGATTTTAGTGAACCATTCGCAAACTTACTTACTCAAGGTATGGTGTGCCATGAAACTTATAAAGATAAAAAAACTGGTAAATGGCTTTTCCCAAGTGAGGCTTTAGAAAGGCCAGCTGATGAGGTGGTTATTGGCAGAAGTGAGAAGATGAGTAAATCTAAGAAAAATACTGTTGAACCAGTGAGAATTGTTGAGAGCTATGGAGCAGACACGGCAAGGTTATTCATGCTTTCTGACACTCCTGCAGCAAGAGATTTAGATTGGTCTGAAAGCGGCATTGATGGAGCGTGGAAATATGTAAATCGCTTGTGGAAATTAGTTGTGGCAAATGTTAATGAGGGTGTCGTAAATCAGGCTGTAATTGACGTTGCGAAGCTAAATAAAACGCAGTTAGAAATTGTAAAATTAACTCATAAAACAATTGCTGCGGTTAAAGAAGAATTTGATAAAATGGGCTTCAACCGAGCAATTGCTAAGATTCGCGAATTTTCTAATGCTTTAGAAAAATTTGAAGTTAAAGATAATTTAGACAAGGAAGTAATGCATTTTGCATTGCAAAATTTAGTGATTTTATTCTCACCAATCATGCCGCATTTAGCGGAAGAATTGTGGACAAGGCTTGGAAATAAAAGCTTGGTTGTAAATGCTGAATTTCCTGCTTTTGACGAAAAGTTAATAGTTGATAATGTCGTTTCAGTTGCTTTGCAAGTTTCTGGAAAGCTTCGTGGCGTGGTTGAAATGGCGAAAGGTCTTTCTAAGGAAGAGATGGAAAAAATTGCTTTTGAAAATGAAAATGTAAAAAAATTTACTGAAGGTAAGGAAATTAAGAAAGTGATTGTGGTGCCAGATAAGTTGGTAAATATTGTTGCGGTTTAGTTTTGGTAATTTTCCTAATTTAAACAGTTGTTTATTGAAGATTTATCTGCCAAAATTGGGTAAATAATTCAATTCTCAAGTTTTAATTTTTCATGAAAGATTCTAATAATTTTTATCAGAAATCAAAAAACGCTGTCCTAATTTTCCCAAATGGCTCTTGTTTTTATGGCTATGGAATTGGAAAAAAGGCAATTACTAAAGGCGAAATCTGTTTTAATACTGCAATTACAGGATATCAAGAAATCCTTACCGATCCTTCATATTCAGGACAAATTATCAATTTCACTTTTCCTCACATTGGAAATGTTGGAACCAACATTAAGGATATTGAATCAAAAACTCCTCAAGCACGTGGTTTAATAATTCGTGAAGCAATTACCAACCCTTCAAATTACCGTTCTGAATCACATTTAAATGATTGGTTAATTAAAAATAATTTAACTGGAATTTGTGGTGTTGATACCAGAAAAATTACTAAATTAATTAGATCTGAAGGCGCAAAAACTGTTGCGATAATTTATAAAGATGACATTACTGATGCTTTAATTGAATCTACAATTGATGAAATTAAAAAGACACCAAGCCTTGCTGGAGTTGAGTTAGCTGCTGGTGCAAGTTTAAACCAAAGTTATAAATGGAATGATGAAGCTAAATGGAAACAGCCAGAAAATTCTTATAATCAAGATGTAAAAAAGAAATTCAAAGTTGTTGCTGTTGATTATGGTGCAAAACTAAATATCTTGCGATGCCTTACTGAATCAGGATGTGATGTGCAAGTTGTTGGAGCAAAAGCTGATTTTAAAGAAATCATGTCTCACAATCCAGACGGTGTGTTTTTATCAAATGGTCCTGGGGATCCTGCGGAAACTGGTAAATATGCAATTCCAACAATTCAGGAAATTTTGAAAAATAAAATTCCACTTTTTGGAATTTGTCTTGGTCATCAATTGCTTGCCTTATCAATTGGTGCAAAAACTGTGAAGATGAAGCAAGGTCACCGTGGGGCTAACCATCCAGTGCAAAATTTAAAAAGTAAAAAAGTTGAAATAACCAGCCAAAATCACGGTTTTTGTGTTGATGAAAAATCAATTCCTGCGGATGCTGAAGTTACTCACATTTCACTTTTTGACAAAACTGTTGAAGGTTTAAGATTGAAAAATGGTTTGGCATTTTCAGTGCAATATCACCCTGAAAGCTCTCCTGGACCAGATGACAGCTTTTATCTATTTAAAGAGTTTGTAGAACTAATGAAAAAATGAGCGCAGTTAGTAATATTTACTTAATTATTTTTCTTCCGCTTTTATCATCTATTCTTTGTCAGTTTTCTAATAAGAAATTTCTTCCTTTCTTAGTTACCATTGCTTCTTGCGTCATTCTTCTTCTCCTTACCACAAAAGCTTTTTCTGATGTTTTGCAATATAAAACTATTGCCAATGATTTTGAGTTAGGATTATTTTCAATTGCTCTTGAATTCAGACTTGATGCGGTTTCAGCGTTATTTTTATCAATAATGATTTTTACTAAAATTGCTGTTTTACTTTATTATCATCAAGATTTAGAAAATTTTATTGAAGATAAAAAGTTTTTTTTAGCATCTTATCTAATCAGTATTTTCGGTCTAATTGGCGTTTTTATAAGCAATAATCTTCTTAATTTATTTTTGTTCCTTGAGATTTATGCAGTAAGTTTTTTTACAATTTCAACATTTGCAAAAGATAAGGAAATTTCCAAATCTTATTTTGAATATTTTTGTTTTAACGCCGCATTATCTTTGCTTCTATTATTTTGCTTCATCACAATTTATTTGGTTTTAGGTGATTTAACATTTGACCAAATTGCAAAAGACGTGGTAATGCTTGAGAATAAAAGGTTCTTAAGAGTGATATTCATCTTACTTTTAATATCTTTTTTAGGAAAATTTTTCCTATCACAAATCTATTTTGCGAAATCAAACAATAATCTTTTGGCTAAATTTTTATCTACCGATTTTTTATTTACTAAAATAAATCTTGGAATTTTTCTAATTCTAAAATTCACTTATGAAATTTTTGATAGAGTTCTAACCCTAGATAAAACAATATTCGCGCCATTTATATTTTTCTTAAGTTTTGTTGCAGTTCTATATTTTTCATTTAGAATTTATAGAGAACGTAACTTAAAAAATATCTCAATTTATTTCTGCTTATCTAACTTAGCTTTCATTTTTTCCTGTATTTTTATTAAAACTACAGAGTCTTTGCAGTCTCTATTCTTCTTCATTCTCAACTTTTCTTTAGTTAATTTTACGATTTTTATTTTTTCGTTATTTTTAGAGAAGCATTTTGGCAATGCTGAAATAGATAAGTTGAAACTTCTTAAGAAAAATTCTTCCTTAATTTTATCATTTAAAATTTTACTATTTTTTATTGTTTCTTTTCCTTTTACAACTTCATTCTTTGCGCTATGGCATCTTATAAATGCAGCATTTGAGCCAAGTTTTAAAATTATACTTTTGCCAGCTTTAGTGATAATGAATTTTGTGCAAGTGGTTTTTGCGTTTAAAATTATGAATGTATTTTTTAGTGATGATGTGGTTGAAGAAAATGCAGAAGAAGATACGGAAGAAGATGTTGAGGAGACAGTAATGCCTAAGTTTGGTTTGCAAATATTATTATTGTTATTTCTTGTAATAATTAATTTGCTGCCAATAGTTTTTTTGACAGTAACTAATAATATATCCTTAAATTTTGCATCGCACTTAATTTGATATTAAGTAACTGTGAAAATGATTATCCGCTGGTTGAGCTGCGCTGCACTGAGCTTGACGAAGTGTCGAAACCAAGGATAGATCATTTTATCTTTTCTTGGTTGGTTTCGACACTTCGTCAAGCTCAGTGCAGCGCAGCTCAAGTACGCGAAAAGATAAAATAATTTTTATTTAATTCTAATGTCGCAAACAGAATTATTACTATTTCTAACATTAGCCTTGCCCTTAGTTAATTGCCTTGCAATCAATTTTTTTAAGGATTCAAAATTATGGGTTAATATTTCTTACAAATCTTTTCCGGTTCTTTTTTTGATGAATTTGGTTGGTTTGTTTAATTCAAATTATCACAATATTTCTCTTAATTTAATTGGTGCCACCGAATCATTCAGTCTAAGCTTTGCCGCCGATAAAATGACAATGATATTTTTACTTTTATTTGGTTTTATTTGGGTAATTTTTGCTTTTTATTCCAGTGCTTTTTTAGAAGTAGAAGAAAATCAAAAATCTTTTGAATTTAAGTTTTTTTCAAGTTTTGTTTTCTTCTCATCTGTTCTTAATATTACTGCATCTAACCTTGTAACAATTTTATTTTCTTATCATTTATTACTGCTTTTCTGCTATATTTTTTCTATAAGATTTTTACAAAAAACAGATAAAAAATCATGCAGATTATTTGCGTTCTCATTATATTTTGAAGCAATATTATTATTTCTTGCAGTTGCTTTGATTTACAAATTTGCTGGAGTAATTAACTTTACTTCGGCTAAAGAGGCTATTTCCGAGAACGTGGGCATGGCAGGACAATTCGTCATATTTTCGCTTTGTTTTTTAGCCTTACTTTTATTATCTATTGCGCCTTTTTTCCTTCTCTATTCACGATTTAGCAATGATTCTCTAACCACTTATTTGTTGTTCTTCATAGCCCTTGCTTTTGTGCCACTTTATATTTTTGTTAAAATAATATTCTTTATTTTTGGTTTTGACGCTTTTGCAAAATTGATTACAGAGCTTGGATTTTCTTATTTCGAAATGATGTTTTTAATCACAATTTTTGCTTCAGGGCTTTTGCTTATTTTGAGTAAAGATTTGAAATCAGCGTTCTTCTACATTCTTTTTAATCAATTTGCCTTTGCTTCTCTTGTTTTTATGGCTTTCGCAATTTTTGACAAGACAAAAGTTTTACTGCCTTTAATTTCATTTAGTCTTTCTATAACCTTGATTTTACTGTGTTTGTCGAATTTTATTCTTTATTTGTCTAAGGCGGAATTTAAAAGCATTAGGAATTTATTATATGAGTTAAAAATTACTTCGGTTTTATTAATTTTTGCCTTTTTGAATATGGTGGGAATTGTTCCGGGGCTTGGCATGATGCAGAATTTCTTTCTTGTAAAAATGATGTTTTTGAAAGAATTATCATTTTTGGGCATAATTTTTATCGTTAATTTCATTTTAATAATGATTTTTGTCTCTAAAATGGCTTATTTACTGCTTGCAAAGGTTGAAAATAAGAAATCTTCTAAAGATCTGGCATTGATAAAAACTATAGATTATGATTCAGGTCTAATGCTTACAGCCTTGGTTGTTGCTTTGGTTATTTTATTATCACCAATTGTGTTCTTAATCAAAAGTACTCTGTTTAGTTTATGAGCGAAGAGATAGAATCAAAAGTAAAAAAAATTTGTGTTGATGCTAAGAGAGCGGCTTTCGCTATTTCGGATCTTGATAGCGAGATAAAAAATCAAGTGCTGCTTGAAGTTGCAAAATTACTCAAAAAAAATTCTTCAAAAATTATTAAGGCGAATCAGAAAGATTTAAAACACGCTAAAGAAAATGGTCTTGATGCCGCTAAAATTGACAGATTAACACTTGATGAGAAGAGAATAAATTCATTAATAAACGCAGTTAAAGAAGTTGCTAAATTGCCAGATCCAACTGCCAAAATTCTTTATGATGTAAAGAGAGAAAATGGTCTTCATATAAAAAGAATAACTACGCCACTTGGAGTTTTACTTGCTATTTTTGAATCACGTCCAAATGTTGCTTCCGACATTGCGTCTTTATCTTTTAAGTCTGGTAACGCAGTAATCTTGCGCTGTGGTTCTGATAGTATCAATTCATCAAAAATGATTGTTGATATTTATCGTGAAGCTTTAGAAAAATTTGCCGTGAGTAAAGATGCGGTGATATTGGTTACGGCAACAGAAAGAGAATATGTAACACAACTTTTGAAGATGGATAAATATATTGATGTTGTGGTGCCACGTGGTGGGAAATCATTGATTAAAGCGGTGATGGAACATACTAAAATTCCAGTCTTTCGTCATCTTGATGGCAATTGTCACACTTATCTTCATGAAAAGGCTGATTTTGATAAGGCACGAAAAATTTTACTTAACGCTAAAATGCGTAGAGTGGGAATTTGCGGTGCAACTGAATCTTTATTAATTGATAAAAAAATTGCTAAGAAAATTTTGCCATTAATTGCTGATGATTTGGCTGAAGCTGGTTGCGAAATGCGTGGTGATGAATTTGCAGTGGAAATTGATAAGAGAATTAAACTTGCTGAAGAGAAAGATTTTTATACGGAATTTTTAGATAAAATTATTTCGATAAGAATTGTTAAAGACATTGATGAAGCAATTAAGAAGATTGCAAGATATGGTTCTTCACACACTGAAAGCATTGTGACTGAAGATAAAAAAGCGGCAGCTAAATTTTTAACAAAAGTTGATTCAGCAATTGTTATGCATAATGCTTCAACGCAATTTGCTGATGGCGGTGAATTTGGTCTTGGTGCTGAAATTGGTATTGCGACAGGTAAGATGCATGCTCGAGGTCCAGTTGGACTTGAGCAGCTTGTGACTTATAAATATGTTGTTGAAGCCAATTGTGCTTTAAGAAAATAAAGGAAAATATTAGTCATATGATCTTATCCGCTGGTTGAGCTTGTCGAAACTAAGGATAAGATCAAAGTGCAGTGCTTCTCTTGGTTTCGACACCTTTGCTGGACTGGGTCTCACGACCCAGTACAAATGTTCATTTAAAATAACATAATTATGAACATTAGGACGGGGTCAGGAGACCAAGTCCTGCTTAGGTCAGCATATATTTAGAACAATAAAATACATGGAAGAAAATCTAATAGAAAATCTAAGTAAAATAATTTCAAAACTGCCGGGGCTTGGGCCAAGGGCTGCAAAAAGAGTGGTTTTGAATTTAGCTAATAATAAAGATAAAACCTTGCTACCACTTATTTCAGCATTGCAGAATCTTTATGATAAAATTCATAATTGTGACATATGCGGCAATTTAGATCAGGGCAATATTTGCAAAATTTGTTCTAATCAGAATCGCGATGAATCAGTTATTTGCGTGGTTGAAGAAGTGGCTGATTTATGGGCAATTGAAAGGGCAGAAAATTACAAAGGACGTTATCATATTTTAGGTGGAAATCTTTCAGCAATTTCAGGAAAATCAATTGAAGATTTGAATTTAGAAAAGCTTTACAAAAGGCTAAAAGGGCAGGTAAAGGAAGTTATTATTGCAACAAGTGCCACAATTGATGGGCAAACAACAGCACATTTTATTGCAGAAAATTTAAAAGATTTTAATGTTAAAACCACTCGTCTTGCTTACGGAATTCCAGTTGGAAGTGAGCTTGATTATCTTGATGAAGGAACAATTTCTATTGCTCTTAAAACAAGAAGTGAGTTTTAAGTAGCGAGATTGTTGACTTTTATCTTGTTATTAATAGTTTTTTATAAATTGTAATTATCATTTTTAACGGTTCAGCCTTACTTATTTAGAAATATTATTTCAAATGGCAACTTCAAAACAAGAGCAGCTTTATAACGAGATTGTTGAATATTATAGCTTTGCAGATCGCTTGATTGCAGCGGTTCAAGATAGTTCGCATAAATTATCTGAACAGCAATTTGCAATTATTGAAGATGTTGTAACCAAGCTTGAAGAATGCGCGGATCAACTAACCACGCAATATATTGAATTTATTAAAAATGGTGAGTCAGAAAAAACAACAGAGTTGGTTAGGGTTTCACTAAATAAAATAATGGCAAAAGTTGAAGAATGCCAAAATAAGCTTTTGATGTTATATCATCTTGATGATACGTTGGAAAAATCAGATAAAAAATAATGGAAAAGTTCAAAGATTATAGAACCTATCTCTTATTCTTTTCACGCTCATATTTAGCCCTATTTTTACTTATTTTTTAGTAAAATTATTCTAAATATATCCAGATATTAATAATAATTTTACTAAAAAAGCGTTAAAAATATGTCAAAATCTGAATGTGAAAAGAACAAGAGACAGGTTCTTGCTGCCTCACTAAAATCAGATCTACAAAAAGTTGATGAAATAATTTTAAACTTTTCGCATGGAAAAGCTCCGTTAATCAAGGAGATTGCAAATCATTTAGTTTCTTCTGGTGGAAAAAGAATAAGACCAATCATTGTTATTTTATCTTCAAAATTATGCGGCAAAAAAGAGGGTGATATTGACTATTTAAACCTCTCTTCCGCTATTGAAATGATTCACACCGCAACTTTGCTTCATGATGATGTGGTTGATAATAGTATGATTCGTCGTGGTAAAAAAACTTCAAATGCAATTTGGGATAATAAGGCAAGCATTTTGGTTGGTGATTATTTATTTTCTGTTGCCTTCCAATTAATGGTTTTAAGTAAAGATTTAAGAATTCTTGATCTATTATCAAAAACTTCGGCGATCATGGCGGATGGTGAAGTTATGCAGCTTGAGAATTCGTCAGATTTGGCAATTTCTTTAGAAAAATATTTTGAAATTATTTTTGGAAAAACTGCAGTTCTTTTTTCTGCGGCGGCGGAAGTTGGTGCTTTGATGAATAATAGAAATGAAAAAGAAATAATTGCGCTTAGAGAGTTCGGTAAAAATTTGGGAATTATTTTTCAAATAGTTGATGATATGCTTGATTATTCTGCAAAAGAAGAGGTGCTTGGAAAGGATTTGGGCAATGATTTCTTTGAAGGAAAAGTTACTTTGCCAATAATTCTTACTTATCAAAAAGCTGATTTAGAAGATAAAAAAATAATTAAAGATTTATTTGATAAAAATTTAATTTCGTCAGAAAAAAATCACGAAGATTTTGTAAAAATTTTAGATTTGATTGAGAAATATCAAGGTCTTAAACAAGCAAAAGAAATTGCAATTTCTTATCATAAAAATGCTTTACAAAATCTATCCATATTTGATGATTGTAAAGAGAAACAAGATTTATCGACTATACTTGATTATGCTCTTTCTAGGGTGTTTTAAAATTTTTCGTTTTTGTCATGCCGTCTTTATGACGGCATCCATTTTTTTACTAATGATTAAAATTTTAGACAAAAATTGATGAGACAAATTTTCACATTCACATTTTTATTTCTTCTGCTTTTATCACCAAAAATTTCGCATGCTCAAATTGTTGATAGTGAATTTTATAATTGGACTGTTTATGAGCTGCAGGAAGACGAGCTTAGTCCAAAGCAGTGCTATATTGTTTCGCACCCTATAAATTCAGATTCTGATGATCATTCGCGCAAAAAACCTTATTTCATGATTGCACGTTTTCAAAGGCAGCGTAATGAAGAGGTTAGCATCTATGGTGGTTTTGAATATAAGTTAAATGGTAAGGTTTTTGTGGCAATTGATGATAATAATTTCCAATTTCTTGCAGGAAAAGACACAGCTTGGACAAAGGATCGAGGTGATGATATAGCGGTTATTAAGGCACTTTTAAATAGTGGAATAATTAGAGTTCGTAGCGATTCTGCAATTGGAACTTTTGCTGTTGATGAATATTCTTTGAAAGGTGTGACGAAAGCTTATGCAAGAATGAGAGAGATTTGTAAATGAAAATACTTGGTATTGAAACATCTTGTGATGAAACGGCTGTGGCGATTGTTGATGGTGAGAAAAATATTTTAAGTCACGTTCTAAATTCACAAATTGATTTACATGAAGAATATGGTGGGGTGTTTCCAGAAGTGGCGGCGCACGCTCATGTTGAAATTCTTGATGGTTTAATTTTAGAATCTTTAAAAAAAGCAAAATTAACTTTAAATGATATTGACGCTTTTGCCGTAACTGCTGGCCCAGGTTTGATTGGTGTCGTGATTGTTGGTTTAATGGCAGCAAAAACTTTAGCTTCAATTTATAAAAAACCTTTTATTGCGGTGAATCATTTGGAGGCTCATGCTTTAACGGTTCGTCTGACCAGTGAAGTTGAATTTCCTTATCTATTACTTTTAGTTTCTGGTGGACATTGTCAAATATTGCTTGCGAGAGGTGTTGGTGATTATAAAAAAATTGGTGAAACTATTGATGATGCTTTGACCCCTTTTTAAACTCCAAAGTCAAAAGCATCAAAAAGGCTACAGAAATTAAGGTTTCAAAAAGAAAGCCAATTAACATTAGATTCTTGGAAGATGATTTGCGCAAAATTAAAAAGCAAGCTATGCACGAAGGGATCCCATATCAAACCTTAATTAGCAGTATTATTCACAAATATCTAAATGGTTCGATGGTTTTGAAAAGTTAGTGTCGTAGTGTCGGGCTTTGACCCCTTTGTATAAAGCGAGTTCAGGGCTTTAGCGACGGAGATTTATCTCCGGCAAATTGACCTAAACGGTCAATTTGAGCGAATAGCGAGCATGAGCGAAGCGAATCTCGGGATTAAGCGACGCAAACTCTGGCAACGCATCGTCTTCGAAGCCGTGAGGCGAGAAAAGCGATGCGTTGGAGTAACAACGAGAATGCGAAATATATTTTTTAAAACTGATTTCTTTTAGAAAAACTCTAAATAAATTCTGTTAAATTTTAAATCTTTTGTTGAGACAAAAAAATTACAAATTAATTTTAACCACCATATTTTATAAATTCTTTTTAATCATCACTCACAAAAATAATAACACCATGATTTTAATTCAGACAACAAGATCCTCAAGAGCAACTCTAATAATTACAATCCATGCAAGTTGAAAAAAATAATTCTAAAGAAAATCAAGAAAACAAATCAAGAAGTTTAGTTAAGAAACTAAGTTTTTTGTGGGTGATTCTTTTGACAATTACAGCTCACTTTATTGTTTATTATTCTGATTTGAAAGGTCCTAGTAGAGGTGCTTGGTTTTTTTGTGTTTGGGTATTTGGGATTGGTATTTCGAGGTATTGTTATCTCTATTATAATAATTCTACTTTTAAGAGAAGGGAAATTGATTCTTTTAAATTAGGAAGGGGCTGGAAGGTAATCAATATTATACGTTCAGATAAAACACAATATTCTAAAGTTTTGTCAGATGTGGTTGATTTTTGGGATATAACTCCAGGTGGAAGTTTTAGTGTTGTCTACGCTATTAAGTATAAATTTAAAGACAAAAATCAAAAAGAATTCTTTGGTTTAAAAAGAATAGGTAATTGGAATTATGTTTTTTCTCCAGATATTCCAAAAGCCGGAAATAAAATAGAAATTTTATATAATAAAAATGATCCAACTGATTCTGTAATATTTTATCAAAAGGCTAAAAAAGCTAAATGGTATCAATGGCAACCAAAATATGAGATTAAAGTGATTAAACAGTAGTAATCTTCAATTTTAAATAAAAATTATAATCTTAAAAGAAAGTTAAATATGACAAATCAGAACCAAAATAATGGAATAATTTTATATACAGATTTAGACCAGTTGCCAAAAATAGGGGAAAATGGAGAAGTTATTTCTCCAGGAACGGCAGCTTTGATGGGAGGAGTTTCTTCTGGACTAGGAGAATCAATAAGAAAAGGATTTTTTGGTAGTAATAAAATATTAAAACTCTCTCTATCTTCGGGCGACGTTATAAACAAAGTTTTAGAAGTAAGTTTTGAATTTGCTTATAATGAAGAGGGTGTCGTTAGTGGAATTAATGTTCTAAATGGATCTGAGGTTGCTGGGGCTATCTCGGTAGATATTTTTAATGCTTTGATTGATACTCCAGCTCAATATACTTTATCTTCAGTTTTATTTGCAGCAGCAACCCCACTAATTGGATCTTCAGTTGCTGGTGCTATTATTGGTGCAGTAGTAATTGGTGCTGGAGTTTCCTATACATATCCATATATTAGAGGCTTCACAAATGATGCATTTAATAGTTTATTTTTCGATACTGGAAAAGTTGATATGCAATTTACTGATGCCAATGATAAACATAATTCAGGGCTTTTCTTTAAAGATGGAATGGGAGATCTTTCTGATAGAGCTGCAATTGCTTATTTTGTAGAAAATAGCGGTGAAAATGTGCATGGTGGAACATTTAATTTTTCGACATTTGGACTTAATCGTACTTATGAAACTTACAATGCTGTATCCTACCAAACAATTGCTAATGATTTAGGAATAACTTTAGCAGAATTTCTTGCAACTGGTTATAATGGAACAACGAATGCCGATAACATTGTTACAGATAACATAGCTGCATTTAAATCTATTGAGAAAGTTCTGATTTATATTCCAGTAAAAATAAATGGTGTTACAGAATCAGTTTTAGTGAATGGTATATATTCAAGTAGTCTTAACGAAAATAATTTGCTTGTTGGAAGGAATAGTGAAGCTACACTTGGCAACGCATTGATTCTTGGTGGTGATTCAAATGCACCTATTGTTATTAGGAAACATAATGCGGATAATATTCTTGATAAGGATGATTATATAAAGATAGGAACTTCTGGCTCAAACACAATAACAAGTGAAGATGGAGATGATTGGATAATTTCTGGAGGTGGCGATGATAAAATAAATGCTGGCTATGGAAGTAATATTATAGATGGTGGAGAAGGAAGTGATACGGTTGATTATAGTTTTCTTGAATTTGGCAGCAGAGATATAGAGATTAATTTAGAGAATCACACTGCAACAAATGGATTTGCAACAAGCCGAGTTCGTGATTCTCTTTACAACATTGAAAATATTATTGGATCAAAGGGCGATGATGATATTTCTGGTGATGCTTCAAATAACACATTTTACGGTAATGATGGTTATGATAATTTGAGTGGTGGTGCTGGAGATGATAAGTTATATGGTAATGCGGATGAGGATATTCTTGATGGTGGAAGCGGAAATGATAATCTTTTTGGAGGCAGTGGGAATGATTCTTTGAAAGGTGGATTTAATAATGATAATTTATATGGCAATGATGGTAATGATATTTTAGATGGTGAAAGTGGAAATGATATTTTATTAGGAGGTGCGGGCTTCGACACTTACAACTTCAGTTCTTCTTTTGGAGTTGATACGGTGAATGATTCAGATCGATCTGGGAAGATTTTGATTAATGGTAATTGGGTTACAGGGGATGCAAGTTTGGTTGATGATGGAAGTGGAGAGGGTGAAGGAGAAGAAGGTGGCAGCAGCGCTCCTACTAACAATATTCATCAATTAAGTGTGAATGGAGTGACATATTATTTGAAGATGTCATCGGGAGTTCTTCTTATTTCACAAGGTCAAGATTTTGCTGGTGATGTGGTAAAGATTCAGGGATTTGTTAATGGACAGTTTGGGATAAAGTTGGAAGAGCCGGAGGATCCAGAGTTTGGAGCTGATCCTGTTACTGATGGTTGGCGAAACGTTGAGGTAAGTGATCCTAATGCTTATTATAGGATTGATCCACTTACATTAGATTTGGATGGTGATGGTGTGGAGTTAGTATCTTTAGAAAATTCGGATACTTTCTTTGATCTTGATGCTGATGGGCTTCGTGAGAATGTGGGCTGGATTAGTTCTGATGATGGAATTCTTGTTTATGATTCTAATAATAGTGGATCTGTTGATAATATAAATGAATTGTTTGGAGATAACACAAATCTTGGAACTGTTGAACTTGCATCTTATGATTCAAATGCTGATGGTGTTATAGATTCTAATGATGCGATATTTAGTGAGTTGCAGGTTTGGCAGGATTATGACCAAGACGGAATAAGTGATGAAGGAGAGTTGAAGCATCTTTCTGATTACAACATAACTTCAATAAATGTTAATCCAAATAATTTAACAAATCTTGATCAAGAAGTTGCGGGCAATAAAGTTTTGTCAAGCAGCACTTATAATTACACGGTTGATGGTGTAACTCACACTAATAATATTTACAATTTAGAGCTTGCAATAAATCAAACTGATTCAACATTTTATTCTTATGTTGATGAGTGGGGCAATGTTGTGGATTATGATGTTAATCCTGAAACATTGCTTTTACCGCAATCAAGGGGATATGGCGAGCTTCACGCGTGGAATGTTGCAATGAGCGAGAATCCAGAGTTATTTTCTAAGATGAAGGAGATTGTTGATTTATCAGCTGGTAATTTTTTTGTTAGTAGCTCACCTATTTCCACAAGTAACATTAATGCCAAGATTGAAGAATTTATTTATTTGTGGGCTGGCACAGAAGATATTACGGGAGTAAGCAGAGGCTATGATGCAAGAAAATTAGCTACTTTAGAAAAATTTATTGGTGAAACATATTTGGATGTTTGGGGTAATAGTGTTGTTGCTGGAACTCAAGTTATACCTATGAATAATACATGGACTTCCCTTGTTAGATTTGTTAAGGAGAGGATAGTAGTTCAAAGCATATTTACTGAAGAATTTAGTGGAGCATTTTATAATTACACTCAAGATAATATTGATTATTCTGCTGTTACTACTGCTGATATATTTACTGTTATTACTGAAAAATATAATTCATATAAAGAAGTTTCGGATGAAGCAGCGTTTGATTATTTGCGAGAGGCTAGGGATTTGTTATTATATCATATTCCCGGATATGGTAACATAGATCTGATTCATAATTTATTCATGCAATATGTTGGTGCTGATGTGAGTGGTGATTATCTTTACTATAATTCTGTTGATGAGAATACATATATTCCAACAGGTTATACTTTGGTTACAGGTAATGGCGATAATATTATTAACACAGATGATACTAACAATACAATTTTTGCTGGCGAAGGAAATGATGTGATTAATGCTGGAGGAGGCAATGATATTATTAGAGGTTTAGGTGGTAATGATATTATTAATGGTGGCGATGGCAATGATCATATAGTTGGTGGATTTGGTGATGATATTATTGAAGGTGGCAAGGGTGATGATGATATTTCTGCTCTTTATGTTGGAGATGAAAATTACGGTAATGATATTTACATTTACAATAAAGGGGATGGTAATGACTGGATAGATGAGGGGCATGGTGGTGGAAATGATGTGATTAGGTTTGGTAACAGCATTAAACCTTCAGATTTATATGCAACAAGAGTTAGCTCAGATTTAGTGATTAAGTTTAAATATGATGGTTGTGATGTTTCTGCAACTGATTCAATTACAATTTATAATTATTTTTACGCAGATGAACGTTATGATTCAACTTCTCAAAAGATTGAATCTATTGAATTCATGGATGCTGATGGTAATGTTATTGCCGAAAATACAATCAACATTGCTTCATCCTTGATACTTAATTTTCAAGGAGATGCTGGTGATAATTATATAAGCGCTTCAAATTTAGCTGATTATGTGGATGGAGGGGAAGGTAATGATTACATTAATGGCGGAGCAGGAAATGATATTTTACTTGGCGGTGTTGGAAATGATGAATTGAAAGGTGATGAAGGAAATGACGAACTTAATGGTGGAACTGGAGATGATGTTTTAACAGGCTATACTGGCAATGACACTTATGTTTATAATTTTGCTGATGGTGAAGATATAATCAGAGAACGCGATATGTTCATTGCTGATAGTGGTGTTTCTTATGGCGTTGATAAAATATTATTTGGCGCAGGAATTTCACGCACATCAATAAAATTTTTCAGAGAAACTAATGATTTAATCATAAGATTTCTTGATGGAAATGGTGACATAATTCCCGGCAGTAAATTAAAAATTGAAAATCAATTTATTGGCAGCAGCATTTATTTAGTTGAATCAATTGAATTTGCTAATGGTGATGCAGCAATTGACATTTCAGACCCTGAAAGCCTTGATTATCAAGATAATGGTCTTGGAGTAACTGAAGGTGATGATATTATAAATATTGATGCAGCATTTATTGGCGAGATTGATACTCTTGGCGGCAATGATACCATTACTGCAACTTACGCTAATAATTACATCATAAATTCTGGCTCTGGGAATGATTCTGTAACCACTTCTTCAGGTAATGATTATATTATTGCGGGAGATGGTGATGATTATGTAAATGCAAGAGCAGGAGATAATTATATTGATGGCGGTGCTGGTAATGATGTTATTACTGCTTATGGCGGTAGTAATAATACTGTTTATGGTGGTGATGGTAATGATTATATAGGGGCTGCTGGCTATATTGACGCTGGTGCTGGGAATGATACTATCTATGGAGGTGGTATAATATATGGTGATGAAGGTGATGATTATATTTATGGGAGTGGAGGTGCTGATGTAATTTATGGTGGCGATGGTAATGATACAATTTATGCTAATGATGGTGATGACATAATAGAAGGTGGTAAGGGCGATGACTTATTAACCGCTTCCGATCCTATGGGCAGTGGAGGTAATATAGGCAGCGATACTTATGTTTACAGCAAAGGTGATGGCAATGACACAATTAATGAAGGGCGTTATCTTAATTGGTATCAAGAAAGCAATGATGTTATTTTGTTGAAAGGAATTACTCCTAATGAAATTTTATTTACAAGAAGTGGTAGTAGTTTGGTAATAAATTTCAAAGATGCGAATGGTAATGTTTCTACTACAGATTCTATAACAGTTGTTGGTCATTTATATGATTACGGTTTTAGAATAGAACAAATAAAATTTGCTGATCTTGATGGAAATGTTGATGAGTCTTTAACCATGAATATTTCTGATTTAAATAATTTGCCTTTGCCAATTAGTTATTTTGGCACTGATTCTGATGATTATCTTTATGGTTCTGACTTTTCTGATATTTTTTACGGCGGTGCTGGAAATGACACGTCAATGGGTGGTTTTGGCAATGATATTTACACTTACAATTTGGGTGATGGTAAAGATATAGTTCAAGAATCTTGGGTTGGTGACAATAGAAATAGAGGATCAGACAAAGTGGTTTTTGGTGCAGGAATTACACAAGATAATGTTGTGTTTTATAAGGCTATAAACAATTTGATCATCAAGTTCAAAGATGAAAACGGCAATATTATTTCTACAGATCAACTAACAATAAATAATCAATTTGCTGATGATCACAATTCTTATCAGGTGGAAAAGCTTGAATTTACTGATGCTTTGGGCAATGTTATTTCAACTTTAGATATAACAAATCCAAATAATTATACTTACACAGATCTTGGCGTTGGTGGAACTGAAGGAAATGATTATGTTGAAATAAATTCTGCATTTAGTGGAGTTATTGAAACATTTGGCGGTAATGATCAAATTTACGCTTATGGTGATGGTGATTATAATGTAGATGCTGGCGCTGGTAATGATTCTATTTATGTTGCTTCAGGTAATGATGTTATTAATGCTGGCGCTGGTGATGATGATATTGGTTCTGGTGCGGGAAATGACGTTATTGATGGCGGAGATGGTGATGACAGAATTTATTCTGAAAGTGGCAATGATATTGTTTATGGTGGATCTGGTGCTGACACTATTATCACCAGCTCTGGTGACGATGTGATCTATGGCGATGCTGGTGATGATATTATTTACGCCGGTGCGGGCAATGACCATATTTATGGTGGTGATGGTAATGATGTTATTTATTCTGATGATTCATCGTGGGATTACGGTAATGACATAATTGAAGGCGGTAAGGGCGATGATATATTTACTATGGGTTCTGGACCTTTTGCAATTAATGCCGGTAACAATACTTATGTTTATAATAAAGGTGATGGTAACGATTCTATTAATGAAGGGTCTGCTGGAAATGATGTAATATTATTAAAGGGAATTACTCCTGACGAAATTTTGTTTGTTAATAGTAATAGTGGTTTTGCAATTAAGTTTAAAGATGAGAATGGCAATATTTCTGCAACTGACTCAATTAGAATTGGTAATCAATTTGGATATTCTGGATTTAGAATAGAAAAAATAAAATTTGCTGATGTTAATGGTAATGTTGATGAATCTCTAACCATTGATATTTCTGATCCGAATAATTTAGCTATTAATGTTTTTGGAACTGATGGTAATGATTCTGATGTAAGGGGTTCTAGCTTTGCTGATATCTTTAATACTGGTAAAGGGAATGATTCAATTAGTGATTATGGAGGAAGTGACACTTACATTTATAACATAGGCGATGGAACAGATATGATCTTTGAAACTGGCTCTGGTTCTAGTTTTAAAAATGATACAATAAAATTTGGCGCAGGAATTGCAAAGTCAGATATTCTTTTCTCAATTAGTGATAATGACGTAATTGTTAATTTTAAGAATTCTTCTGACGATAAAATTATTATTAGAAATTTTTTACTTTCTACGGATTATAAAATTGAAAATGTTGAATTCTCTGATGGAAAAACCATTGATATTTCAGGAATAAATGCTTCTAACCTTGATGAATATAATCACAATAACAGCGCACCAACTGTAGCTTTTCCACTTGAATCAAAAACAATAAATCAGAACAGTTCAGAAAGCTTGATTTCTGCTGCAACAATTGCTTCTTCATTTATTGATGTTGATGGTGATGCGTTAGCTTATAGTGCAACCCTTGCTGATGGATCTGTGCTTCCTTCATGGCTTACAATTAATTCCACAACAGGAGAATTAAGATCAATTGCTCCAGATAATTCTACAGTTGGAAGTCATGCAGTTATAATTACTGCAACTGATCCTGATGGAGAATCTGTTAGCCAGAACTTTTCTTTCGCGGTGAATAATGTAAATGATGCACCAACTAATATCACGCTTTCAAATTCTTCAGTTAGTGAAAATTCTGCCAGTGCGGTGATTGGAAATTTAGCAACTTCAGATGTTGATGCAGGAGATAATTTCACTTACAGCGTTAATGATTCACGTTTTGAAATTGTTGGTAATCAATTGAAATTGAAGAGTGGAGTAAGTCTTGATTATGAAGCTGCTTCAACTGTAGCATTAAGAGTTACAACAACTGACGCGGGCGGATTATCATTTAACAAAGATTTCACAATCAATGTGAGTAACGTTAATGAAGCACCAACTGCGAATAACATAACAGCAACAATTCTTGAAGATAATCAATATAGTATTTCAGTTGCTAGTCTTTTATCGCAAGCAAATGCCTTTGATGTTGACGGTGATGCATTAACCATATCTTCAGTGCAAGGCGCAAATAATGGTTCTGTGGTTCTTAATAATGGCAATATTATTTTTACTCCAACTGCTAATTATAATGGTTCTGGCTCATTCACATTTATAGTAAATGACGGTCATGGTCTTACAGTTACAAAAACCGCAACTTTAAATATTACTGCAGTTAATGATGCGCCAGTGGTGAATGTAACAATCCCGGCTCAATCTGGAAAAGCAGGAAATGCCTTTACTTATACAATTCCGGATAATGCCTTTAGCGATGTTGATAATAGCACTTTAAGCTATAGTGCAAAACAATCAAATGGTTCAGCATTACCTTCATGGTTAACATTTAACAGCACAACTAAAACATTTAGTGGAACTGCGCCATCAGGTGCTGCAACAACATTATCAATTGTAATAACAGCAAGCGATGGTTCTCTTTCTGCAAGTCAAACTTTTGCTATAAATATTGCAACTAACGTTATTAATGGCACCTCAGGAAATGATACTATTGTTGGAACAGGCAGCAATGATGTTATTAACGGGCTTGCAGGAAATGATACGATAACTGGAGGCTTAGGTGCTGATACTATTGATGGTGGAAATGGAACTGACACAGTATCTTACGCCGATTCCACTGCAGCAGTAACAGTGAATCTTGCCACAAATGTAAATACAGGAGGAAGTGCAGCAGGAGACGTTCTAAGCAATATAGAAAATATTACAGGTTCATCTTTCAATGATACGCTTACTGGAAATTCCAGCAATAATACAATAAGTGGTGGCGATGGCGATGATTTTATAATGGGGGGATTAGGTTCTGATACTATTAATGGTGGAAATGGAGTTGACACTGTTTCTTATTCTGATTCGTTGGCCGCGGTTACAGTGAATCTTCTAACCAATACAAACAAAAATGGCACTGCGGCTGGAGATGTTTTAACTAATGTGGAAAATATTATAGGCTCATCTTTCAATGATACAATTACAGGAAGCGCCGATAACAACGTGATAAATGGGGGCAATGGTAATGACACTATTAGTGCTGGAACAGGTAATGATCAATTGATTGGTGGGTTAGGGTCTGACAAGCTAACTGGAGGATCTGGTAATGATACATTCACCTTCACCAGTCTAAGTGATTCAAATAGCAGTGCCTCTGACACGATTACTGATTTTACTAAAGGACAAGATTTGATTGATCTTTCTGGGCTTGGATTTTCAAGTATTGTTAATGGTACAAGTTCAACAAACGAATCAACTCTTTATTACTATAACTCTGGAAGTAATACTGTAATTGAAGATCATAATCATACCTTTAAATTAACACTCACCGGTAAAATTGCTTTGACTGGTTCGGATTTTGATTTTGTTTAGAATCGTTATAATAATTGATTATGAAAGTTTTAGGTATTGAAACATCTTGTGATGAAACGGCTGTGGCGATTGTTGATGGTGAGAAAAATATTTTAAGTCACGTTCTAAATTCACAAATTGATTTACATGAAGAATATGGTGGGGTGGTTCCAGAAGTGGCGGCGCGCGCTCATGTTGAAATTCTTGATGGTTTAATTTTGGAATCTTTAAAAAAAGCAAAATTAACTTTAAATGATATTGATGCTTTTGCTGTAACTGCTGGTCCAGGTTTAATTGGTGGCGTGATTGTTGGTTTGATGGCAGTAAAAACTTTAGCATCAGTTTATAAAAAACCTTTTATTGCGGTGAATCATTTGGAGGCTCATGCTTTAACGGTTCGTCTGACCAGTGAAGTTGAATTTCCTTATCTATTACTTTTAGTTTCTGGCGGGCATTGTCAAATATTGCTTGCGATGGGTGTTGGTGATTATAAAAAAATTGGTGAAACAATTGATGATGCTTTAGGTGAAGCTTTTGACAAAGTGGCGCAAATGCTTGGTTTGCCTTATCCGGGAGGACCACAAATTGAAAAAATTGCTGCTTTAGGGGATGAAACAAGATTTAAATTTTCTCGCCCATTGATTGATGGAAGTAATAATAAAGAACATCTTTTTAACTTTTCATTTTCTGGATTAAAAACTGCGGTGAGAAGGCAGATAGAAAAGCTAATTGGCGAAGAATTTTCGCATTTTACTTCGCCGCAAAAAATTAATGAAAAAGATAGAAATGATATTGCGGCATCATTTCAAAAAACGGTTGTTGAGATTATTTTAAATCGTTTAGAAAATGTTTTAACTTATGAAAAACCTAATGTGCAGAATTTGGTAATTGCTGGCGGTGTTGCCGCTAATCGCTATATTTTTTCGCATTTAACAAATTGGGCTGATAATCATAATTTAAAAGTGATAACTCCACCGCTAAATTTATGCACGGACAATGCGGCAATGATTGCATGGGTTGGTGTTGAAAAAATGAAACTTGAAATGTTTGATGATTTAAATTTCAAAGCAAAAGCGCGTTGGGAATTATCTAATAATTAGCTGATTGTATATTAGATGACTGTAAAAAATAATTTTATCCGTTGGTTGAGAGAAGTCGAAACCAAGGATAAAATTATTTTTGTCTTTTCTTGGTTTGTCACAGGCTCAAGTAAGCGAAAAGACAAAAATTTAAAAGTCATTTATGGTATAATCACCAAGAATTAAGCAATAATTAAGAATCACAATGAATAATTCAGAAAATAGTCAAAATACTAGAACCATAAATAAAGGTCTGATCTTTATTAAATCAACGGTTCTAGCCTTATTTATAATATTAGTTGCATTGGTAATTTTCTTTATGATTACTAAAAATAAGAAAGAACAAGCGAAAGAGAAGGTTGTTAGAGATTGCGTCGCAACAAAAGAAATTATGGTTGATAATGAGATTATGAAGGTGGAAACGGAAGGCAGAGTTATAAATGTTTTGACTAAGATGGATAAAAATGGTAAAAGTCAGGAATTAATAAGAATAGACTCTGTTTGTGGTAATGAAATAGGTCGTATTAAATTCGTAATAAAAAATGAGTAATGTTGAATTAGCATCTTATGCTACAATTGAAGAAAAATCACGTGGGCGCTTATTTCATGAAGCGGAAGATGATTCAAAATATCGTTCAATTTTTGGACGTGATCGTGATCGTATAATAAATTCTTCAGCTTTTCGTCGCCTGCAATATAAAACTCAAGTATTTGTTAATCATCAAGGTGATCACTACAGAACTCGTCTTACTCACTCACTTGAAGTTGCGCAAGTTGCAAGATGGATTTCTGGTGCATTACAAGCAAATAAGGATTTAGCGGAAGTTGTTTCACTTGCTCATGATTTAGGGCATACGCCTTTTGGCCATGCTGGAGAAGATGCGCTAAATGAGAAGATGAAAAATTTTGGCGGCTTTTCTCACAACACTCACACCTTAAAAATTATCACTAAAATTGAAACACGTTTTATAGATTTTGAAGGGCTTAATTTATCTTGGGAAGTGCTTGAGGGTGTAGTTAAGCATAATGGTCCAATTAGTGATGATGCAAAATCAAATGGTTATATTAAGCAATATAATCAAGAATATGATCTTGATTTAAAAAGATTTCCTTCAATTGAGGCGCAAATATCAGCAGCGGCTGATGATATTGCTTATAATAATCATGATATTGAAGACGGTTTAAGAGCTGGATTATTTGATATTGAAGAGATTTTTTCCTTACCAATTATTGGTAAGATTTATCAGGATATTTTAGCAAAATATCCAAAAATTAAACGTGAACTTTTAGTTGGTGAAGCAAAAAAGAAATTCACTTTATTAATGGTACTTGATTTGATTGATCAAACCAGAAGAAATATTGTTCGCAATAATATAAAAACTGAAGAAGATGTTAGAAATTTTGGTAAATTTTTGGTGCATTTTTCATCAAAAATTGAAGAAGCCCATCAAGCTTTAAAAAAGTTTTTGATGGAAAATATGTATCGTCATAGTGAGGTTAATCGTATGACAGCAAATGCTAAAAAGATTATTGATGGTTTATTTGATTTTTATATGAATAAACCAAATTGTATGCCTGGTGAAAGAGGATTGTTAGCACAAAGTGCTATTGAGGATAACAATAAAAATCATAAGGGATTGGCGATTATTGTATCAGATTATATTGCCGGAATGACGGATCGTTTCGCAATTAAGGAATTTAACGAATTAGTTCAATTCAATTATAAATAAAAGATGAAAAATATTTTAATTTATCGTGGTATCACGCCAACAATTGATTCTTCGGCCTTTATTGCGCCAACAGCAATTGTTTCAGGTGACACTATTATTGGTAAAAATGTTGGTGTGTGGTATGGTTGTGTAATCCGCGGTGATGTGGCTAAAATCAGAATTGGCGATAATACTAATATTCAAGACAACACTGTAATTCATGTAACGCGTGCCAATCATGCACAAAACAAAACCGGTGATGAAGGTGGACCAACGATTATTGGTAAGAATGTTACAATTGGCCATGGGGCTATAATTCATGCTTGTATTATTGAAGATAATGCCTTTATTGGCATGGGTTCAATTGTTATGGATTTAGCAAAAGTTGAAGAATATGGAATGCTTGCTGCTGGCGCGGTTTTAACACCCGGCAAGGTGGTAAAGAAGGGACAAATTTGGGCAGGAAATCCAGCAAAATATTTTCGTGATTTAACTGAAACAGAAAAAAATTATATTAAAACCTCTGCTGATAATTATATTGAATTA
>JAGWYT010000019.1 GCA_018969185.1 Rickettsiales bacterium | reverse complement strand
TCCACGCCAAGGTTTGCCATCGAAGGTTTTAAGATTCGTCCAAATAGGCGCTTGATCCAATCTTTTTTCTTCCATGCGGCGAGCCAAGATTTCGCACGCAAAGGCTTCGATCTCGACATAACAAACTGTTCGAGAAGCTGGCTCTGCGAGTTTAAATCCAAGCTCGATGCCGCCAACTCCTGAGCAGAGGGATAAAATTCTGAAGGTAGATAAATCCACACTTAATCTTTCATAAAAATTTCGCGCAAAAAAAATGCGCACCTAAATTGCTTCAGGTGCGCAAGCTTAGAATGCTGTTGTTTATTGATTGTAGCTCTAGAAATGCGCACCAACTGCGCACCCTTTTAAAAATTCTGTCGGTAGAAAAGCGCCGCGGTCGCGCGTTACCCGCGAAAAAAAGTGCGTCACAGTACCTTGATCTTTTTTTGGTCGTTAGCTAAAATCGTGAGATAACTAGAACAACAGGTGTGTCCGAACACTACTTGTTAAGGGAGGTGGTGAGTTCGAATCTCACTAAGGCATTTGGTATCTATTTCGTTACTGTAATTTTGATAAATTTTATTAACTCAAAACCAATAAGAAATATGATAAATAATTTTAAACTAAGTTTTAAACCAAATTTAAAATCCAAAACAATGCTTAAAAAACTATTGAATACTTTCGGAACTGTTCTCGGGGCTATGCTCCAAAAAATAGGTATCAATATGCTAGCAGGTTTGCTGCCTCCTTTAGTTAGTTATTCTTCTCTATATTAACTTTTAGCTGCGCGTCAAAGCGATCTTTAACAGTTTTTGTGGTTATCTCAATCATATCCAATCTCTTGTCGATTTCAGCGTTCTTACGCAAGAAGAAGAGGATTTTTAATTCCTTACCTTTGCGACTCGCAATAGCTTCTGCACCTGATTTTGTTTTAATTTTAAACGCATCTCCCGCGAGGTAAGACGATGGACTTTTTGAATCGCTCCTCTTCTTAACTTGACTAATTGCTTGATAAGAGGGGATTGCAAGCCGTCCACCTTTTGCTTTTTTAACACCGCCAGTTTGTTGCAATGCTGCAAAGGCAGCCATTGTATAAACCTCGGCGGTTAATTTTGTTTTTGTTGCCGTTTTAATGCGAATTGAACTTTCAAATCCGCCAGATTTTTTTCTAATAAAAAATTTTTCGCGGATATTTTTTCTAACTTCCGCCTGACTTTGCTGCGCTATTTGCGTCAGTGTTTTTGCAACTGCAAAGGGGATATGTTTTGTTGCAAGAGCGGCAAGCTCCTCACTTGCCTTGCTCTTAATTTGAAGGCTAATAATTGCCATTTTTTCAAGTGAATTTCTTTAGACGCACTTTTCGACTATTGCTAAACATTAACCCCGATTTTGTCTCAAATGTCTAACGCTTTTTTGTCTCATCAAAAACAAACTGGTTCAGTCTAGCTGGAGAGTAATCAGTCGTATAGCATTTTTCCATTTTCGATTGGCAGTTGCCCTTGAAATGCCAAACTCACCACAAACCAATTTCCATGGAGTGCGCGCCGCGCGAAGCCAGATGATCTTGCGCTCTTCAACTTCTTTCAAAAACAAAATCCACTGACAAACTTTTTCCATTCGCGAAATGCTCTCCGGTGTTGCTGGCCATTTTTTTGGTTTTTGATCCATGCGAATAATTTCAATTTCGCTGTAGATGACTTGCGGCCAGCTTGTGAAATAATCGCGTAGCTTGGCTGACGGCAGTTTTCTCATGGTTCTAATGGCTTCTTCAAAAGCACGAATTACCAATTCTTCAGTCCAGATTTTTTCGTTATTTTGCATTTTTTTCTCCTTTTGAATTTTTATAAATTTTATCGCCAATCTGCTTGATTAGCTCTTTTTCAGGCCAGCTCAATCTTTCATCGTCAATTTTGATGACCAAAATTCCGTCATTTTTGAAAGCCTCGCGTTTGATTTTTTCAGCATCAATTTGCTTCGGTTGCATGCGGCCTAAATTGCATTTGAGTGGATTTTTTTCAGTCATAACAAACCCCCATCATTTTTTTTGATCACCAAATCAAGCAATGCCAGAGCGTCTGCTTCGTTGTCATCAATTGGATTAAAACCGAGTTTTTTTACTTCGATCATGATTTGCGATTTGCCAGAATTACCTTTTTTGGTGATATGCTTTTTGATCGTGCCAACAGGAATGCCAAGGTAAGGAATTTTATTTTCTTCACACCAACTTGTCAGATAAGCTAAGAAGCCGCCATAGGCATGAGCTGCATCAACTCCGATATGTCGCCTTACTTCTTCAAAATAAACGCGATTAATGCCGTTTGTTAGCTGGTTGATTTCATCCAGCCATTTTTTGAAACGAAGATAGCGCATGCTGCCGCCTTCGAATCTGCTTGGCTTAAATTCAATCGTGCCACTGGTAATTTGATTTTCTGATTTGATTGCCCATCCGGTTTTTGTGCCAAGATCGAGAGCTAAAATTTTTTTGTTTTTCATGTTTGTTTAAATTTTTTGTTGAAAAAAAGTGCAAAATTTGGGGAGGCGAAAAATCGAACCCTCCATCCCATACATGGAGGGTTATTTACCCTCCATGTAATGGAGGGGGTGAAGTCTGGAAACTTGGAAACTTGCCACGAAAGCAAGAGGCAGGCAGGTTTAGCCAGTTGGAAACCTGAAATTTTTTTTGAAGAATTTTTGGAAACCTGGAAACTTGGATATAATCAACAATTACAAGGCTTGCGAGATTTTTGCTGTTTTTCAAAAATGAAGTTTTCGGATGGTTTTTGAAAACTGGGCGGAAACTTGCTCTAGCATTGGCAGCAAAGCGTTTTTTTGGAAACTTGGAAACCTGAATTTGGAAACCTGGAAACTTGATTTTGATTGCTGAATTTTTCATAAGCGCACCTCGTCATTTTGCAAAATCCAAACCGCAGGATTTTCTACCGGAAGAATGGCGCCGGTGTTTGAGCATTTATAGTGAGTGGGTAATACGGGTTTCTCAGCGCCATCAATGGTTTTGAAGATCATATCTTCAACGCACATTATGCCAAATTTTGAACTAACTTTTTGTAAGAAAAATTCCGACCAATTGCGTGTAAATTTTATATAGCCTTTTGTTGATAAGACTGAAATTCGATCATTGATGGTGGTTTTGCAGCCAAGCCCAGCCTGATTTTCAAACTGCTCGGCAAATTGATTTCCAGTGTATAATTTTCCTTTGAGAGCTTCACTGGCAATAAGTTGTAAAATAACATCGCCTTTACGAATCCTTTCTGCATCTAGTTTGTGACCATAATCTTGCTGGATAATTCTTTCAGAAAATTGATTTAGCTCAACCCATTTTCCATCAATTTTTTCAACGATTTTTTTTGGAATTGATGAGCCGTTTCGCAGCTCAAAATAAAGATTAATTTTTGCTTCATATTCATTTGGGCGATGCAAAATCAAGCCGCTGGTGTAAAAACTTCTTAAACTTCCAGCTCCAGAAAATGCTTGAAATGGATCATCCTCAACATCTTTCTTTTTTATTTTTTTGGTGTGATGACACAGAATAATTCCAATGTCAGGATTGATCATTGAGCGAAGTTTTCCCACGCGATTTTGCAAGAAAAACAGCATCGCATTATTATCGTTTTCGCTGCCACTTTCCGCGCCGCCATCAAAGACATTTCGAATTGGATCAATACAAACAATGTCGGGCGGAGAATCGTCGCCAAAACAATTTTTAATCGTGTTGTAAGCCATCTCAACACCATGATCATTTAAGATCGTTTCAATTTGCGGAGTGGCGCAGAAATTTTTTAATCCGCGGTGGAGAATATCTTGAGGGATTTGCAGCTTTTTTATGCGCTCGCGCAAATAGTGATAGCTGATTTCTGACTGCAAATAAAAAACACGGAGCGGCTTTGGTGGTTTTAATCCTAAAAAACTTTCTCCTGCGGCGATATGAATCAGAAAATTAATCAGAAAATCGCTCTTACCAACTTTCGGCGCGCCGCCAATTAAAAGCATTCCGCGCGGAGTTAAAAATCTTGGCGAAATTAAATCATCTGGCATCGGGCTGTTATCATTCCACAAATCATCACCAAGATAGCGCGGAAATCTTTGCTCAAAACTTTTAGCGCTTTCAAAAAGTGAATTAATGTTAAAGCCTTCAGCAACTGCATCAAAAGCATCCCACTTGTGAGATTTATGTTTTGGCGGCGTTATCAATGAAACAAAAGATGCGACCTTAAGAAGATGCGCCGCAACTTTTTGACCATACTCAATTCCCGCTTCATCATTGTCTGGCCAGATGATTACTTCTTTGCCAATTAGCGGCGACCAATCAGTTTTATTGATCGGCGCATTTGCGCCAAACATTGCACTTGTTGCGGTCAGTCCATAAGCAATCAAAGCGTCAGCCGATTTTTCGCCTTCAACAAGAATGATTTTTTTGGCAGAAATAATTCCAGGAATGTTGTAAAGCGGCCGTGGATCAGGCGACTTAGCTTTTCTGTTTTTTACATCCCAAACTCTAAACTCTTTTCCATCTTCACTGTCATAGCGATAAACGCAGGCGATAAGTTTATTTTCGCGATCAAAATAATCCCACTTGGCAGTTGGCTTGCCAAGATCATCAGTAAAATTGCGGCGAATATTTTTTTGCTGAATTTCTGCGCTTAAGGGCCTGCCAAGCCACTCGCTAATTTCAATTAAAAGTTTGTTAAAATCTGATTTGTGATAACCTCTAATTTCTTCCCACAAAGCAAAAATATCGCCGCCTTGATTTGTTGCAAAATCAAACCAGTGACCTTGCTTTTCGCCTTGCAGCTGAATGATTAAACTTTTTCCCGCTTCGCCTTTAATACTGCCAATATGAAAGCAGTTATTTTTGATGTGTCCGTTTGGCAGCAGATAAAATAAAACATCTTCAATTCTACTTAAAAGCGCTTGCCTGATTGACTCAACATCAATTTTTATATTCTCTTTTTGTTGATTATCTGCGTTGTTAAAATCAAAAGTGTGATTCATAATTTTAACCCCCAGCAACGCTGCTGCCACGGACAGAATTTGCACTCGAAATGGGTTGAATCAGTTGCGATTCGCGGCAGCAATTCATGCACTTCGGTTGCGCATAAAATTTTTACTGCTTTGTCGCTGGTTTTTTGCGCGAGCTCTTGATCAAAGTCGATTAACTCAAAATGAATTTCAGCGCTGTCTTTGTTTATCGCGGTGAAGAGCGCAGGATTTTTAGAAATGCCTTCAATCTGGCTTTCCATATAAGCCTGATAAATTGCAACTTGCGCCGCATAGATTGGCTTTGAAATTGCGAGACCTTTTTTAACCACATCTTTCCACGATTTATCATTGAGTGATTTGCATTCCCAAAGCATTGGAAATTTGAAATCCAAATCTTTTGGAGCATCAATAATAACGCCGTCAATATGACCTTTAACTTTGCCGCCGGCGACAGCAAATCCGAATTGACTGCCATTTTGTTTTTGGGTTATAAGGTTAATGCCAGCAAGCCTTAGCCACTTAATCATCAACTCTTCAAAAACATGACCAGCCTGAAAAATTTTTAAAGTTCTGCCGGTGAAATTTTGATCTTCATCTTTTGGCGTGTCAGTATATTCAAACTGCAAAGCGCGATTGCACGAAACCCCAAGCCGCGATGCGCCAAGATAATCTCTGGAAGTTTGTTTTGAATTTTCAGCCGTCAGCGCTTTGTCGATCAGCAGATTTATTTTATCAGAAAGTTTTGGTCGATGATTAAAATCTAGCATGGCACCTCCGACATTGCTGTTTCGGCATCGAAGCCTTGCATAAAATCAAAATAAGCACCAAGCGCCACTTCAATTAAACACAAAACTTCTTCTCTTGAATAACTTGAGAGTGGGCGATCCATGCCGATTTCTGCCACATATTCACCAACTGGTTTTAATGCAGATTCAATGGCTTCTTTTTCGTTTTTGGTTAGGTCTATCATATTTTTTTCTTTGTGAATTTTGCTAAAAATTTGAGTAAAAATTCCTTGGCATTTCATCGAGCAGAAATGTTTCATCATCTTGCGATTTCTTAAATCAGAGGCACGCAGCGGTGGTGGAATAAAAGCAAAACCACCAGCTTCTCTTTTGCAAACTGAGCAGATTTTCATGCGCCACCTCCCCAAGAGTTTGTGACTTGCCTTTTGGCGTCATTTTTCCCTTGGGCTTCAAATATCAGTTTTTGAATTGAGGATTTGTTGAAGTAGAATTTTAGAAGATTGGCAGCCTTGTATTTTGTGATGCTGTAATCGTTGCGGTAAGCTAAAGGCAAGCATTGCAACTGCCTTGTTGATGCAGTTTGTTTCAACCAGCTTTTTGATTTGTGAGCATTATCAGCAGTTTCATTTTCATTTAAAAAATCATCAGCTCCAGCAAGGCAAATTTCCTGCGATCCAGCGCTTAAAATTTTAATGCCAAAATCAGTTCCGCCGATTGCATACCAATGATCATTTAAGAAAAAAATTCCAGCAAAAGCATTAAAACCCGAAGCCATAAAAGCAGCGCCATCACCAAAAATATCGCACCATTCAAAATTTGATCTTTGAGTTAGCAGATCAATTTCCGACATGGTAAATCCAGATAATTCACCTTTAGATGAATCGCCTTCTTGCCTTGCAGCAAACTCATAATCACAAAGCGGACAGTTGTTTGACGCCGATGGAATAAGCATCAAACATGACGGGCATTCTTTTTGAAAGTTTGATTCAGATTTCTTTTTGGGTTGTTTTGCTTTTTCAAGATCAACATCCATCTCAAGCGAGCCATGGATTAAACTCGAAGTTCCAAAATCTAAAATTACGCAATCTTCTTTGATAACTTCTGGATAAATATCGCTATCAACAACGCGCAGCCCGCGCCCAATCATCTGAATCATGGTTGACTTAAATGATGACGGACGAAGTAAAACCACGCAAGAAGTTGGCTGATAATCCCAGCCTTCAGTTAGCACCGCAACATTGACAATCACTTGCGCATCACCTTCTTCAAATTCAGCTAAAACATTTTTTCGCATCTCATCAGTTAATTCACCGCTGATAAAAACAGTTTTGACTCCGTGACTATTAAAAATTTCTGTAACCGATTTGGCGTGAGCAACAGTTGAGCAAAAAATCACAGTCTTGCGATTGCCCGCAAGCTCTTGCCATTTGGCAAAAACTTCTTCGGTGATTGGCAATTTATTCATGATTTTTTCAACCGCGCCCATTTCAAAATCAGTATATTTCCCCTTGGCAGTTTTTTTGAAATTTTTCAACTCGCTTTGAGTTCCAACATCAATAATGTAGGTTCGTGGACGAACCAAATGACCAGATGCAACCAATTCAGAAATTTTTATCTGATCTGCTACATTAGAAAAAATATCGCCCAAATCTTTTTTATCGCCGCGACTTGGCGTGGCAGTTACGCCATAAATTTTTACTTGCGGATTTTTCTCTTTTACTTCTTTGATAATGCTTCGATAGCTTGGGGAAACAGAGTGGTGTCCTTCATCAATTGCCAAAATATCAATTGCCGGAATCAAGCTTAAATTTTCTTTGCGCGATAAAGTTTGCACCATCGCAAAAACCGCCTGACCAGCAAAAGATTTGCCTTTAGCATCAAAAACAGAAGTGCTAACTCCTGGATTTATCCGCAAAAACTTTTCCTGATTTTGCGAAGTCAATTCATCGCGATGAGCAAGAATTAATGCCTTATTTTGCTTGCCAAGAAACTCGCCAACAACAGCAGAAAACATCAGCGTTTTTCCTGCTCCTGTTGGCGCGATGCCAAGAGTGTTGCCATGCTGTTTTAGCGCGGTAACACTCTTATTTACGAACTCCTGTTGTCTTTTGCGAAGTATCATAGCTGCCTTTTTATCTAGCCCAAGATGGACGATTATTAGCAGCTGGCGCAGCAGCGGCAGCAGGAGAAGTTTGAGTTTTTACTGCTGGCGCAATAACTCCCATCAAGCTTTTATAATCCTTGTGATCAGGAGTTATCGCAAAACGAATTTCATTTCTAAGCTCTTCGTTTTGATCTTTTTTGGCTGTGATTTTTGCTAAAAATTCAATGCCATCTAAATCGGCAAAGCCGTTAATTCTTCGCGCATTTTGCGCAGCCGGCGAGTTGTCATTTTCGCTAACCCCGCGAGCAGAATTAAGAATCGCCTTGATAAATGAGCGACCCATATTTCCCCATTCCGCGCCTTTATTGCTATAAAGACCAATAATGCCCCAAACCTTGCGCCGCGCATATTCGCCTTCCAAAATCACAAATTCGCAGGAAAGATAAACCGAGCCAGTTGCATCATTCTTGGTTGCGTAACCACCAACCCAGCCTTGGCTTTGGTCATCATAGCCGCCTGGCTTGATTGACATTCTAACCTTTGCCAGAGTGTTATTGGGAATTGCGTCAAAACTTGATTGGTTTTCGCTATTATTAAAATCCATAGACATAAAATCTCCTTATTGTTTTTAGTTATTATTAAAAATGAGTTGTTCGTTGATTGGCCTGGCTTCAGACCGTATTTTTTCCATCAGATTGCCGAGGTGCGGCTCTTCAATTGCATCAAGTCTTCGTGAGCGATCTTTAGCTGGATAACCGAAACAATTGATGGTGTGGCAGATAAACGCGCGATAAGAAGTATTGTTCCCTTGGCCTTTATCTTCTGGCTGAATTTCTGCCATGGTGATCACCTGATCAACAATGCCTGGAAGCTCCAATCCAGTTTTGCTGCCTTCAATTTGCGGCTGATAATATTTGCGATTAAAGTCATCGAGTTTTTCGTCCAAGATGCCGACAAACCAAATATTTTTGCTGCGTGTGTGTTGAAGGTGAGTTAACCAAGAAATCATCTCGCGACCATGCAAACCATAAGCTCCGCGAGTATCGGGTTTTCCCGACTTCTCGCTGAACGCTTCGGGCTGACCTTGGCAATATCCAAAACACAAACGACCAGCAACAGTTATGCTGTCGATAAAAATGGTGTCGTATTTATCGAGAAAGGAAGGGTCGCCATACTTTTGACAGACTTCGTCAAAGTGGCGCTGACTAAATTTTTGATCGGGGCGTAAAGCGCGGTTTGGTCCGCCGATAAAGACGGCAAAGTCACAACATTCCTGCCAAGTTTTCGGCCGAATTGTATCGCCTTGCCAGCCTTCAACCGCAAGATCGCCAGCCTCAAGATCAAAAAATAAAGTAGTCTTTGGATTAAGCGTCCAAAGCAGCGAAGTTTTGCCAATACCCGATTTTCCAAATATACAGCCTTTAATTCCCCGCGTTTCTTTTAAGCGCTCATCCGCTCTGATAATTGGTAGATTACTCATCTCTACCTCCATCAGACAAAGGCTGAATTTTAAAAGTTTCGCCGCCAGTTTTTAAAACTCGCGCCGGCTTGAAGATATTTTTAATATGCTCTGGCCACGCGCTATATTTGGTTTCAGAGATTTTGTAAGAGGTGTCGACATATTCATCCACGTTGTCGCCATGCTTTCTGATAGCAGATACCACATCTTTTAATCTATCTTGATTCCACTCGACTTTTTTGGTTAAAACCGAAGTTACCTTAAAATCCCCATCGCTAAAATGGACAGTTCCAGTATCTTTGGAATCAAGCCTACGAATGTTTGCAGCAATATCGCGATATTTAAGTGCGACACTATTATCGAGCCAATCCTTCAACATTTTTGCGCGTTGCAAATGCTGTGCAGCTTGTTGTTGAAGACTGAGCAATTGCTCTGGCGCTAGTTTTGACAATGTTCCAATTGGAATATTTGGAACATCCGTCAAGTTAATTTTATTGAGATTCATAATTTACTTTTTTTGTTGTTGAACTAATTTGATTTTGAGAAGAGCGATTTTTGCTTGTTGTTGAATACATGTTCTCTTCTTCGAATTTTTTGATGCTTTCAGGCGGATATCGCACAGCGATGCCAATTTTGATGTAAGGCGGGCCTATGCCACGCCAGCGCCATTTTTGAAGAGTGCGGGGAGCGACGCCCCATTTTTTGGCTAGAGCCTTTTCTGAGAGGTATTTTTCTTGTTCTTGATTTTGCATAATTACTCCTAAGTTGGTTGGAAAATCTTGGAGTAATTAAAGAAGTCCTAGGGGGAGGAGTTCGGGAGGAAAAAGGGGGAGGAAAAGGGAGGAGTTAAATTTTTTTGATGTTTTTTAGTCGACTTCTTCGCCAGTGTTAAACCAAACGAATCCGTTTTGATGACTGATAGCTTCTGCTACGGCGCTGCCTTTGAAAAAATCTCTAAAGCGCGAAGTTGTTTCAATATCTGCATCATCAAGTAATTCCTTCCATCTGATTTTTTTATCAGGATTTTCAAGATAGTGATCACACATGAGCTTAATGATTTGGCGCTGTTTGTCGCCTTTGATGCTCCAACTTTTATCGCCAACAAAAAGAACACTGGCATCTTCGGTGCAATAAACATCAGGCTTTGCCTCATCTCTGAAACTGCCAAAAATTACATTAGCAATATAATCCATGTTGAATAAAGCCTTGCTGTTAGCTAGTCCAAGCAGTTTAGGAATTGAAATAATTTTTGATTTATTTTTGAGAGATTCAGGAGAGAGATGATTTGACGAAGTAAGAATTAGCTTGGGCAAAGAGGATGTTGGCTTGATAAAAAATTCTTCAATTTTTTTTAAAACTTCATTGTCGTTAAGCCTGCGCGCAAAAAATATCGCGATTTTCTTTTTGCTTATCCGCGCTTCACCAACAAAAAATAGCAATCCTTCAAGATGTTCATTTTGCTTGGTTTTGCTGCTTTCTAAAACATCAAATTCCTTTGCTAAAAAACTGACAATTTTTTCAAAATTTGCATCATAGGTTTTGAGGTCATCTTCTTTTACCGCGACAAATTTTCCTGCGCTAGAGAGATAAGCCGACGATTTAAGATTATCATTCCACTCAACCTCAACATCTTTATCTTCACTGCCAAGCCAGTAGCTTTTGAGGGCTTCGCCTTGCGTTAAATAATTTTGATCAATTAAAAATTTTGCTACATCTTTACCGAATTCTGAAAATAAAACTGAGTGAGAAATATTGGGATTTTTTTGCTCAACTATCTCCATCAAAAATTTGCATATTTGCGGCGCTAGATTCTTTCCATTAAACCCCATCTTTCTAAATATTTATTGCCAATAATTTTTTCTCTTTCTGATCGGTCTTTCAAGTCGCATCCATTTGGATCGGTGATGTTGACATGCAAAAGTTTTCCGCGCGGATTTTTATCCGTTGGTTTAAATTTGATCGAAAGTCTGGCTTTCTTGATAGTAAAGGAGCCATGAAGCGGATTATGCTGCGCATACCAATCTTGCGCCAAAGAGTAAATAGAGCGGCGATCTCTAAAAAGCGCTTCAAGCGTTGTGGAGTTTTTGCCGTCAAGCGGTTGCAATTTGAGTAATGTCACTTTTACATCCTCAATTAAATCAGCCAAATCAACATCTTTCATGAAGTTGTAAGAAACTTTCAACTTTGAGAGATCAAATTTTTTGATCGGAATTTCATCAACTTCATCTTCGGCTTTTAGAAAAGTGTTAACGAAGGCTTTAGCAAGTTTGCCACGATTTTCTTTACAATCAGAAACCACCTCAACAATGCCGCTGTGAGGTTCGTAGCTGATTGAAAATTCATTTACTGCTGGAAAATATTTGGTGACAACTTCTTCTTTTTCAAAAGTTTGCACTGATTTGTGAAGTCCGTCATGATAGGCAATCAGCTGAAATATAGCGATTTCTTTATCGGTGTGATCAGTTTTTATGCGCTCAAAAATTTCAACTTTGATTTTTTTGCTGATGTTAAAACACTCAAGAACCAACTGCTTAAATTCTTCAAGATGCTCTTTGCTGTTATGAATTTCCATTTCTTTAGGCGCCACAAAAGAACTCCACTCGCGCGATTTTCTTTTATAATCAAGCGAGGCGCAATATTCGGCTTTTTCAAATTCTTGTGGATGATTTTGCAATGCCCAAATGCAACGCGAATGCTCGCTTTTTAAAGCGATAAAATTGTCATTGCTGGCAATTGCAGGTCTTGCCATAATAGCGGCTTGTCCAAGCTCATCAATCATTTCATGAACGCGCTCAATTATCTCAAAGAGGTGAGTTTTGCGTTCTTCATCATCAAGATTCCAAATCGAACTGAAGAGTTGGGTGTAATATTTTTTCCCGCTATTTTGCCACTTAAAATCTTTAGGCAAATTCAGATTATATTGATCAAGGAGTGATTTTAAATCTTCTTCTGGGGTGCTGCGAATCAGCTTTTTAATTTTTGCTTGCATGGTGCTCTGGCTCTTTGTTTGAAATAAGAGCTGCTTATAGTCGAAAGATATAAATTAGCTACGAGATCATCTTATCCGTTTTTCCCTTACTGCTTATAGTGCTATCTAAAATACAAGAGCTCAAAATCTTAAAATTACCTCAAAATTATCATCATAATTTGGTTTTAGTAAATCTTTTTGCGAAAGTTTTTGAAGAAGGTGTTATTTTATGTCTAAAAATGAAAAAAATTCATGATTTTATTGGTGAGGAAAATCTTGGGGTCAATTGGCTGGAACTAGGCACATTGTGCTCTGGCGGGTTTTTGGTTAATTTAACGACTTAATCGTTAAATTAACTAAGCAAGTTTATGAAATCGCAAATTGAAACTAATCAAGAAACGCCAAGCTTTAATCAAAATAGATTAAAAGAAATCGCCAAAATATTGCTAAATGGCATCATCAGAGTTGAGGTAAAAGAAAGATCAAATAATCAGCTTATTCTACTTGATAACAAACCATTGCGAAGCGTTCATAGCATTGATTCTAACTTCAATCAACAAGCCATGTTATGAGTAAAAGCGTAATCAGACAAATAATAGAATTACAAAGTAAATCCGCTACCGATATGAGGCAAATCTATAACGAGATTATGCCAAAAAAATGTCCCGCCAATGCGCATAAAGAATATTTGCGACCAAGAATTGCCTATCGTTTGCAGGAGTTAGCCTTTGGCAGTTTGGCAGAGGAAAGCAGAAACAAACTGCTAAAAATTTCAGAAGGCATTTCGGTTAAAGCCGTCAGACATCACAGCGAGATGATGCCAGGAACAAAAATATGCCGAGAATGGCAAGGCGTTATGCACGAAGTCGAAGTCCGCAAAGATTGCTACGAATATCAAGGGCAGAAATTTAAAAGCCTTTCCTCCATTGCCCGCAAAATTACTAACACCAGATGGAACGGCTTAAAATTTTTTAAAATTAAGTCATGATGGAAAATAATGTTGTTAAACCAAAAATCCGCTGTGCTATTTACACTAGAAAATCTAGTGAAGATGGGCTTGAGCAAGAATTTAATTCAATTGATGCGCAAAGACTTTCAGGCGAAAATTTTATCGCTTCACAAGTTGGCAAGGGTTGGGTTTTAATTCCTGAAAATTATGATGATGGGGGTTTTTCAGGGGGAACATTGGAAAGACCAGCATTAAAAAGATTATTTCACGACATCGCTGAAGGCAAAATTGACTGCGTGGTAATTTACAAAATTGATCGCTTGAGCAGATCGCTTTTTGATTTCCAGAAAATCATCGAACTTTTTGATAATCATAAAGTTGCTTTTGCTTCGGTTACTCAAAATTTCACCACTGATGATTCGGTTGGAAGATTGATGCTTAATATCATGCTTAGCTTCGCTCAATATGAACGAGAATTAACCGGTGAAAGAATCAGAGACAAATTTGATGCCTCCAAGAAAAAAGGAATGTGGATGGGCGGCAATCCGCCTTTGGGTTATGATGTAAAAGATCGTAAATTGGTGATTAACGAAGATGAGGCAAAAATCATCAAAGCCTTGTTTGCTCAGTTTAACGAAACTGAGTCGGTCACAGAAACTTATCGAGAATTAAATAGCCTTGGATTTTCTACCAAAACATGGATCAGTCAAAGTGGCAAATTGCAGAAAGGTCAGAAGTTCAATAAAAAGAATATCAGACGAATCTTAGAAAACCCGATTTATATCGGCAAAATAAAGCACAAAGAAAAGGTCTATGATGGTCTGCATGAACCAATAATCAGCGAAGCAATTTGGACAAAAACCAAAGAAATTTTAAGCAAAAATCAAGACAACAAACCTTCAATTCCAGTTTCAAGAATCACCGCCGCACCGCTTTTAAAAGGAATTATCAGTTGTGGAATTTGCGGTAGTAAAATGGTTCCAACTTACACAATCAAAAAAGGCAGAAGATATCGCTATTATCTTTGCTCATCAAAAGCGGTTGGCAATAATGACTCCTGCCAAATTGCCAGATTATCAGCATCAGAAACGGAAAGTATTGTTACCTCTCAGGTTTTAAATTTACTGAAAAAACCAGAAATTATTGTTCAAACCATTAGCGAGTCTGCGGGACAATTACAAGAAAGCGTGGTGATTAATTCCTTGATGCAGGTTGAAAGAGTATGGGATGAGTTATTTCCAGTAGAACAAGCCCGCATCATCAGTTTATTGATAAAAGATGTCATGGTGAAGCCGGATGGACTCAATATCAGAATTTTTAAAGAAGGTCTTAGCTCGCTAACAAATGAATTAACCGCTTAAGTTATGAAGAATCACGCAACCGACACTATCGACATTTTTATTCCGCTAATAATCAAAAAACGCGGTGGAACAGCAATGGTGGTAATTGCAAAAAATGCTGATCCAACAAATGATCAGAAATGTTTTGATGAGAAGATGATCAAGGCAATTGCCAAAGCGTATAAATGGAAAATTATGCTTGATGAGCAAAGAGTTTCATCACTTGCCGAGATTGCTGAAAAAGAAAATCTGACTGCATCTTATGTGAGCAGAATTTTTAACCTTAATTTTTTATCACCAAAAATTGTTGAGAATATTTTGAATGGAACTCAGCCAAGAACACTGAAGCTGCAAGATATCATAACTAAAGAAATGCCGGATATTTGGCATGAGCAAGAAGAGATGTGGGGATTTTTGAAAGGCTAGATAAAATGTAAAATTTGAGAGGGGATTTTAAAGAGAGATTTTTTTTGCGGTTTTTTTGTGAAATTTTAAAAGAGCTATTCTGTTTTCTATATGCGCTTAAAAAAGCGATTATCTGATTTTTGCTATTTACGATCTAATCTTTTTTCTAGCTCTTTTTTAACATTTGCCATGTTGTCTCGGATGTAATCGCAAAAGGAAACTATGGCGTAAAGCTGCTCATCTGAAAAATTCTGAGCCTCTTTGGCAAAATGATTTAAATCCGAAGAAAATTTTTCAGCGGAGCTGCGTAAAAAATAAAATTCGATTATGCTTTGGGGACTATTTTTATCTGACATAAACCTTCTTGAAAAGTTGATAATAAAAACGATGTAGAACCAGCAATAGCAAGGTTCTGCAAGGTTTATATTACCTTCAAAGAAGTGTTCTATCAAGTTAAAAGAAGCATTGCAGTAAGCAATATACGAGTAATTTTTTGAGATATTCTTTTCTTTAAATTAAAAAATTCTTCAATATCACCTTTCTTACTTCAGGTAAGGAATTGCAAATAGTTAGGGCAATTTCTTTTGTAGCTTGTGAAGGTTGTTTAATGTCTGGAACTACAATTACTCTAATTCCAGCGCTAAATGCTGACATAGCTCCATTGTCAGAATCTTCTAATGCGAGACAGTTTTTGATATCAACGCCTAATTTATCAGCAGCTTTTAAATATGGGTCTGGAGCTGGCTTACCTCGTACAACCTGATCTCCGCCAACAATAATTTCAAATCGATTGGCAATTCTTGCTAGTTTCAATTTTTTTAAAGCTAAGTCAGCTTTTGTAGATGTTGCTACAGCAAGTTTGATGTTATTTTCTTTTAGATAATCAATTAATTCTATTAACCCTTCTTTAATTGGTATACTATCATTCAAGATAGTTCTTTTATGATAATCTTCGTAAAAAGCCTCTGAAAATTTTTCTCGATCAAATGGCTGACCCAATTCTTTCTCTAGCAATATATTGGCGTCATACTCATTTAAACCATTCATTGCCATCACAACTTCATCTGTAAGGCTGATGCCAATTGCATCTGCTGCTTTACGCAATGACATTATAGCCAACACCTCTGTATCTAGCATTAAACCATCCATATCAAAAATAACTGCTTTAAGTTTGGTATTCATAATTTTTCTCCAACTATGAAGCAGTAATCGCCTATATCGCTTTCATATTTATCAATGATTTTCTTGATATTACCAAGCTCAATATCGTTTCTTAATTTTGCTAAACCTAAATTAATTTCATTTTCATTTGTAGATAAGTGAAACGAGGAAATTCCAGCACGCACCTTCTCATCCAAATAGACTTCTGGACGATATTTTCCTGATTGCAAAAACCAGTCTTGTAAATTATTAGTTACAAAAAACGGCTTTTTTATAATATTGGTAAAGCCGGCATTTTTTAAGGCATTTTCGTGTTCAATAAATGTGTGCATCACAGCTGATCCATTTTCCATCATTTTAGGGAAATATTCCCACAACCAATATTGCTTCATTTGCTCTGGCGTTGCGGTGAAAATTACGAATTTACCTTTTTTGATTACTCGAAAAGTTTCAAGATAAGCTTGTTTTATGTTCTTAATATGATGAGTTGCCAAGGTACAAATTGCGCCATCAAAACTATTGTTTTCTGCGGGGAGTTTCTTTGCATCGCCCTGATACCAAGAAATGTCAGGAGATTTCCTTCTCGCTTTACTTAACATCTCCTCAGAAATTTCAATTCCACAAATGTCAATATTTTGTTTGTGTAAAGCGGTGGTATAATTACCTGATCCACAAGCTATATCGAGATATTTTCCATTTGATTTAGGTAATAAATATTCAATAAGAAGTTCTACAATTTCTGGATCAGCCTTGCGGGTAGTATCATAAGTTTTGCCAATTGTGTCATATGTTAAACCTTTTCCTATCTCCATTCTTTCTGTCATATAACCTATTTTATTGGTTTTCCTCTAAAGCTTCTGGCAAGAAGCCACCAGCCTGCATATTCCACATTTTTTGGTAATATATGCCTGTTTTTAAAAGTTCTTCATGAGTTCCATCTTCAACAATTTTACCTTTGTCCAAAACGATAATTCTATCCATATGTTTCAGGGTTGAAAGGCGATGAGCAATGGCAATTACAGTCTTTTTGGCAGATTTAGATTTGTCATCGATTAGCAAGTTTAAACTTTGCTGAATGTGATTTTCAGTATGAGAATCAAGGCTAGAAGTTGCTTCATCTAAAATTAAAATTGGTGCGTCTTTTAAGATGGCTCTGGCAATTGCAATTCTTTGTCTTTGACCACCAGAAAGCTTGATTCCACGCTCGCCAACTAAAGTTTCATAACCATTTGGAAGACTATTGATAAAATCGTGAATGTGAGCCTTTTTAGCCGCCTCGATAATTTCGAACCGCGTTGCGCCTTCTTTGGCATAGCCAATATTTTCAGCAATCGAGCGGTGAAACAACATTGTATCTTGTGGAATTAAAGCAATTTGTGAGCGTAGAGAATCAGAAGTGCAATCGTAAATACTTTGATCATCAATTAAAATATCGCCTGAAATTGGCTTAAAAATTTTGAGCAATAAATTTACTAAAGTTGATTTTCCTGCACCAGAAAATCCAACTAAACCAATTTTTTCTCCAGCTTTAATCTGCAAATTAAAATCATTAAAAACTAATGAATTTTCTTGGTGATAAAAGGTTATATTTTTGAAATTTATGTCGGGATTTTTTATTGATAAAAATGCAGTATTTTTACTATCAAATACTTGATGATTTTCTTTAAAAATTGAGAAGGATTCTTTAAAAGTTCCATAATTTGCAATCACTTCATCAAGGCTATTTAAAAGTCCCCAGGTTGTTTCGATCATAAAAAACATCAATCCCATCACCATCACAAAATCGCCAATTGAAATCAGATTTTTTTGCCGAAGATTAATCAATAAAAATAACACCGAGATCGAAAGTGCGCTGTAAATAAAACCCATCACAAAGTGATTTATAAATTGAAATTTCAGCCTTTTTTTCTCACATTTAACGAAATCATTATTGGCATTTTTAATTAAATTTCTTTCAAAATTTCTTGTGCAAAAAAACAAAACGCTGGCGATATTACTAATTCCATCATTAATCAGACCAGAAATTCTCTGTTTAGAAGCGGTTGATTTTTCTGAATAGATCAAACCTCTTCTTTTGGCAAAAAACATTGCTGGCATAAAAATTATCAGCCAAAGAAGAACTATGATTGCGAGCTGAAAATGGACAGAAAATAGCAAAGTAAGGGTTATCAAAATTGAGAGAACCTGCCAGATAATTTGAAAATGAAATTTATCCTGAATATAGACAAAGTTATCCCTTAGCGCAGAAATTTTGCTGGCAATTTTTCCTGATAAATTATTTTGAAAAAACCTATAATCATAAGAGAGCAGTATTTTGTAAGATTTGTTGATGATTTCCGCCTCAATTAAAGGCTGCGATTTATAATCAGCATAATTAGAAATTCGCCAAACCACTTCTAGAAGAACCGAAGCTGTACAAAATAAAATCACCGGAAAAATGATTTGCTCTAGCGCAAAACTGTCTGTTTTAGAAATTTGATCGACTATTAATTTTAAGGCATATTGATTTAGAGGTGTAAAAAAAGCTCCCACAATTGGTGCCTGCAACATCAGCAAATACCACCATCTATAAGGCTTTATTACCTGCCAAAGGAATTTTGGAATTGTGTTTTGCGAGGATTTTTCTGTCATCATTTGGTAAAATTTATAATTCGCACATCATGATTAAATCATCATAAAATTTATCGCCGATCTTAGTATAATCTGGTCTTGTTCCATAAACTTTAAATCCACATTTTTTATACAACTTAACCGCGCCCAGATTTTGTGCATTACAGCCAAGATACAAATGCTTTACGTGATTTGTCTTTGCATAGTCTTTTACAAAATTAACTAGTGCCAAACCAATGCCAGAGCCACGATTATTATCTTTTACATACATTTGAGAGAGGGTTGCTGTGTGCGATATTTTTGTTGCTTTCTCAAGTGACAAGGAGCAGCAACCAACAATTTCATCATTAGCAAAATAGCCAAATTTTAAGGAATTTTCTAGTTGCTTTGCCCACATATCATCGGGAGTTTTATCTTCCTTTTCAAAGGAAGATAAAAAACTATCGGGTGATTTTTTTAGAGCTTCGAGTCTGATTTCTTTGAATTTTTTCCAGTCATTTTTTTCAAGTTTTTTTATCATATTAAGTCTGTAAAATGTTTTGGGGTTACTATCCTCTTCTTCATCTCTTCATCTTCATAATAAAAAACCTTCTTTGAGATAATTGGCTGTTCGCCATCTATTGCGATAATTTGTGAATCCAAAGCTAAGCCCGCGACATCTTGCCACGATAACAATGAGGCATTTTTAGATTTATCAGCCAATTTACCTTGGCAAATTTGCAATATTTTATTGGCAGTTTTGAAACTTTTGGCGGCAAAGAAAATTTTTGAACTGCAATCTGATATTATTGCTGAAGTACCAGTTTCTCCATAAACATTTTCTATCATTTCGATATCAGAAGTGATCAGAAATAATTTGATTTTGTATCCTCTAAAATATGGCATTGAAGATGCTAACATTTCTGATTTTCCTATGGAATAAAACTCATCCATAAATAAACACACTCCACCGTTTTTATCATTATGTCCAAGTTGCTGCGCTGTTGTCATCAGCCTTTCAAGGGCGTGGTCGTAAAAGAACTGCATGACTGGTTGCACGCGATCAATATCGGCAGGATTTAAACCAACATAAAGAGTGGTTTTATTTTTCTTAAAATCAGCAATATCAAAGTCTGATTTGGAAGTTGCATAATCTATCAAAGGATTGTTCCAAGGTGCTAAATAGCTGCTTAAAACCCGAATAGTAGAATTTTGTTCATGCTTATCTTTTGATAAAAAAGATTTAACTTGGCTGACGGCAAATGGATGAAGATCGTTTTTTAATTTCTCAACTGCTTCAGAAAATTCCTGGATTAAATCACCCACAAGTATCCTGGCAATCTCGCCCAAGGATTTATTTCTCGATTTAGTTTTGGCAGTGTTGGTAGCAAGATATAGAACAAGAGAGGTAAATAAATTCTTAGCTTGAGCTGAATAATCACTGGAATCTCTAATCAAAAGATGAGCAATTTTTTGAACATCATCAATAATTTTTTCCTTGTCAGAACTGATAAAATCTAATGGATTATAGCGACTGGTTTTTCCTTCTTCACCAAGCGGATTCCACATAAGAATCTTATGTCCTCTTGATGCTCTATAACCGCTGGTTAGTTCATAATTTTCCATTTTTATATCATGGACAATTGCTGATTCCTCAAAAGTCAAAAGGCTTGGAATTACAAAACAAACTCCTTTGCCAGAGCCGTGTGGAGCCATTAACATGACATGTCGGTAATCATTATCTTCGGTGAATAGTTGTTTGCCTTTGGCATCAAGGCCAAGTAAGATGTTGTTTTTAGAATTCATTTTTCTCCTTATTTTTTAAAATTTTTAACAATTATCAAACAAGCTACAACTCGTTAGCTCCACCAAGACTTTTCATTTTTCCATATTTTCCAGCTTGCGCTGCTTCAACGAAAGATCTTGGCTTTTTGGAGTTTTCTAAAAAATTTAATTCACGAAGTAAGTTTGCATTATTTTCTTCTCTGTCTTTTTCTGGATGAAATTCTGCTTTTCTTAATGCACTCAACAGCTCTTCTGGTTTATGCCTTGCAAGTAAATCTGCATTAATTTCACAGAAGCGTGAATGTTTTTCTTCATCAGTTGGTAATTTTCCCTCTTTAATTTCAGCTTCAAGTTTGGCTCTGGCAAAATATGTTGTTAGATTTTGACAGCTAACCAAACAACAAGAAGCTGCGCCATTTCTATAGCCAATCCAACCCGAGTACCCAGCTGTTCTTGCACCATGATATTGTAGTTTGTTTGTACCTTCATTATTAATCCAAAACATAAAACCAATGCCGTAATTATCGCTTCCTTGTGCGTTGATTTTAGGCTTTCCATCTTCAATTTGAACAACGCTAAAAGAATTTTGCATGGCGATTGTTTCTGGTTTTTTAAATAATCCGCCCTCACTAAAAGTTTTATTACTAAAGGCAGCTTTGGCAAATTTACATAAATCAAGAGGAGTCGAATAAATTCCAGAAGTTGCAATGCAGCGTCTAAAAACAAGTGACTCAGTTAAATTACCATCGTAATTGCAATCATAACCACGAGCAATTTTTTGATCAGGTTTTCCAGTTATCATTACTCGTCCATGTTCATCAAATCCTATTTGATCAGAAGTGAAAGTGTGATCCATACCAAGCCTATCAATCACCATTTCTCTCATCATTTGCCCACAGCTAACAACAGTTTTTCTGCAATCACTGGCTGTTGCTGAAATTATCATTCCCAGTAATTCATAGCCAACATCGCTGTAGGAATATTCTCCATAACTTCCTGCTGCCTGCCCTTCATCTAAACGAAGATCTAAAAATTTTCCATCGGCAGGCTTTGCAAGAGATTCAGCTGATTCAAAAGCTAATTTTTCACCAAAAGCTCTACCATCAAAATTTACGATGCCAGAAGTATGGGTGATTAAATCCTTTAAATAAATTCTTGAATCTTCGCTACGCAATTTGGTTTTTACATAATCAGATTCTGGATAACGGGTTTCTAAAAATTTATAAAAATGCGATAATTTTGTTTCAAGTCCTTCAGGGAAATATCCAGCAAATTCCTCGCTTTCCATCATTCTTAAAATAGTGGCAACAGTTATTGGCTTGGTAATGCTGGCAATGTTAAAAACTGTTTCTTCGTCAATTAAATCAGAAGCTTCATCAAAGCAATCCAAGCGAAATTTAGTTAATGTTGTTTGAATGTTATCTTTATCAATCACAGCAGCAGAGAATCCGTAAGCAGATTGTTTAAGCCAATCGAGATGTTCAAAATTAAATTCTTCAGGTAATTCTTCTTTTCTTAAAAATTGTTTTGCAATTGCTGCTGGACTGAAGGTTTTGGTCATATCGTTTCTGTTTCGTATTTATATCTCATGATAACCACTTTTACTTACACCAACCATTTTTTCTACATGTGTCTTTTGGGGGTTTGCTGAAGGTTTTGGTTTATCAAGATCAAGGGCGTCAATTTTTTGTTTTTGAATAGCATCAAACTTTTCTCTGAAATCTTCATAAGATTTTTCTAAACCATTTCTCATTTCCAACAGCTGTGATTCAGAATAGCTTTTTGATAATTCTAAGCTTTTTTCATATAATTTGGCATCAAGCCTTACTGGTTCGGTTGGTTTTTCTTTATTGGTTAATGCGTAAGCAAGAGGTAGAGTTAAATCTTCAAAGGCAACTGCCGTAAAAACAGATCGGTGATTTTCTGAATCAATGAAGCTATTGCTATTAGAGTCATAACCTCCGCCGCCATGCTTTCTATATTGTTGATAGCCAGATTCTTGACTAAATGACATATAGCCAAACCCGTAAGTAGCACTTTTGGTTTTTTCATCTTTTCCGTCAAATTGAGATGTTTGTGTTTCATTAAAAACTTTTAAAGTTTTTGGATCTGTGAAAATACTAAACTGTTCATCTTTGGCTAAAACATGCATCGCAATTAAAGCTTGTGACTGAGCATCTGCATAAGCGCCACCACAAGCCAAATCATAAAAATGCGAAGGAATATCGGTAAATTTCTCATCATAAAAATGTTTTCCTTTTACAATTCTTAACTCTTCATGACCTTTAACTCTAGTCTCACCATCAAGATATTCCATTTGATCTGAAGTAAAATATTTGAGATTATTTGCTAACTCTTCACCATTTGTTTCGTCATTAGTTCTGATTTTCTCTTTTACGCGATCAATTACCAATTGGTTAATTATATCAGAAAAACTAACCTCCTTTTCTCCTTCCTCTTTTTCTCTATTGGCAACAGAAATTAAAATTCTTCCCAATATTTCGTAGTCGATATTATTGTATAGATACTCTCCATGTTTTTGCCCCCAAGATCCATCTCTATCGGCTTTTTTTGCATCAGTCATTTCACCTAAAGTTAATTTTCTATGATCTGCTAAAATTTTTTTAGGGAAGGAATCCTTGTTAGTTCTTAATAAGCCAGATGTGTGCAGAGCTAAATCTTTAATGGTAATTTTTGCATAATTTGGATCTTCTAGCAATTCCTTCTTAAAATAATTTTCTGGTTCTGGAAATTGAGTTTGGAGTAGATCAATAAAACTCGATAATGGTGTTTCGATCCCTTGAGGAAAATATTTTTTATATTTTTCCTCTTCCGTCATTCTAAGAATTGCTGCAGCGGTTATCATTTTTGCGTTGCTGTCAATACTGAATACCAAATCAGCAGGATTTTCTTTTGAGGAAATGGTTTTTTGTGAAACTTTATATCCACCACCTTCATATTTTACATCAGCAGAAGAATAGGCAATCGGAACCCCGTTCTCACTTGATGAAAACGACTTTACCACTAAATCATTCCCTAGATCTTGGGTTGATTTATTTTTAAAAAATATATCTACGTTGATATTTTCTGGATCTTTAAATTCAGCAGGAATTTTACTTTTCATAAGCGATGGAATTTGGATTATTAAAATCAAAGTAACGACAACGGCAAATATTTTTATTAATTTTGATCTCATATTTTTTCATGATCATTTTAAATATAATTTCATTCCTTCATGGCTTGCTTCAAAGCCTATTTTTTCATAGAAAGTTTTTGCTCTAGGGCGTTTTTTATTTGTTGTTAATTGCAGAATTGTTGCGCCCTTTGATTTTGCGTAAGCTATTGCGGCATTCATCATCCACTCGCCAATTTTTTGACCCCGATATTTTTCTGTCACACGCACCGCTTCAATTTGCATTCTTAACGATCCTGTAAAAGTAAGAGATGGCATTATCGTCAGATGACATGTTGCAACAATTTTACCGTCACCTTCCACGACCATCAGGTACTGATTCGGATCGGCATCTATTCTGTGAAACGCATCAACATAATTCTGATTTAATTCCACACTTTTGCTCTCACGAGTTTGACCGAGCTCGTCTTCAAGAAGAAGGTTAACGATTTGCTCTAGATCATTTATTACAGCTTTTCGATATGTCAGGCTTTGGATCATAAATTTAATTTGGTAAAAAAGCTCATTTTGAAATCAGTTTTCATACCGAAAAGAATAAACAAAAATTCAAAAAAGTCATTTTTTATCATAAAAAAAATGCGATAAGTTCGAGAAAATTATAAAAAAGACACTCGCACAACCATCCAACCAAGTTAGAGGAAAATCCTGCGAAGCCAGTATTTATCGAACTGCATCTTTTTCGCAAAAGTGCAGTTGAAACGGAGAAACGGAGAAAAAATTGCTAAAAATGATGCAAAATTAGTCGAGTGCAGAGAAGAAAAAGTGCAGATAAAAATGAAAAGTGAAAAGCCGCAAGAAGCTGCTAACATTGGGCTGGAAAGGGGATGGAAAAAATTGCAAAAACCTACGGGAGACTTGGTTTGCAATAAGAATATTGGCGGAGAGGAAGGGATTCGAACCCTTGATACAGTGTTACCCGTATACCTTCTTAGCAGGAAGGTGCCTTCAGCCTCTCGGCCACCTCTCCATAAAATTAAAAACCAACAAGCTCAAATCGCTTTTCTCAAAAAAACTTCGTTTTTTTTCGAAGACGATTATCGCCTCTGGGCGCACGTCGCTTGCGCTCCTTCGCCCGTTTTTGCTAAAAACATGCGTTAAGCATGTTTTTTAAACGCAAAAACCTCTCCATAAAATTGTACTTGCGAATCTTTGGAATTCGCCATTGCTTTGCCTGTTACTTACTCAAATTGATCGATTCGTGAGAATTTTTAAAGAAGAGTTTCTCTATGATATTAAACGATTAATTTTTTGCAAGTAGTCAGGTGATATTTTTTATTGAATATCCTATGACAGATTAAATCACCCGTCTTAAAATGCTTCGCATTTTGATCCACCCTCTTTTTCAAAGAGGGTTAAAACCTCCTTGAAAAAGGAGGCGTCCGAGCGAAGCGAGGACGGAGGATTTAATCTGTCATAGGATATCTTTAGGCAAGAGATCCTCGAAATGCTTTGCATTTCAAGAATGACTTAAAAATTACTTTTTACTTCACCGCCTTAATCACAAAATTAACAGTGACATTATCTTTCACATTATTAGCTTTTCTTGGATCTTGGTCACCAACGCCAAAGGCACTGCGTGAGATTGAAAACGATCCAGTCGCACTTGCTTTTCCTGTAATTTCAGAATATTCATCCATCGTAAAATTCATGCTAACTGGCATTGATTTATTTTTAATTTTTAAAATCCCTGAAGCCACGTAGTTTTTATCGCCATTTTGTGTTATAACATTTGTAGCAAATGTTGCTTGTGGGAAATTTATTGCATCAAGCCAAGTTGAACTTTTGGCAATTTCAGTTGAATTAGCAAGAGCAATATTAGCTGAATTGGTATTAACCGTCATGTTAATTTTTGATGCTGCAAGATTCTTTGGATAAAAAATAATATTGCCGCTGAAATCTTTGAAAGAGCCGTTGATGCTTGAATTATCTTGGTTTGCGACAAATTCAATTTTACTATTTTCCTTATCAATATTCCAAGATCCTGTATTCGTTTGTGTTTGTCCGTTGTTAGTTGCAGCAGCTCCAGCATTATTAGCAGCATTGCTTTGTGCTAAAATTGCCTCAACTTCAATATTTATTTTTACTTCATCAGAAACTCCCGGAATAGCAAAATTCATACCAAAATCAGAACGACGAATTGTTCCTTTAATAGTAAATCCTGCAGTTTTTTTCTGGCTAACTGGACTAATTCCAATTTTATTTAAACGAGCATCAAGCGTAATAGGCTTTGTAACACCAAGCAAATTAAGATTTCCTTGAACCTTAGCTGTTTTGTCTCCTTGAACTTGAATTGAAGTGCTTGTAAAAGTTGCGGTTGGAAATTTGTCGCTATTAAGAAAATTTGCTCCTTTCAAATGTCCATCAAACTGTGCTATTCCAGTGTTAATTGATGCAGTATTAATTGTAACTTCAACCTGACTTCTGCTTGGATTTAATTCATCTAAAATTATTGTGCCGCTTGATTCAGTAAATTTTCCAGACGGGCTTGAAAAGCCGAAGTGATTGGCAGACCAAGTAATGTTAGTGTGATTGGGATCAAGTTTATAAACATCTGCAGCGTTTGATGAAAAAGAAAACAGGGCTAGAAAAAATACTAATGAAAATTTTTTCATAAGAAAATTATTTTAGTTTTTTGTGTTGCTTGCCAAATCTGATTCAGAAAGTTTTTGTCTTCTATTGTAAAGGTCTGTGAAATCAATTGGGTCAAGCATTAATGGTGGAAATGCACCATCAATTGTATTATTAGCGATTATTCTTCTAATGAAAGGAAAAAGCAGGTTAGGGCAGTAAATTAAAAGAATTTGCTCTAACATTTCTTCTTCAATATTTTGAATTGAGAAGATTCCAGCATAAACGGCTTCGCAAATGAAAATTACTTTTTCTTTAGCTTTAGCATCGGCAACAATTTTCAATGAAACTTCGTAAAGTTGTTCAGAGATTTTTTTAGCATCAATGTCAATTACAAGCCCAATTTCTGGCTTTTCTTGCGGTGCTAAAAAAATTTCTGGTGACATTGGAACTTCAAAAGAAAGGTCTTTAAGATATTGACCAACAACTTTTACATTAGATTTCATTTCTGACATTTTATTTAACGAAAATTTCGGAATTAGTGTTAATAACCTTCTTCGCAGCTAAATCCATCAATAAAGAATTAACAATAATTTTATCATTTGATTTTTTAACGCCTTGCAGCATGTAACCATCAGTAACGCCAGCGCAAGCGAAAATAATATCATCACCTTTTGCCATTTCATGAGCTAAATATTTTTTACTTAAATCAGAAATTCCCATTTTTTTCGCGCGTTCAATTTGTTTCTTATTATCATTGAAAATTAAACGACCCATCATTTGTCCGCCAATAACGCGAAGTGCAGCTGCAGCTAAAACGCCTTCAGGAGCGCCGCCTGTTCCCATATAAGCATCAACTCTGGTATTTTGTGAGGTGCAAGCAATAACTCCAGCAACATCACCATCACCAATTAGACGAATTCTTGCACCAGCTTCACGCACTTTAGCAATTAATTCCTTATGACGTGAACGCTCAAGAATCATTACAGTAAGGTCAGAAATGCTGCATTTTTTTGCTTTAGCAATATTGCTAAGATTTTTTTTCGGAGAATTATCAAGATCAATTATGTCCTTAGGAAGACCAGCGCCAACAGCAATTTTATCCATATAAACATCAGGAGCATGCAAAAAACCACCTTTTTTTGCAAACGCAATTACTGCCAAAGAAGATTCTCCGGCATTAGCGCAAATTGTTGTTCCTTCAAGTGGATCAAGTGCAATATCAACTTCAATATTGCCTTTATTTTTATTACCAACTTTTTCACCAATATAAAGCATTGGTGCTTCGTCTCTTTCTCCTTCACCAATTACAATGGTGCCTTTGATATTCACTTTATTCAAAGTTTCACGCATTGATTTCACTGCGGCAGCATCAGCCGCCATGTTATCTCCTTTGCCAATCCAAGAATAGCAAGAGATTGCAGCTTTTTCTACTACATCAATTATTGATGAAGAAAGCGAAGAAAGATTAGACATTAAGAAGAAAGTTTTTGTTCTTTAAACTCTACGTGTTGTCTTTTAATTGGATCGTATTTTGTGAATACCATCTTTTCTTGTTTTTGCTTAGGATTTCTGCGTGCAAGATAGAAGAATCCAGTGCCAGCAGTGCTAACCATTTTGAAAAGAATAGAACTTCTTTTAGACTTAGAAGCTTTAGGTTTTCCAGCCATTTTAATTACCTTTTATTTATTATTGTTTTAAAACTTGATATGGGGGCGGGAATTATTCTTATTTTAAGCGTTGAAGTCAAGTATATTTTTTTGAGAAAAAGATGAATTATACTTTAACTGATTGTAGTGAAATCTTATCCGCTGGTTGAGCTTGTGACAAACCAAGGATAAGATTTTGTATTTAGCTTCTCTTGATTTCGACAAGCTCAAGGCGCGAGGAGCTAAAAAGATTAAACCTAGCTAAACATTCGCTAATTTTTTTTCACCTTTAAAACCGGCAGCAATTCCAGTTCTTGAAACTGAAGCAAGCCCACAGCTATTGAGCTGAGCCAAAACCTCATCAATTAATTCTGAAGTTCCAATTAATTCAAAAACAATTGAATCGCCAGCAATATCAACAATGCTACTACGATATTTATCAACAATTTTCATTGCTTCTTCACGCTTTTGTTCATCAGCAAGAATTTGCACTAATGCCAATTCGCGCTCAATATAACCATGTTCGCGAGTTAATTCTGCAGCGGTGTGAACCGGAATTATTCTTTTTAAAAGTTTGCAAATTAGATCAATTGTTTTGGTGGTGCCGTAAGTTGTGATCGTTATACGAGAAAGTTTTTTGTCCAAAGAAGTTGGCGCCACGTTTAGTGATTCAATGTTATAGCCACGCGCTGAGAAAAGCTCAACAATACGCGCCAAAGCTCCAAATTCATTATCAACTAAAACTGCAATTACATGTTTTTTTATTTGGTCAGTCATTTTATATAACAAGTTTTTGTTCTACACCATCGAGTCTGCTATGTGATTTTGCATCAGCAGAACTAGCAGGAATATCAGCAGTTTGTATGTTATTTGATATTTTGTCTAGGATTTTTATAAATTCATCATAAATCAATAAATTTAAAGTATTCTGATCTGGCTGATAATGTGGAGTTTCACTACTTGGTTTTTTATCATTATCACTATCATTATCGCTATCTACAGTTATAAAAGAGAAAGTTGAAGTTGATTTACTCATTGATCTAACAGGTGATGATTTAATTGGTGATTTAAACGATGGTTCAGGTTCTGATAGAGATACTGTTTTCTTACTTGCTATTGTTGCAATTCTTCTTAAGTCAAATAAATCATAGCTTGGATCTGAATCAAAAATTTCAAGGTTCCATGTTTTAGAGCTTCTATCAATAAATTCCAAAATTTTACTATTTGTTAATTCTGCGGTTCTTGCTTCTAATCTTGCCGAATCCCTTTTGATTTCTAAAGCCATTGATGTAATATTTTTTACAAGAGTTTCTATGAATTGTTCTTTTATTATTTGATCAATTGCAGCAGATTCAAGTATTTTATGTGATTCTTCATTACGTTCTAAAAGTATTTTCTTATCTTCAATATTTTGTTTTGTTTCCTTCATTTCCTCGTCTTCACTATCTATATTATCATGAATTTCCTTTTTCTTTTTTTCTATTTCTGATTTTATTTTAGCAATCAATACTTTCATTTCCGGATATTCAATATCATCTTCGGTTCTTGCTGATACAGAGTTTGTTCTTACAATATCACATGATCCATCACTTTGCTCAATAATTGACAGTCTGACGCTTTCTTCGGCAGTAATTGCTTTAGCACGATTTTTCTTAACCCAATTATCTATGATTTTTTTAGGAACTGAATTTGCTAAAATATTTTTTCTTTTTTTAAAAATATCAGCCAAATTTTTATCTTGATAAATTTCTGGATTTGGCAAATTATTTGGTATAGCAAAGGTTTGTTTATAATCTTTACCAAGATTCCATTTATTCGTTACATAACTTATTGTTTCATCAGTTATCAATGATAGGCGAAAAGCCATTTCAATTTCACTATCACGATAAAATGATTCTCTAAGATGTAGTCGTTCTTTACTTTCTTTCACTACATTCAATAAGTTGCTGTCAAGGTAATTATTACCCTCTTGAGTTTTTTGTTTAAGTGCATCTTTTAATAAAAAGGCAAAAGGTAAATTTCTTGGTAAATCTGAAATTGTCAAAAGTCCTGTGGTTGCAGGAGTTTCGGTTGCAGGAGTTTCGGTTGCAAGAGTTTTGGTTTTAGTATCTATTACAATATGAGCCTCTTCCTCTCTAATATGATGTGATGTTTTAAAAATAATTGAGCGAATTAAATCTTCATTTCTTAGTGCAAAAGATTTTTCTTCAGATTTTGATTCTTTTGCCTCTATAAGTGATAAATATAGGTTGTTAATAGATTTATTTTTTAACTGATTTTGTAATTTTTTTTCTTCATAAGATGGATTATCAGTGCTACAAATTCTTATCATTTCTTCTTTTATTAACTCTTCTCTTTGCTTTTTTGTTTCTTCATTTTCTTTAAATTCTATTCCTGTTTTGCGGCCATCATCTAAAACTATTATTGATGCTAAATTTTCATCAAGATCATCATCTAATCTCTTAATAAGATTATTTTTTGCTTGTGTTATGAGACGATTTTGAAAGTTTTTATCTGAATTTGCATTTGTTGCGATATCAGAGAAGTCGGAATCTATGATCCTTTTAGCCTCACGTTTCATCTTATATTTAACTAATCTTTCTTCATCTTTAGTTAATTTAAGAGCGGGGTCATAATCTTGCGGTTTAGCCTCTTTTGATTTTGCTTCTGTGTTTGCGCGTTGATGACTTAATTCTTTATATTTTCCACCAAAACCAATTACTCCTGAATTACCAAAATCAACGAATGCGGAAGTGAAAGATATGATATTACCTTCACGATCAAGTTCAAATTTACAGCCAATATTATTGAGATTAAAATTGGCGAAATCCCAATTACCAATAAACTTTGATGCGGCAAAAGCTTTTTCAATTTCATTATGAAAATAATTAGGAAGCATGTCATAAATTTCTGACATGAGCTTTATTCTTTTGGTTTTATCTTGATTTGTAATTGATTCTTTTTCATTTATATCTTCTATCTCTTTTCTTTTTTTTATCCATGATTCAAGATTTTTAGAATCAATAAATCTTCT
>JAGWYT010000018.1 GCA_018969185.1 Rickettsiales bacterium | reverse complement strand
TGAAAATATTAATAAAGATTTTTCTTTGCATTTCTCTCTTAACACTCTCTTCTTGCACTTTAACTAAGATTTTATGGGGCGATAAATCTTATCAAGAAACTGTAAGTCAATTTTTAATTGGTGCTGATGGACGCTATGTGGCACTTATTGGCACTGGTTATCACTATGTTTTTTCTGATTCTTCTGGAACTTTAAAAGAAGTTTTGGCATTAAATCAAAAAGGAACTTTAAGAATTGATACTGAAGCTACTTATCTTAAACTAGATAGCAATAACGATATAAAAGGTGATTTGGTAATTAGTGGGCCGTTTGATATCTTACCTTTAGAAGATAAAATGAGATTAAATGCTCTTGGCTTTAAAGAAGATAGAAATGGTAATATTAAAGTAAAAATCAGCCTTGCTGGAAAAAGATATTTATCAAAATATTTAGGTCACAATGCAGCAAGCACTGCTGGTATACCATATATCATAACTATTTATTATAGTGGAGATTCAAGTATTGTAAAAGGCGTTGGAAAAATTGCTGTCACACCTATAGCAGTTACACTTGATGCTGTGTTGTTGATTGGAAAAATTGTAGTTGCTCCTGTAATGCACTAATCCCTATCTGAAGGTTTATTAACCTCTTTACGTCGCAATAGGTTCTTACGCAAAGCGTCAGACAACTTCTTCTTTGTAGGCTTTTTACCTTGCTTCTTCACTTCGGTAGCTTTTTCTCTTGTTAATGTCATGTTTATTGTGTAGTGTCACCCTGAGCCAATAGATTTTCTTTTAGAAAATCTTGGCGAAGGATCTAGTGTGTTGATGGAGATCCTTCGCCAAGAATTTGTGAAACAAATTCTAAGGCTCAGGATTACAAGTAAGTAAAAAGTAAAAAATATTAATAAATTAAATACTTACGCATAAGTCAAACCTTGATCAGTCCCCCGCTCCCTATCGGGATGACAGATAAAAAAATCACTCGTCAACTTCAAACTGCTTACTATAAAGATTCGCATAAGCGCCATTCTTCGCCATTAATTCCTTGTGATTTCCTGATTCAACAACTTGACCTTCAGAAATTACAAAAATTCTATCAGCGTGAATTACTGTTGATAATCTATGTGCAATAACAACCGACGTTCTACCATTCATCAAAGTTTTCAACGCATCTTTAATTAATCTTTCTGAAATTGGATCAAGAGAAGAAGTTGCTTCATCTAAAAGCAATATCGGCGCGTTATATAAAATGGCGCGTGCAATTGCAATTCTTTGTCTTTGACCTCCAGAAAGACGAATTCCATTTTGACCAATTTGGGTATCATAGCCTTCTGGTAATTTGCTAATAAATTCATCAGCTTCAGCCATTTTCGCAGCTTTTATAATTTCCTCTTTAGTTGCATTTTCATTACCATAACGTAAATTCTCAAAGATTGTATCATCAAATAGCATCACTTCTTGGCTTACTACAGCCATTGATCTTCTTACTGATTTTAAAGTTAAATCACGAACATCATAACCATCAAGCATAACTCTACCTGAATTTGGATCATAGAAACGCAACATCATACTCATTATTGTTGATTTTCCGCCACCAGAATGACCCACTAAAGCAATAGTCTGACCAGCTTTCACTTCAATATTTACACCATTTAGAACTGCCTTATCATCAACATAAGAAAAATCTACATTCTCAAGTTTGATATTACCTTTAACATTTTCTAACTGTAGAGCATTTGGCTTATCAATAATTTTTTGTTCTTCATCAATTGCTCTATAAAAACGAGTTGCCGCAGCAAGCCCCATCTGAATTCCAGAGTTCATGCTAGAAACTGATTTCAGCGGTCTGTAAGCCATCATCATTGCAGCAAAAAAAGAAAAGAAAGCACCAGTTGTAGTTTCACCTCTAATTACTTGCGTTCCACCATACCATATAACACAAGCAACACCAATACCAGCTAAGCCTTCAACAAAGGGAGACGCAATTAAAGAAAGACGTGAAATTTTTTTACCCATCTCAAACACACTTTCAATAATTCGCGACATTCTTTTAATTTCAAAATCTTCACAATTATAAGATTTTACTAATTTTGAATATTGCAAAGTGTCATTTAAGTGCGATGCAAATTTACCAGCAATTTCTTGATTCTTAAAAGACATGTTACGCAATCTTCTACCAATTTTATAAATTGGATAAGCCGCCAAAGGAAAGCCAATAAAGGCAACAAGAGAAAGTTCTACACTTTGATAAAACATCACTGCAATAAGTGAACCAAGAGTTAAAACCTGCTTAATTGCACCATTCATTATTGTGCCAATTAAACCAACAACACCACTAATTTCATTCATGATACTTGCTGACATATCGCCCGAAGAACGGCTATGAAGCTTAGCAATATCTGACTTGATAAAATGCGCATAAAATCTTTTACGCAAATCAGCAGTAATACGCATTGTTAAAACATTCATCGTCAAAATTTGGAAATAAGTCGCCAACCCTTTAATTATAGTAACTGATAAAACAATGATAGGAATCCAAACTAACCAAAATTGATCTTTATTTACAAAAACCTTATCAAGTGCCGGCTTAATTAACCAAGCATGAAACGACGTGGTTGCCGCAATTACAATCATCAATGCTATTGAAATCACAAAAGTGCGCCAATGTATTGCAACGCATTCTCTAAAAATTCTCTTAGCAAGATATGTTGTGCTTTCGTAATTAATTACGTTATTTTCTGCTTTCATCGCTTTTATAAAATTGGTAAGAAATGTAAATATAGCTTCATGCTACTTTTCTCAAAAGAAAAATCAATTTTAAAATCTTGAATTTTGTAGTATCGTTACTTAGAATTATCAACCACTTTACGTCGTCCTTGAGCTGCGCAGCAGCTCTAGGATCTCTCCCATCTTAACTCATGAGATCCTTCGCTGCGCTCAGGATGACACTGTTGTCATATTGAGCTATAGAATTTGTTTTACAAATTCTTAGCGAAATATCTCTTGCAATAAAACATGGTTAATCCTCGAAATGCTTCGTATTTCAAGGATGACGTTACTGATTAACGATGTTAAGATACCCATAAATTCTAACAAATGCTAAATATTTTTAACAATTTCAAAGAAGAATTTTTCACAGTTTTAAAAGATATTGCCAAAAAAAATAATATCGAACTTAGTGATAGAGATTTTGCAATTTTTACTGTTGAACCTACAAAAGAAAAGTCTCACGGTGACATTGCTTGCAACATCGCCATGACTCTTAGTAAGAAATTTTCATCAATTGCAGAATTAAATAATCCACGCAAATTAGCTGAGGCAATCATCAAAAAACTCAATAATCAAAATATTGCTAAAGTTGAAATAGCCGGACCAGGATTTATCAATATTTTCTTAAAGAATCAGATTTTTTATGATATTTTAAATGATCTTTTAAAAAGTAAAAATTTCACTTTTCCAAATTTAGGAAAAGGTGAGAAAGTTAATCTTGAATATGCCTCGCCAAACCCCACTGGACCTATTCACGTTGGCCATACAAGAGGCGCAATTTATGGTGATGTACTCGCAACTCTTTTACAAAAAGTTGGCTATGATGTGCTTAAAGAATATTACATTAACGATGCTGGATCGCAAATTATCACCTTACTAAAATCAGCTTATTTGCGCTATTTACAAGCATGCGGAGAAAAAGTTGAAATTACTGAAGGGCTTTATCCTGGAGAATATTTAATTGCAATTGGTCAGGCTTTAAAAAATAAATTTTCTGATTCGTTAAAAAATAAAAAAGAAGAAGAATATATCACATTAATTCGTGATTTTGTTGTTGAGTCAATGGTTGAGATGATAAAAACCGACCTACTTGCTATTGGCATAAAGCATGATAGTTATTTTTCAGAAAAGAAAAATTTACATGATAAGAATAAGATTCCAGAAACAATAAAAATTCTTGAAGAACAAGGTTTAATTTACGTTGGAAAGTTAGAAGCACCAAAAACTGAGAAAGGTGTTGGAGCAATGCCAGAAGGCTATGATGAAAAAGATCAAACTCTTTTTTCTTCAACAAAATTTGGTGATGATCAAGATCGTGTAGTTAGAAAATTTGATGGTTCTTACACTTATTTTGGTGCTGATTTAGCCTATCTTAAAAGTAAGTTTGAACGTGGCGCCACAAAATTCATTATGCCTCTTGGCTATGATCACGCGGGCTATGTGAAGAGACTAACAGCTGCAACCAAAGCACTAACAAATGACAAGGCTGAACTTAAAATCATACTTTGCCAAATGGTAAAATTTGTTAAAAATGGCGAGCCTTTAAAAATGTCAAAAAGAGCCGGAAATTTTATTACTGCTCGCGAAGTAATTGACGAAGTTGGAGCTGATGCATTACGTTTCATAATGCTAACACGAAAAAATGACGCCCCACTTGATTTTGATTTAGTAAAAGTAATTGAACAATCAAAAGATAATCCAATTTTTTATGTGCAATATGCTCATGCAAGATGTTGTTCGGTTCTTAGAAATTTAAACTCTGAAGCAATTTTACCAAATATTGAAAATGAAAAAATTGATGAAGCAGTTTTACAAAATTTAACTGACGAATCAGAAATTGAAATTATCAAAAAAATCGCTTCTTTTCCAAGAATAATTGAATTATCTGTAAATAGTTTTGAACCACATAAAATTGCTTTTTATTTACAAGAACTTGCTGCTGATTTCCACGCTTTGTGGAATAAGGGCAGTGAAAATCCCAATTTGAAATTCATTATTAAAAATGATTTGCAACTTACTAAATCAAGAATTTATCTTGTAATAGCAGTTAGAAATATTATTAAAACTGGACTTGAGATATTCAATATTAATGCGTTGGACGAAATGCGCTAAACTATGGAAGATTTTGGATATTTAAGAGAAGAAAAAGGTCATTTTCCTTTGTTGCTAAAGAAAGTTTTCTTACTAAGCGCAACCCTTTTCTCAATTGCCTGCTTCATTTATATAACAATTCACGCTTATAATTTTGTTTACGGTGATAACAGCAATCAAAGAGGGGAAATTGAAGTTATAAAGTCTCCTGAAGGGCCAATTAAAGTAACTGAAGAAGAAGTTGTAGAAGATGCAGATGAAAGAAGAGATGATTCAATTTATGATGATATTTTTGGCAATAAAAAAGAATCTCTCGCTCACGCAATTCCAAAAATACATTTGGCTCCTGAACCCCCGAAAAAAGTGGATCCAATCATTATACACGAAGGATCTTCTATTAGCATTAATGATACAAAAGAAGAGGTTAAAAGCGAAGATCTTAAAAAAGCTTCTCAAAAAATTGTTGTTTATACGGAAAAGAAAGATGAGAACGCTTCTTACGACCTTTTAACCAAAGGCAAAACAGAAGTAAAAGCTCAGGAAGTTAGAAAAAAACCAGCTGGTAAGAATTCAATTAAAGTGCAAATTGCTGCTCTTACTTCAAAAGAAGCAGCTGAGGAATATTGGAAAAAGCTTAATCGCGCTAATTCAGATTTATTTTCTGGACTTAAACTTTTTACTGAAACTGTAGATTTAGGAAAAAGAGGAATTTTTTATCGCGTTCAAATTGGTAGTTTTGCAACTCAAGTTGACGCTGAAGAATTTTGTAATAATTATATTTCTCGCGCTAAGAAAAGCCGTGCTGATTGTATTTTGGTGGAGTAATTAAATATCGTGAAACACCCTAATCTCTTCAATCAAATCAATATATTTTTCTAAAATATTTTCCTTACCCAAGATCCAATCATAAATCAGCATATCATCTTCATTGATTAATTCGTGGTAAAGTTGCAATTTTTTATCATCAAATTCATTGATTTTATCTTCAATAAATTTACCAAGTAAAATGTCAGTTTCTTTACATCCACGATGCTTGGAGCGGTATAATAATTGTCTTATCAAAATTTCTTTATCCATTATTTATCTCACTCTTTATTTCTTCAATTAATTGCAAAGCTTCGTTTTCACTATAAGCTATTGCCTTATCACCAAAAACTGGTTTTGGAAAAACATTATCATTTTCAAAACGCACAATGACGTGAATATGCAATTGACGCACCACATTACCAAGCGCCGCAATATTTAATTTATGTGGTTTAAATTTTTTCTGTAAAATTTCTGCAACCAAATTAATTTCACGCAGTACTTCTGTTTGTTCGGCAAAATCAAGATCTGTTAATTCAACTAAATCATTTTTACGCGGCACTAAAATAAGCCACGGATAATTGGCATTATTCATTAAAAGCAATTTTGAAACTTTAAGATCACAAACAAAAAATGTGTCTTCTTGTAATTTTTTGTCTAAAGTAAACATGTTGATTGACGAGTAAAATTAATTTTAGAGAATAAGGATACCAATATTAATAAACTTCTACAAGTGCTAAAATTTCTTGCAATCCAAAATATAGTTTTAATTGATAAAGCTGAGATTGAATTCTTACCGGGGCTTTGCGTTTTAAGCGGCGAAACCGGTTCCGGAAAATCAATTTTGCTTGATGCACTTGGTCTTGCAATTGGACTTCGTTCTAACAGCCGATTAATTGGAAATGCTGAAAATAAAGCCTCCGTCACTGCAGAATTTGATGTTTCAAATAATGAATCTTGCAAAGAAATTTTACAAAATAATGATTTAACTAATTCCGAAAACTCTAATTTACTTAATATTCGAAGAATTATTTCTGATAATGGAGCAAGCAAAGTATATATAAATGATATTTTGGTTGGGGTTAATTTACTTGGTCAAATTGGCGAAAATTTGATTGAAATTCATGGACAGCATGACCAGAGAGGTCTTTTAAATTCAAGCTTCCACATCAAAATCTTAGATGAATTTGCTAAGAATAATACTCTTCTCAAAGATTTAGAAAAAACTTATAAAGAGTTAAAAGAAACTGAAAATAAAATTGCTGAAATAAAGTTAAAAAAGGAATCAGCAGAAAAAGAAAAAGATTATCTAAATTACATAATTAATGAATTAAAAAGTGCAAATTTAAAAGAAGGAGAAGAGGAAAATTTATCTCGCAAGAAAGATCAATTGCAAGGCAAAGAAAAAATTATAAATTTCTTATCTGAGCTAAAATCAAACTTGCTTGAATCTAACTCTCACCTGCTTTTATCGCAAAAAATTTTAATTCGTAATCAAAATATTATTAATAATTATTTACCTTTAGAAAAAGAAAATCTTGAAGATTTAAGTGTTAAAATTGACGAACAAAATGGTGAGATTGAAAAAATTTTATTAAAGGTAGAAAGTCTTGAAAGAGAAGTTAACAGCACTGATGAAAGCTTTGAAGAAATTGAAGAAAGACTTTTTTATATTAAAAGCCTTGCTCGAAAATTTAACACTACAAGCGATAACCTTCCACAAATAATTGATGATGCTAAGGAAAAATTATCACTATTACAAAATGAAGAAATATTTACCGCAAAGCTTGATGAACAAAGGAAAAATCTAATTAGCGAATATTTCAAAATTGCTGATAAATTAAATGAAAAAAGAAAAAAATCTGCAATCCTCTTAGCTAAAAAAGTTGAAGAAGAATTAAAATTCTTAAAGATGGATGGCGTAAAATTTTTAGTTGAAATCAGTGAGGAAAAAGATGATTCAAACTATAGAATGAGCGGTTACAATAAAGTTCGTTTTCTTGCTTCAATTAATAAAAATGATTTTGATGATATTGCAAAAATTGCTTCTGGTGGTGAATTATCACGCTTTATGTTGGCATTAAAAGTTGCGCTAATTGACGTAAAATCATGTCCAAGCCTTATCTTTGATGAGATTGATAGCGGAATTGGCGGAAGCACTGCTGACGCAGTTGGAAAGCGTCTTAAAGAAATTGCAAAAAATTTACAAGTGTTGGTTGTAACGCATCAACCACAAATTGCTGCTAAAGCCGATAATCATTTTAAAGTAAGCAAAATTTCTAATGATTCAAAAACAAAAACCATCATAGAAAAACTTGACGATAAAAATCGTGAACTTGAAATAGCAAGAATGCTTTCTGGTGAAAAAATAACAAATGAAGCGCTTGCTGCAGCAAATCGTTTGATATATTAATATTCTTATCTAAATTTACTTGGAAAGTTGTTAAAATCCTAAAAAGTAATAATTAAAAAATGAGTCAAGATAGTGCCTTTGTTAGGCATTTTAGAAACTTCTTCATAATTCTTTTCTTAATAATACTTGTCCTGGCATTTTGTTTTTACATTACGGGAACCCTTGTTATCGTCTCCATCAATGGTGATTGGAGTATAATAAAAAAATACATCAATCTACGCCTTGATCAACAATTTATTTATATTGCCAAATTATTAGTAAACTATTGGAAATATTACTTTGAACATTTCTCAACATTGAATGCTTCAAGCTATCATGGTTTTGTTCCAAAATTATTTATTCTTACTTTTCTTCCTTACACATTACTTGCTATTGCTTGTTGGTTTTTCAGAGCACCATTAGCTGATTTCAGACCATTTAAAAAACCAGAAACAATTCATGGTGAATCAAAATGGGCCTCATCAAAAGATATCAAAAAAATGGGTTTACGCTCTAAACACGGCGTTTTACTTGGTATGTATAAAAAAAAGCAACTAGTTGCAGATGGTTACCAACATATTTTACTTTTTGCTCCAACAGGTTCTGGTAAAGGTGTGGGTTTCGTAATTCCTAATTTATTATTTTGGAATGAGTCGGTTATTGTTCATGATATTAAACTTGAAAACTATGAGTTTACTTCTGGTTGGCGAAAAAAACATTTAAAACAAAAAGTATATCTGTGGAACCCAGCTGATCCTGATGGTATTTCGCATTGCTACAATCCGATGGATTGGATCAGTAAAAAACCAGGACAGATGGTGGATGACGTCCAAAAAATTTGTAACTTCTTACTTCCTGAACAAGAATTCTGGCAAAACGAAGCCCGCGCATTATTAACTGGTGTGATGCTTTATCTTGTTTGCCCTGACGTTGAAAAACCAGCAACACTTGGTGAGGTTGTGCGCACCCTTAGAAATGATGACGTAGTTTATAATTTAGCAATTGTACTTGATACTATGGGTAAAAAAATTCACCCAGTTGCTTACATGAATATTGCCTCTTACTTACAAAAACCCGATAAGGAGCGTGGTTCAGTTACATCAACTGCAAATTCATCGCTGGAGCTTTGGTCTAACCCGCTAATTGATACCACAACTGCCACTTCTGATTTCAACTTACATAAATTTAAAACTGAGCCACACACCGCTTACGTTGGTTTAACTCCTGACAATATTACTCGTTTAAAACCACTAATGAGTATGTTTTATCAACAATGCGCAGCTTTCTTCACTGCAAGAATGCCACAACCTCATGAAAAATATGGTGTTCTGATGCTAATGGACGAGTTTCCAACTTTAGGTAAGATGGAACAATTCCTTGCTGGTATTGCTTATTTTCGTGGTTACAAGGTAAGACTATTTTTAATTATTCAAGATACAGAACAGCTAAAAGGTATTTATGAAGAAAGTGGTATGAACTCATTTTTATCAAACTCAACTTTCCGTATTACTTTCTCAGCTAACAATATGGAAACTGCAAATTTAATTTCGCAACTTCTTGGTAATAAAACTGCTGTTCAACTTTCTTATAACAAACCAAAATATCTTGATTTAAATCCAGGCTCACGTTCGCTTCACGTGTCTGACGTACAACGCGCACTTCTTCTCCCACAAGAAGTAATTCAACTTCCACGTGAAGATCAAATTATATTAATTGAATCTCAACCACCAATTCGCTGTAAGAAAATCTTTTATTTTAAAGATAATTTTTTCAAAAGCAGATTATTGAAAAAAATATCAATTCCAAAACAAGAACCTTACATGCCTGATCACAGTAAGAATAAAGGTAAAGAAGGTGAGGAAGCGGCAGAACAACAAGGAATAACTGATAATAAGAAAAAATAATGATATCAGCAAAATCAATCAAAGCAGCCGTAATTGGCGATCCAATTTCACATTCGTTGTCTCCAAAAATTCATAATTTCTTACTTGAAAAACACAATATTGACGGCATTTACATTGCTATAGAAATTAAAAAAGAAAACCTTGCTTCAAATGTTGCATCCTTAGTAGAAATGGGCTTTGCTGGCTTTAATGTTACAATTCCACACAAAGAAGAAATATTTAAAATTTGTGATTTTAAAAGTAAAACAGCAAGCCTTACTGGTGCTGTAAATACTGTAATTATCACTCCTGACAAAAAACTTTTCGGACATAATTCTGATGCTGAAGGTTTTTTAAATAATCTAAAAAATCACTATCCAGATTTTGATTTAAAAAATAAAACTGCTTTTGTCATTGGCGCTGGTGGAGCGGCTCGCGCCCTAGTTTACGCTTTAATAAAAGAAAAAACAAAAAATATTTTTATCACTAATCGCAATGAAAAACGTGCTTTAGAATTAATAAAAAATTTTGAAAATTTTTCTAAAGAAAATACATGCAAAATTGAATTTTTATCAGCCGAAAATTTTGAAAAAAATTTAGACAAATGTGATTTGCTGACAAATTCAACCTCGCTTGGCATGCAAGGACAAGAAGCATTACAAATTGACATTACAAATTTAAATAAATCAGCAATTGTTTATGACATAGTTTATAAACCGCTGAAAACCGAACTTTTACAAAAAGCCGAACTACAAGGTAATAAAACAGTTACTGGAATTGGCATGTTAATTCATCAAGCTTTAATTGGCTTTGAAGCTTGGTTTAAAGAAAAGCCAGATATTACAGGACTTGAACAAATATTACTTAAATAATTATGCTAAATATAATAAAATCAGCAGTAAATATTATCAGATCTTTAGTTATTTTCTTATTATTGCTCTGTTTAATAATTTTTATGATTGATAATCGTGAAATCATAAAAATCAGTACCTACCCTCTACCATTCAGCATTGAGGCCCGCGCCTTTTTAGTTATGTTTTTCTTCTTTTTAATCGGGGTTTTATTCGGATTTTTAGCCTTTTCAAAAAACATGATCAGCAAAACAATCACTGGTTTCAAGGATCAAAGAAAGATAGGAAAACTTGAGAAGGAATTGGAGAAAAGGAATTAGTTAAAGGATTTTCATTAAGCTTTTCGCGCCTTGAGCCTGTGACAAACCAAGAGAAGCTTAATGACAAATCTTATCCTTGGTTTGTCACAGGCTCAACCAGCGGATAAGATTTAATTCGCGAAAAGTCTCTTGCTTATAAAACTTTAGGCGCATAATATCACCACTATCTCATCTATTTACTCTTCATTTAGTAAATCCAAATAAAATAAATAATAATTAACCTATAAACCAATTTTAATTGAAATATGGCAAGTAATCTTACTGTAATGGGCAATAAAGAAATTTTATTAGTTGCTGAAAATATCGCTCACGAAAAAGGGCTGGCTCCGGCTGAAGTTGTAGGAGCAATGGAAGAAGGCATTAAACTTGCTGCAAAAAAGAAATATGGTCATCACTTGGCAATTGATTGTCAAATTGATAAAAAAACTGGTCAGATTAAACTTTTCAACAATTTAGAAATTGTTGAAAATGACTCAATTGAAGGCTTTGACGTTAGAACTCACATCACTTTGAAGCATGCTAAACAAGAAGATAAAAACGCTGAAATTGGTGGATTCGTTGTTCAAGAATTGCCTCCAATTGACTTAAATCGTGTTGTTGCACAAGTTGCAAGAAACGAAATTATCAAAAGAGTTAAAGAAGCTGAAAAAAATAAAGAATATAATGAATTTAAAGACCGCATTGGCGACATCGTTAGCGCTTCCGTTAAAAAAGTTGGTCTTAAAAATATTGTTATGGAAGTTGATGGTTATGAAGCAGTTATTCATGAAAGCGGCTTAATTCCAAGAGAAAATTTCCGTGTTGGCGACCGCATGAGAGTATATGTTGAAGATGTTAGAAAAGAACCTCACGGTGCACAAATCTTCTTATCACGTACTCATCCACAATTCTTGGTGAGACTTTTTGAACAAGAAGTTCCAGAACTTTATGATGGTAATATTGAAGTTAAAGCAGTTGCTCGTGACCCTGGTTCACGCGCTAAAATTGCCATTTATTCAAGAAGGGATGATATTGATATTATAGGTTCATTCATTGGTATCAGAGGAAGCAGAGTTCAATCTGTAAGTTCAGAATTACGTGGTGAAAAAATTGATATTATCAAATGGTCACCAAATGTTGCTGAGCTTGTTGTGAGCTCACTTACTCCAGCTAAAGTAAGCAAAGTTGTAGTTGATGAAGAAAACGCTTTGATTGAAGTTGTAGTTGCTGAAGACCAACTTAGCCTTGCTATTGGACGTGGCGGACAAAATGTAAAACTTGCTTCAAAAATTGTTGGTTACAAAATCGACGTTATGACTGACGAGCAAGAATCAGTAAAAAGAACTGCTGAATTCAACCAAGCTTCAAAATTATTCGTTGAAGCATTAGACGTTGAAGAAATGATTGCTAACTTACTTGCAGCTGAAGGATTCTTATCAATTGAAGAGCTTGCTGAAGCTGAAGTTTCAGAAGTTCAATCAATTGAAGGCTTTGACGAAGAAGTTGCAAAAGAACTTAAGAGAAGAGCCGAAGAATATTTACAAAAAACGGCTTAATATTTGACACTGTCATCCTGAACCGTAGATTTTCTTTTAGAAAATCTAGGTGAAGGATCTCAGGAAACGCAGGAGATCCTTCACCAGCAGCCCCTAAAAACGGTTGTAAGTTTAAGGATAACACTTAAAACTTTGAGAGAAAATTTAGTTAAAATGACAAAAGACGAAAATCAAAATACAACTCGTTCAACACTCAAGCTGAAGCTGAATGTAAATCCTGCAGCAGAAACCAAAACTCTTGCCCTAAAAAGCGAAAATAAAAAAGTTAGTAGCTCTGCAGTTCAAGTAACTATTAAAGGCAGAAAAAAAGAAGTTAAAAATAATGAATCTGATTTAAATAAAAAAGAGTTGGAAGCAAGATTTAAAGCTATTTCCAGCAGTGATTCAAAGCTTGAAGACAATATTAATAGTCATGAAATTTTAACTAAATTTACTAAAAACAAAAAGCAAAAAAGCGAAGTCGTAGATCAAAAGGAAGAAGTTGTTGCTGTCGTAGAAACAATAGAAGAAAAACCGGAGCCAACTCATGAAACTACTGCCCTAAATAATAAAAAACCAACTGATTTTAAGTTAGATAATTTTGATGTTAGGAATAAAATTAAACAAAGTGTTGAAATTACAAATCGTCAAAAGGAAGAACGTGAAAAACTTCTAGAAGAAAGAAGAAAACAGGAAGAAGTTCTAGAAAAAGAAAAATCTGAAAGAGAAAAAAAATCAAAACATAAAAAGCCTGGCAATAACTTTACATCAAATTTTGATGGCGAAGATTCTTTTGGTAAAAAAAGTAAAAACAACTTTAAAAACGAAAAAACAAATAGCAGAAAATTAACTTATATAATTGATAGCGATGGGGATGATTCTGAAGGCTTTGCTCGCAAAAGAAAAAAACACAAAATAAAACAACAGGAAGTTGAACAAACACAAAAAGAATATAAGAAACTTATTCGCGAAGTTGCTTTACCTGAGTTGATTACAGTTGCTGACCTTGCTGATCGTATGACAGAAAAGGCAGGTGATTTAGTAAAAAAACTTTTCACTATGGGCATGGTTGCAACCAGCAATCAAGTTATTGATGCTGATACTGCTGAACTTCTTGTTGTTGAATTTGGACATATCGCAAAAAGAGTATCACATTCTGACGTAGAAAATATTTTAGATGAAGATGATCCGGCAATAGAAAAATTATCAAGAGCACCAATTGTTACAATCATGGGCCATGTTGACCATGGTAAAACTTCATTGCTTGATGCAATTCGTACCACTGATGTTGCAGGTGGCGAACATGGTGGAATTACTCAACATATCGGCGCTTCAAGAATTAAAACTAACTGTGGTAAATATATCACATTCCTTGATACTCCAGGTCATGAAGCATTCACTGAAATGCGCTCTCGTGGTGCTAATATAACTGACGTTGTAGTATTAGTTGTTGCTGCAGATGATGGTGTGAAAGCTCAAACAATTGAAGCAATTAATCATGCTAAGGCAGCTGGAGTTCCAATTATTGTTGCTGTAAATAAAATTGATAAGCCTGACGCAAATCCTGATCGAGTAAAAAATGAACTTTTATCTTACGACATAGTTGCTGAAGATCTTGGTGGTGAAGTAATGTTTATTCCAGTATCGGCAAAAAATAAAATTAATCTTGATAAGCTTGAAGAAGCAATTTTATTACAAACTGAAATTCTTGAATTAAAAGCACCTTACAGCGGCAAGTCAAGCGGCGTAGTTATTGAATCAAGAATTGACCCAGCAAAAGGTGTTGTTGCCACTCTTTTAGTACAAAAAGGCACGCTTGATATTTCTGACTTGATTGTAGTTGGCACGTCATATGGTAAAATCAGAAAAATGACAGATGATCACGGCAAAAATATTAAAGTTGCAACTCCATCAATGCCAGTGGAAGTACTTGGCTTAGACAATGCACCGAACGCTGGTGATAAATTTGTTGAAGTTTCTGAAGAAAGACAAGCACGTGAAATTATTTCTTATCGTGCAAGAAAAGGAAAAGAAGAAAAATCGCTAAAAAATTCAGTAAAAAATCTTTCTGATATTTTCAAAGAGTCAGGAAAAGGAACTTTGAAATATCTAAATGTAATCATTAAGGGCGACGTTCACGGCTCTGTTGAAGCCCTTCAAGGTAGTATTTCAAAACTTAATAATGATGAAGTTGCAATTAAAGTTGTTCACTCTGCAACTGGTGGTATTACTGAAACAGATATTGGTCTTGCTGCAGTTTCAAATGCAATAATTATTGGCTTTAACGTTAGAGCTAATATTGGTGCTAAAGACATGGCAAAACTTAAGAATATTGATATTCGCTATTATTCAATCATTTACAATGTTGTTGATGACATCAAACTCCTGCTTTCAGGAATGCTTGAGCCAATCAAGAATGAAGAATATTTAGGACAAGCTGAAATTAGACAAGTATTTAAAATTTCTGGAACTGGTAAAATCGGCGGTGCCTTTGTTACTGACGGCATGGTTAAAAGAAGTGCCAAAGTTAGATTACTTCGTGAAAATGTTGTGATTTACGATGGAGTTCTAAAAACACTTAAGAGATTTAAAGATGATGTGAAGGAAGTAAAAAGTGGCTTTGAATGCGGTATTGCTTTTGAAAACTACGAAGACATCAAAGAAAAAGATGTTATTGAGTGTTATGAGATTGTTGAACAAAAAAGAAGTCTATAGTAAAATTCTGTGTTGTTGTCAGCACTCCAATCTCCTGACCCACATTCCATATGTTCATTTCTCTCTTATAATAATGAACTTTAGGACACGGTCAGGGATCACATCCTGCAGAAGGTTTGGAGCATTATATAATTAATTTTAAAAATATATGAAATACGCACTCTCATCTCGCATAATCCACTGGATCATGGCAGCACTTATTCTTACCCTCATTGCACTTGGAATTTATATGACTGGTCTTTCTAAAGAAGATCCAAGCAGAATGGAAGTTTATAATTTACATAAATCACTTGGAGCTCTAGCTTTGATATTTGTTTTTATACGCCTAGTTAATCGTGTTATAAAACCAGCTCCTAAATTACCCGACACAATTGTAAAAAGTGAAAAAATCTTAGCTCATTTAGCACATATCGGACTTTATATTTTAATGGTAATTGTTCCACTTTCTGGCTATTTAATGTCAAATTATTTTGGCTATCCAGTACAACTCTTTGGAATCAAAATGCCAACTTTAGTACAAACTAATGTTGATCTAGGAAAGATATTTCACGAAACCCACGAAATTTCTCCTTATATTCTCCTTGGATTAATTATATTGCATGTAATTGGCGTTGTTAAACATCGTTTTTTCGACAAACCAGAAAATGATGTTTTAAAAAGGATGCTATAAAATAAAAATTTCCAAATGCTAAAATCACGAATAATCCCCTGCCTTGACGTCAAAGATGGACGCGTTGTAAAAGGTGTTAATTTTGAAAATTTAATTGATGCCGGCGATCCAGTTTTGCAAGCGAAATTCTATTATGAAGAAGGTGCTGATGAGTTATGTTTCCTTGATATCACTGCTTCAAATGAAAATCGTAGAGCAATTTTTGACACTGTAAAAAAAGTTGCCGAAGTATGTTTTATACCTCTCACAGTTGGTGGTGGAATTAAAGAGATTGATGATTTTCAACAATTGCTTTTAAGCGGAGCTGATAAGGTTTCCGTAAATAGCGCCGCTATAAAAAATCCTCATTTGATCACAGAAGCCGCAAATAAATTCGGCTCACAATGCGTGATTGTTGCAATTGATGCTAAAAAAAATTCGTCAGGCAATTATGAAATTTTTACTCATGGCGGCAGAAATTCAACTGGAATTGATGCTGTAAAATGGGCTAAGGAAGCTTGTAAACTTGGTGCTGGAGAAATTCTTCTTACCTCAATGGACAAAGATGGAACAAAGTCTGGCTATGATTTAGAATTAATTAAAGAAATCACTTCGCAAGTTAGCGTTCCTGTAATTGCTTCTGGAGGAGTTGGAAATTTACAACATATGGCAGATGGCTTAAAATCTGGTGCCAGCGCCGCCCTCGCCGCTTCAATTTTTCACTTCAAAGAATATTCCATTAAACAAGCTAAAGAGTTTCTAAATAAAGAAAATATCGCAGTTAGAAACTAGTAATCTTAAGAATATGAGTGTTTAACTTTTTTAGGTTTCTGTCTAGAAATTGAATTAGCTAGTGCAATTAGGTGTTTCTTGCTTTGCGGATTATCAATACGATTAAAAGCTTTCACTAAAGGCAGCACTTCCTTATCAAAATTCTTCAAATTTTTAACCTGTTTTCTCTCACTTTTAAAATCATAATTATAATAACTACGATCAGCCTTCATGCCAACAAAGAAGGCGCTTACTGGCTTATTTAAAAGTTGGGCAAATTCAAAAAGCCTGCTTGCACTAATACGATTTTTAGCCTTTTCATATTTTTGAATTTGTTGAAAAGAAAGACCAGTCAATTCTCCAAGCTGATCTTGCGTCATGCCAGCAGCAATACGAAATTGGCGCAATTTTCTTGCGATATATTCGTCAATTGGTGTTACTTTATCTAATAACATTTTATTAGTTTTTTGGTTTATATGTTAAAAATATTAACAACAACAACACTAACAAAATTAACGGATAGAGAGCAAATCTGGAATAAATAGTCGGCTCAAGTTTTTCTATAAAACTAACATCAATAATTCCTTCTTCGTCTAAATTGATCTTTTGCACAACATGACCAAAAGGATCAAAATAGGCTGTGATGCCAGTATTAGCAACTCTTGCTAATGATATTCCATATTCTATAGATCGCATTCTTGCCATATCAAAATGCTGGTATGGCCCTAAACTTCTACCAAACCATGCATCATTGGTTAAATTAACCAAAAGATCTGGGCGATCTTTCTTATCGATAATTTTATCAGGAAAAATTACCTCATAACAAAGCAAAGGACTAACAGATAAAACATTGGTTTTTATAGTCTCTGGACCATTACCTTTACTAAAACCAACCGCCCCATCAGTAATTTTACTGATGAAAGGCAAGTATTCTTGCAAGGGAACATACTCGCCGAAAGGCACTAAATGATGTTTGTCATAATGCCCTATAACTCCTGATTCCTCTATTGCAAAAACACTATTCCATACAGCTTCAATTTCATCTGAACTTAAATATTTTACTCTCAAAGCTCCTGTAAGCAAAACGCCATTTTTTGGAGTTGCGAGCCTTAGTTTATTAATCAAGTCTGAGTTATTATCTATGGCATAAGGCACTGCAGTTTCTGACCATATAACAGCTGCAACTTCACTCAAATCTTTAGAATTACTAAGCTCAATATGCTTTACAAAATTCTCATATTTCTTCTGCGCATCCCATTTTAATTCTTGTTTGATATTTCCTTGTACTAAGCGCAACTTCTTACTATCATCTGCTGGCATTATGCCTTGATTTAGGTGGTGATGTCCATAAAAAAAACCAGAAATCAGTAAGAAAAACAAAATTGTACCAAAAAATTTATCAGCAAAAACTGGTTTTTTTCTAAAAAACTTCCCTTTACTAAAACCAACAAATAAGCTTGGAATCACGTAAATTAAGGTGGCAAAAAAACTTAAACCCCATACGCTAAAGACACTTGCCAGTTGAACAAGTTGATCATTAAAAAACCAAGAATAGCCAAGCAAATTCCAAGGAAAACCAGTAAAGAGGAAAGAACGTAATAATTCAAAAATAAGCCATAAAACCGCGAAAATCGTGATTCTTTTATAATTTTGTGATAGGTTTAATTTTTTTACTAAAAATACATTTGTGACGGCAAATAAGGCAAAATAAATTGCTAAAACACCAGGAATTAAAGTAATTGCGAAGGGAATTAACCAAGCAAATTTCTCAGCATCAACTAAAAGTGAAATTGTAATCCAATAAACTCCGGTCAAAAAATATCCAAAACCATAAAACCAACCAAGTAAGAAAATTCGCTTAAATGGCTTATTTTCCCATTTCTCTTCTTCAAGTAAAAAATAGAGAAATGATAATGAGATAATTGCTGAAACAAAAAAATGAAATGGCGCAAAAGCCAAACTACAAAGCCCTCCAGCAAAAAAGGAGATAAATAATTTATTAGTGATAAAATTTTTAATTTTTTTCATATTTAATTTCTTACATAAACTTCAAAATCATATGAAACCCTACTTGTTGAAGGTTCCAAACTATCAAACACATCTTTTTTCTTTTGGAAAATATTTTTAGAAATTTTACTTTTATTATATTCAATCATACGCGCTTCATAGCGAAAATTTTCAAAAAATAATTTTTTAAATTCAGGATCTAAAAAATAATATTCTAAATAACTAATCAGGCAGCGATCCTTCTCGTTATGTTCGCTAAAACCATTATTAATAAAAAGAACTTTCATTTTCTTATTTCTTAACTGCTCTTTTAAAGACTCCATAAAATATGTAAGAGTGAATATTTTATTCTTATTTTCTAACTCCAAAAACATCTTACCTTTACCTGCATTTGAAGCATTAAAAGCCATAAAATTACCTCTATAATAATTATCCTTGCCAAGATAATTCATGATTGGAAAGCGATATTGATTAGGATTTGAAAAAGCTAAAATTCCATCTTCTTTGTTAGGCGCGTAAATCTTTGAATAATAGACAACATTATCATTAAATGTTGTGAAATTTTTATTTGAATATGTCTTTTCATCAAAAATAAAATCAAAGCTTCTTACATAACCATAAAAGAGAAAAGAAATGGAAGTTAGAACAACAAAAACCGTAAATGGTGAAAACTTGTTGTAAAATTTGGCGTAAAACCTCTCAAAGAAAAATATAACAATAAATAATGATAAAAGATTTGTTGTTACAAAAGCCCAAGGTCCAAAATATTTTAAAGATAAAAAAGCTATAATCAGTAGTAAAAAATATAATAAAACTGCAAAAAGTATTTTTTTAGGAATATCTCCCTGAAGCTTTAATTTATTGTATTCATCAAGTTTTTCTTTTTTTATTTTTCCGATAAAAATAAAAGGAAATATTAAAGCAATTAGCCACCAAATAACTATAAAACCTGACGCAGAAAATATTATAAAAGGTAAATTATTTAAATCAAAAATTGGTAAGAACATTAAAGTGATAATGATAAATTTATTCTCATTCAAAATAATTTTTTTAGAACAAATTACATCATATATAAGTTTCAGAAAACAAATCGTAGCCACCTGATAGAAAATAACTTCTTGATCAATGGTTCCAATGTTTTCAAGAACCATTAACAAAGAAGTAACACAATATAATAATAGTAAAATTTTATCATTTTGTGATAATTTAAGACGTGAGAAAATTAGAAAAATAAAAGAATAAATCACCCCTTTTGATGCAAATTGGTGAAAAGAATTTTTAATAAATACTAAAACAGTATCATAATAAACACTTCCCCACATTGGAACCATGAATTCAAAAAACTCAGGCGTAAATTTTAACATCAACAATAGATAAGAACATCCAATCAAAATCATCACTAATTTGTCTAACTCAAAGAAGAATGAGAAAGATTTTTTTTGCCAAAAATTATAACATTCAAGGAAGATTATGATAATTAAATAATGTGGCTTCAAACAAGCAATAAAACCCATTAAGAAGCCTTTTTGCCAAAGTTCTAATTTTGTAAATATTTTTTTTCTTTCAAAAGCAAAGGAAATATAGGGATAAAAACCAATAAGGAAAAAACTGGTTTTAGTGCCAAATTCTCCAAATGATAATGCTTCTATGCGCAAGAAGAACCCTATAAAATAAGCAATTATAATTAGGTTATAATGAGCTTTATTATCATAAATTGTGCTTCTTTGTAAAATTTTTGCTGACCAAAAAATTGATAACAAAGCAAAAATATTAATGAAAATTTCTGACGTGATAATTGGGCTAATATGTAGTACAGCAGATATTTTATATTCCAAAGCATAAATATAAAAAGAAAGCGGAAAATTACTTTCAAAAAAATCATAATAATATTTTTTGCCATTGGCAATTTTTGTGCCTAAATCTATATATACTCCAGTATCGGGACCTATATCAATTATTGAGCGCAAAAAAATACTAAGAAGAAAAATTGCAATACAAGAAATTAAAAGAAATGTTTTTGAGCTTATTAAATTTAAATTTTTAATCATTTCTTCTTATATAAATTTCAAAATCATAAATTACTTTTTGTCTTGATAAATCAACATTATCAAACTCATCTTTTTCTTTAGCAAAAAATTCTAATTGTGGTTTTTTTTCTAAATCTTTAGATAAAAATATTTTTCCTAAATATTGATAATTTTCTAAAAAACTCTTTCTAAATTCTAAATCCAAAAAATTATTTTCTAAATATCCTATAAAGCATTGATTTTCTTTGATTGCACTAGATTTATTATCAATAAAAATAATTCTGATTTTTTCGTCAGAAATAAAATTTTTCAAATCTTTATTATTATTTTTCTGATGTAAGAAATTTAATGTTGGAAATTGGTTAGGAAGTGCGTCAGAAAGAATAATAATTTTATCATTTTTATCATGTAAATATGCGTTTGAATATTTAATTATATTATCGCTAAGATAGTTTGGAGACTTGTAAACACTGTTTCCTTGCAATGATTTAGAAATGGCAAAAACGTAAAATGATAATAGAGAAAAAATCACAACAAATTGCACAAAAGCAAATAATGAAGAAAATGCCTGATGAGATTTTTGATAGAATTTTTCGTAATAAAATAGAAATAAAAAGAAGATTAAAACTGATAAAAACACAAATAAATTGTGGTTTCTAAAAGAAAGAACAATAGCCACTATAGCAAGCAAAATAAAGAATGGCGAGATGTTAAGTAGTTTCAATTTATGATCTTTTGTAAATTTTTCACGAAGAGAAAAAACCGCAATTGGAATTATAATAATCCAAAAAAATATCAATGATCTGACGAAATTGAGACCTTCATCTAATAGCGCTACTAAAGGTAGAAAGGCAAATAATAATTTATTGGTGAAATCAATTTTATCAAATTTTACAAAATCATAAAAAATCTTTACTATTGCTGGCGTTATTAGAGCAAAAAAACATGATTCATAATTACGATTAGTGAAAAATCCTAAACATAAAATAAAAAGACCAGCAAGGGCTGAGATCAATAAAACCTTATCTTCCTCAGAAATTTTTTTATATAAAAAAACTAGAAAAATTGCGAATAAAATTATTTTTGAGAATAATTGTGAAACGAGGAAATTAATAAAATCAACTGTTGAGAAGCTTGTTTTAGAAATATATGGAGCGAAAATAGTGAATATAATTATACCAAAAATCAGAATAGAAAAAATTTGTGATTTATGATGAGAATTTTTAATTAGATAAGAAATATATGGAAAAACTAAAATTAAAAATAAACTATTCTCAACTATGAATTCACCATATTCAATTGCCCCTATTTGCAAGAAGAAACCAAGCGCAAAAGCAATAATAATTAAATTTTGATTAGTTGCTGAAAGACGTGATTTTTTTAGAATTTTGGCTGAAAAAATAAGTGAAATAATTGCTAAAAAATTAATAAAATAATCGGCAATTATCATCTCATTAAATCCGCATATTTGCGATATTTTTAAAGAAACTAAATTAACAGAATTTAATAATGAAAATCTGCTATTAACTAACTCAAAAGCTGATAAATAGCCAATATCAAGCTGTGAGCGCAAAAAAATACTTAAAGAAAAAAATAAAGAAACCAACCAGAAGCAAAAAATTCTTTTTGTAAATAATTCGTCAGATTTTTTTAAAAAATTACGAAATTTTGATAATAAAAAATCTTCCAAGCGTTTACCGTAAATCTGCCTCTTTTCCTCGATGTTTTTTTGAATATCTAGAATGTCAAAATTCATCATCTAATTAATTCTAAAATTTGCAATCTCACGTAAGCTTCTCGCTGGTTGAGTTTGTGACAAAGCAAGAGAAGCTAAATAAAAAATCTTATTCTTGGTTTCAACAAGCTCAACCAGCGAATAAGATTTTGACATTGTAACATTACGTACAATTGCCTCAAATTTATCATTGCAGCCTTGAAATATATGGTATAAAATGCGATTCATATCAATATCTAATTTTTAAAAACATGACAAAAACTGTTACAATAGCTTATGGCGATGGGATTGGTCCTGAAATTATGGATGGCACAATCGAAATTTTAAAAGAAGCCAAAGCTGATGTCTCTTTCAACATTATTGAAGTCGGTAAAAAAATCTATGAAAAAGGTTTTAATTCTGGTTTAATGCCTTCGGCATGGGAAAGCCTTGCAGATACAAAAGTTCTTCTGAAAGCCCCAATTACAACTCCTCAAGGCGGTGGATATAAAAGCCTTAATGTTACAATGCGCAAAAAACTTGGACTTTTTGCAAACGTTCGTCCCGTCACAAGTTTTTCTCCTTTTATTACAACAAAATTTCCTAAAATTGACGTTGTTATAATCAGAGAAAATGAAGAAGATCTTTATGCTGGAATTGAATATCGTCAGACTGAACAAACTTACCAATGCTTGAAATTAGTGACTCGCGAGGGTTGTGAAAAAATCATTCGCTATGCTTTTGAATATGCGGTTGCTAATAATCGCAAAAAAGTTAGCTGCTTTTCTAAAGACAATATCATGAAAATGACTGATGGTTTGTTTCATAAGGTTTTTGATGAAATTGCTAAAGAATATCCGCAAATTACAACTGATCATTATATCATAGACATAGGAACAGCGCGCCTTGCAGCCAGACCAGAAATTTTTGACGTAATTGTTACAATGAATCTTTATGGTGATATAATTTCTGACGTTATCGCTGAAACCTCTGGTTCTGTTGGCTTAGCAGGTTCTGCTAATATTGGTAAAGATTATGCCATGTTTGAAGCAATTCACGGATCAGCTCCTGATATTTCAGGACAAGATATTGCAAACCCTACTGGCTTAATACATGCTGCTGTGATGATGTTAATTCACATTGGACAAGAAGAGACGGCAATGAAAATTCGCAATGCTCTTTATAAAACAATTGAAGATGGCATTCACACCGCAGATATTTACAATGAAAAAACATCAAAGAAAAAAGTTGGCACAAAAGAATTTACTAAAGCAGTGATTGCAAATCTTGGTCAAAAGCCAGCACAACTGCCAGAAATGAAGGTTGTTAAGCAAGAAAAGACCATTAGTCAAAAAACTAATAGCCAACAAAAATCAATTAAATCAATGATCGGCTTTGATTTATTTATTGAATGGCAAAAAAGCTTTGATGATTTGCTTGCTCTTTTAAACAAGATGGGAAGCGAAGTGATGGAAGTAAAAATGATTAGCGCTAAGGGTTTATTATTATGGCCTTATCTTGATAAGCATATGATGCCAAATTATAATGGTGGACAAACCATCTTGCGCTTCATTGGTAAGGGTATTACCGGAAAATCAAGCAATGACATTATAGATTCTAATAAGACTATATCTCATAAGGACATTGTTGAAATGTTGAATCAATTTACTCAAGAAAATATTGATTTTGTTAAATATGAAGGCTTGTATTTATTTGATGGAAAACCTGGTTATACTTCTGGTCAGGGGGAATAACGACTCCGTCATTGCGGAGCTAAAATTTCTTAGAAGCACGTAAGTGATTCTTAGAAATTTTTCATCCGCAATCTATTATGGATACCGGATCTACATTTTCTAAGTCAGCAAAGCTGACTAAGAAAATGTTTGTCCGGCATGACGTCTGTTACTGTTTGAGAAACTTATACAACTACTTAGATAAATGAGACAAGAAAATAGCACTTATATGCAATTACTTGAAACTATTGAAACAACTATTTCTGATCCTAGTTTTTATTGGCAGTCTTTGTCAATTATAGCCTGCTTTATAATTTCATATTTATTCTATTCGATTACCAGAAGAGTTATTTTACCTAAAATTACAGTTGCAGCTTTAAAGAAAAATCTCGGAATTAATAAGTTCATTCACAAATATATCAATCCCCTTCTGTACCCTTTATTTGCTGCAGTTTTTCTTGCTATAGGAGTTTCAATTTTTGCGCAATTCTTTAAAGAAACTTTGATATTTTCAACCACTCTACAACTTGTCACGTTATTTTTATTTTTACGTTTCTTACGCATTTCATCTGGCAATAATTTTATTTCTAACTCTGCCGGATTATTTTTAATACCAGCTTTAATTTTAAACACCTTTGGTCTTTTAGACCCCACAATCAGATATCTTGACGAATATGCTTTAAAAGTTGGTTCATTAAGAATTTCAATTTATCTAATCATAAAAGCCTTCCTTGTAGTTCTAATATTATTCTTCATATCAAGCCTTATTATAAGGAAAAGTAAGTCATATATCGAAAGCAATACCAAAATCAAATCAAGCACCAAAGGAATTATTGGAAAATTTATTGATATTATCGTCTATTCAGTAGTGGCAATTGTGATGTTAAAAACGCTTGGCGTTGATATGACAACCTTAGCCGTTCTTGGTGGTGCAATTGGTGTTGGTATTGGATTCGGTTTGCAAAAAATCGCTTCAAACTTCATTAGTGGCATCATTCTTCTTTTTGAAAAATCCGTTGAAGTTGGTGATTGGGTTGAAATTGATAATGGTAATATTTTTGGTATAGTAAAACATTTTGGTGGAAGATATACATTGATTGAATGCTTTGATGGCAAAGAAGTAATGGTGCCAAATGAAGATTTTATCATCAGTAAAGTTGTAAACCTGACTTATTCAAATAACCGCGCCAGAATTGAAATTAACGTCAATATTTCTTATGATTCTGATCTAGAATTGGCTAAGAAAATTCTTGAAGATTGTGCTACTGAACATCAAAGATGCATTAATTATCCTGAGATTGAGTGCTATATTACTGATTTTGCTGATTCTTCTATAAAATTTATTCTCTATTTCTGGGTTAATGATGTCACACAAGGACGCATGTCCGCAAAAAGTGAAGTAATGTCTGAGATATGGAAAAGATTCAAAGAAAATAATATTAAAATTCCTCTACCACAAAGAGAAATTAATGTTGTTCAGAAATAATAGGAACCTGTCATCCTGAGCTCTAAAGCTACTTTTAGCAGCTGAACGCATAAGATCCTTCGCCAAGAATTTCTAAAAGAAATTCTAAGACTCAGGATAAAACGTCAACAAATACTTCCTCAAAGACTCTTCCCAATTATCACAAATTCCATCATTATCCATTGCTGAAAATTCTGGTCTTTTTGCAGGGCGAGGAAACTCCGCAGTTGTAACTGGTACAACATCTACCTTCACTTTAGCAATTTCAAAAATTTTCTTCGCAAAATTATACCAGCTTGTCACACCAGATCCACAAATATGATAAATGCCAAACGGCTTTTCTTCCTCAATTAATTTCCTTATCCCCAAAGCTAAATCATGAGTTGAAGTTGGACAACCAAATTGATCATTAACAACTTTAATAACATTATTTTTCTTTGACAAATCAAGCATGGTATTTACAAAATTCTTACCATTTTTGCCATATAACCAGCTGGTTCGAACAATATAAGATTTTTTATTTTCTTTAACTGTATTTTGCTCTCCTAAAAGCTTAGAAGCCCCGTAAACAGTGGCAGGATTAGTTACATCAGAAGTTAGGTAATGAGTTTTTTTAGAACCATCAAACACATAATCAGTGCTAATAAAAACCAAAGGAATTCCTTTTTCATTTGTGGCAATTGCTATATTTTTTGCACCCTCAGCATTAACCACAAAAGCCGCTTCTCTATTGCTCTCAGCATCATCAACTTTTGTATAAGCGGCCGAATTAATAACTAAATCACAAGGATTTTTTTGTAAAAAAATTCTTATTTGTGATAAGTCAGTAATATCAAAACTTGCTCTATTTGCTTTAATTATTTTATATCCAAAAACTTCAAACAGCTGAGCTGCCTCACTGCCAAACATTCCATCAGCACCAATGATTAAAATATTTTTCATTTTTTAGAAAAAAGTTTTTAGATCTTTAAAAAATGGCAAAACCAAATCTTTTTCTGAAACTATTGGATTCTTAACTTTCCAATCAATTGCTAAATCTGGATCGTCAAATCTAATTCCCTGCTCTGACTCTTTACAATATTCGTCAGAAACCTTATATGAAACTTCTGCTTCCTCAGATAAAGTTGAAAAACCGTGCGCAAAACCTTTCGGCACATAAAGCATTAAATTATTTTCAGCAGAAAGATTAATTCCAAAAACCTTACCAAAAGTTTTTGATGATTTTCTTAAATCAACCACACAGTCATAAATTTCACCTCTTAAGCATCTAACCAATTTTGCTTGCTCTTTTGGTGATGTTTGAAAATGCAAGCCCCGCACCACACCACGCTTGGAATAAGAATTATTATCTTGAACAAAATTATCTTTAATTAAACCTTCGCTAAAACTCGAATATTTATAACTTTCAAAAAAATATCCCCTTTCATCATTAAATAATCTTGGTTTTATTACCACTAAATCGGCAAATTCATTTCTGATAAATTCAAAATTCATGCTGTTATTTTTGATTTAAAATTTGACTTCAATAAGTTAAATTAATAACTAAGACTACATTTTTTACTAATATATTTCTTCAAAGCAAGTGGATAAAAGCTGCATTGTAGTTCCAGTTTACAAAAAAATCACTGATAATTCTGAAATCGCCTCTTTAAAACAAGGGCTAAAGATTTTCGCTAATCATCCAATTATTTTCATTTGCCCAGAATCATTTAATAAATCATGGCTTGATGAATTTATAACATCAAATTCAAACGTCACTTTTGAAGTATTTGATGATAAATGTTTCATTGATCCAAGGTCTTACAGCAGACTTCTTCTTAGCCAAGAATTTTACGCAAGATTTAGTAAATATGAATTTATGTTGATCTATCAAACTGATGCTTATGTTTTTGAAGATCAGTTGAATTATTGGTGCAATCAAGGAATTGACTATATCGGTGCACCATGGTTTAAAAAATTTGATACAAGTGGAGCAGAAAAAGAATTTATTGATCATGCTGGAAATGGCGGATTCTCACTAAGAAATATCACAAAAATCATTGATTTGATGAATAGAAAAATCACTTTATCACAAGCAATTAAATTGAGAGATATTATTGCAAAATCACGCATTAAACCACATAGAGATATCATATTTTCTATTGGATTTTACAAAATATTTTTTACTAAAAATTCATTTGCAAATATTTGCAAATATATCTGTAAAATTAGAGAAGTTCCAAATGAAGATTATTTTTTTGCCTCAACAATTCCAACGCTTTTCCCTGAATTTAGAGCTGCAAAGGCACGGCAAGCAATTGCTTTTTCTTTTGAAGCACAAGCAGAAAATCTTTATAAAATGAACTGTAATAAATTGCCATTCGGCTGCCATGCTTTCGCTAAATTTCAACCAAATTTCTGGAAACAATTTATTGATTTTTAAATGCCAAAATTACCTGACGAAATTAAGCAAGAAATAGAAATTGGAGAAAAGATTTTAATAGCTGGAAATATCATAAAACTTGGCACCAGACCAGGATTGTTGGACAAAATGCTTGGAGAAGAAGATCTTAGAAGAATGATCATTGATGAAAGAAATTTTGATAGAGAAAGTGATGAATATAAAAAACTCTGCCAAAAAGCTTATAAAAAATTTAGAAAAAAATTTAAAAATAAAGATGGTGTTGTTGATGAAGAATCTTTTGGTAAAGCCTTAGAAAAAGCGAATGAAATCTATAGTTCTCTTTTAAAAGAAGCTGAAGAAAAAGATGGCGTAAATTGTGCATCTGTTGCCCTTAATTCTTTGATACTTGCTGCAACAGCAACTGGAGTTGCAGAAAGAGTTTCTGGAAGTTCTACTCAAAAAGAAAATAAAGGAACAGGCTCTGATCTTGAGACTTTTTCTCATAGGTCTAAAGCACTATCAATAGCTAGTAGCCCTGAATCAGACCTCAACCTCCGTCATCCTGAGCGTAGCGAAGGATCTCATGCAGTTGTTGAAAGAGATCCTTCGCTAAGAATTTCTAAAAGAAATTCGGAAGCGGGGAATGACAATGGAGAAGAAACATCTTATTTAGAATCAGCTACAAAAACCTTTCATGACGCTATAAATTATTTAACTGAAAAATCTGGTGGAATTCCTTATGGCATGTTAATGTTTGGTGCATCGCTTTCTCAAAATCCAAGCTTAAGAACAGCGGGAATTGCCGCAGCAATGTTATCCGCATTACCAGAAAGTGAAGCAATAAAAGTTGGTGATAAGGATTATAAAACCGCGGTTTATTGTGGGCCAAGAATTAATTGTAAAGATTTAAGAAAACAAGCTAAAGCAAATAAAATAGAATTAATTGAATTTGATCAGAAACAAGAAATTACTTCTCCTAAGCCTGAAGATTAATTATTCATGGGCATGGAAATAGTTTAGGAGAGTTAGAAATAACAGAAAATACTAGAATACAATCCGATGATTTCGCTGCAAAATATTTTCCAAATGCAAAAATAATTCATGCCTTTGGTTGTATGATAGGAAACAATCTGCAACAAAATTTTGGCAAAAATAGTCTTAAAAAAGATCAGATTTTATTTTTACATGCAGGAGATAGCGAAGTTTTAGAGGGAGAAAATGGACAAAGAATATCGCAATTATTATTACGATCAAATCAACATCTTCCTGAACCTGAACCACTACAAATTATTTTCAAAAAAAATGAGTCTTCCTCCATAATTACAAGCCTCACTACAACATCATTAGAAGAAATTAAGAGTTTAATTGATTCTGGTGATAAAATCGATTTAGTAGATAAAATTTATAATCTAATAACAGATAATATAAGCGAACAAAGAGCATCAGTTTTAAAGCAGTTAGAAGATATACCTCAAAAATCAAAAGATATCATTAATGCTGAATTAGAAAGATTAGGATTTGTTGATTTTATTGAAGATGATATTGAAGTAAAAGAAATTCTTGTTAAGAAATATATAACAAGAATGCTTATGACGCCAAGATATTTTTACTCACCTGATATTGTATCAAATTTAGAATTATTTCTGCAGCCTGATTTATTTGATATAAACTCTCAGTTATATTATAATAGTGTAACTCCTGCTTTTATGGCACCACAAGAAGGAAAGGTAGAAGCTCTTAAATTTTTAGCTGAATACGGCGCTGATCTCAATAAAGCTAGAGATGATGGTGCAACTCCATTGATGATAGCCATTAATTCTTACAAAGAATCTAAAACAGAAAATTTTAAAGATGTTATAATTTTATTAGTTGAGAATGGTGTAGATCCAAAATTAGAAACACCATTTGGCTCTGCTTATGAATTTTCTTCTGATAAAGATTTAAATAAAGAAATGGCAAAAGCCCGTAAAGAATATTTAGAGAAGAATCATCCACAAACATCAGCAAAAAAACCTAAGGCAGAGAAAGTTCATAAAAAGTACAAGGAACAAGAACTTTAATTAAACCACCATTGTATTTTAATAAAATCAACAAAGTTGAAGTTATAATTTTACGTGTTTAAGTTACTAAATGTAACTTCTTATAAAATAACTCACATTTCTAAATGAACGCACCAATAGCATTTTTTTGTTTTAATCGCGCTGATAAAACTAAATTAGTTTTAGAAAATTTAGCAAAAAATGATTTAGCGAAAGAATCAGATATTTACATTTTCTGTGATGGACCTAGGAATATCAAGGATGTAGAGAATATTAAAGCTGTCCATAATGTAATTGATTCATTTCAAGGGTTCAAAAATAAATATATCACCAAAAGAGAAATTAATCACGGCGCACAATTTTCAATTATTTACGGCATTAATCAGGTTCTTGAAAATAATGAGTCACTCATCGTTGTGGAAGACGATATTATAACGGCGCCAAGCTTCTTGAAATTTACTAATGAGGCTCTCGGTTTTTATAAAAACGAAAAAAATATTTGGTGTGTAAGCGGTTTTAATTATCCAAAAAATCTCATTAATTTTCCTAAAAATTATCAAGAAGACATATTTTTTGTTGGAGGAAAAAATTCTTCATGGGGCTGGGGAACTTGGAAAGACAGATGGCAACAGATTGATTTTGAAATTCGTGATTATGACGAATTTATCAAAAATAAGAAATTGGTCAAAGAATTTAATCGCGCTGGCAGCAACATGACAGATATGTTAAGAATGCAAAAAACCAGTAAAATCAATGCTTGGGATATTCAAATGAGCTACGCCATGTTTAAAAATAATGGCTATTCTATGCAAAGTATCAAACCTCTAACTAAAAATATCGGCTTTGATGCAAGCGGCACCCACACTGTTTCTGACCTTGATTTAACAGGATTTGAATTTGAGAAAATAGATAATTTTAGATTTAAGAAATTATCTGAAATTGCTAATAATGATATTGCAGAAAAAGCCTATTTAGATTTTCACCGTGACCCGTTTTTCCTCATCAAATGGGCAAAATCTAAAAAGAAAAGAAGAAATTTTAAGTGGCTTTTGATGGGAGTTTTAATTTGCGAAGCTTTGAATTTGTTGTTTTAAAAT
>JAGWYT010000017.1 GCA_018969185.1 Rickettsiales bacterium | reverse complement strand
TATTGAACAAATGGTTGATAATAATTTTATCACTAAAAAAGAAGGTGAAGAAGCGATGGCAAAGCCAATTGTGCTTAATGATGAAGATTACAAAAGTTACAATAAAGCCGAGTTTTTTTCAGATAGCGTGAAGAAAGAACTTACTGAACTTTATGGTTCGGATAATGTATTTGAAGATGGTATTGTTGTGCGCACAACACTTGACACAAAATTGCAAAAAATTGCCTCTAAGGCTTTAAATGATGGCATTGAGCAATATGATCAAAAACATGGTTATCGTGGCGCAATTACTAAAATTGACGCAACTGGCAAATGGCAAGAAGCATTGCAAAAACTTGATGTTAAAAAACTTTATCGTGAATCATGGAAAAAAGCTGTGGTGCTTTCAACTGGTGCTCATAGTGCAACCATTGGTGTTGAGAATGGCGCGCTTGGTTCAATTGATTTAGCATCAGTAAAATGGGCAAGAAAATATTTAAGCACTAATAGTCTTGGCGCAGCGGTTAAAAAAATTGAAGATGTTTTTGCAGTTGGCGATGTGATTTTAGTTGAAAAAAGTGATAAGGGAGAAATTTATAATTTACGTCAAATTCCAGAAGTAAATGGTGCCTTTATTGCAATAGATCCGCACACGGGAAGAGTTCTTGCCATGATGGGAGGTTACGTTGATTCACCAAATCAATTTAACCGTGCAACACAAGCAATGCGCCAACCAGGGTCAACAATGAAAACATTTGGTTATATTGCAGCCCTTGAGAATGGAATGACACCAGCAACTGTAATTATGGATGAAGAAATTACTCTTGATCAAGGCGGCGGTCTTCCACCTTACAAACCAACTAACTATTCAGGACAATATTATGGTCCAACAACTTTAAGAACTGGTCTTGAAACTTCACGCAACGTTACAACAGTGCGCATGGCTGATCAAGTTGGTCTTGATAAGGTTGTTGATGTTGTAAAAAGATTTGGTGTAAATGATGATCCGCAAACAATTTACTCTCTTGTTTTAGGTTCAACTGAAACAACTTTGATTAGAATTGTCACTGCTTACGCAATGATGGTTAACGGCGGTAACAAAGTAACTCCATCAATGATTGAAAAAATTCAAGATCGCAATGGTAAAACAATTTATCGTCGTGATAAAAGAACATGTGATAACTGTTCTGTAAGTGGCTCAGACCTTACAATTCCTGTGTTAAGCGAAGTTAGAGAAGAAGTTATTGACTCTGCAACTGCTTATCAAATTACTTCAATGCTACAAGGTGTTGTTGATAGAGGAACTGCAGCAAGAGCAAAAGCAGTTGGTAAAATTATTGCTGGAAAGACTGGAACCACTAACAGCTCTTACGACTCTTGGTTTATTGGCTTCTCACCAGATTTAGTTGCCGGAGTTTATATTGGTTTTGACATGCCAAAAACTCTTGGTTCAGAAGAAACTGGTGCTTCGGTTGCTTTACCAGTATTTATTGATTTCATGAAACAAGCCCTAAAAGATACACCTTCAACTCCTTTCCGTGTTCCAAATACTGTAAAATTTGTGAAGATTGATCGCGAAACTGGAAAATCACCAACTGGTTCTACGCCAAGAGAAAGAGTATTCCTTGAAGCTTTAAAACTGGATGATTCTATTGAAGAGGGTTCCGATGATGAAGATAATAATGATGATAATTCATCTGACGAAGAAGATTCTTCTAAAGAGAACCCAACAGGAATATATTAATGAACACAATAGTTTCTTCTCTTATAATTTTTGCTATAGCTTTAATGATTATCAAACTTGTTAAAGCTGCAAATAAATATGAAAAGATTCTAAGCTTTTATTTAGCGATGTGTAGTGGCTTAATTTTGATAATAATTAATTCCGCAGTTGGATATGAAAATATTCTTGATATTGCTATAATCTTACTTCTGCTGCAAATACCAGCCATATTATTTTTGTTACATAATAAAAAATCTTAGCAATGTATTTCGCGGGAATGGGTCTTAAGACCCATTCCCCATATTCATTCTAAATAAATTAAAAACATGGAATTATTATCTTCAGGATTTTTGCTTGGCGCTTCAATATTGATGGTTATTGCCGCAATTGCCTTTTTAAGAGCACGCGATGTTTTTTCTATGACCCATGTTGTTATGATGAGCAATTGCTACATCACACCTTTATTTTTAATTGGAATTTTAGTTGAAGAATTTACTTGGATGCTGCTTGGAAAAGTTATTATATTCATCATATTGAACATAATAATTTCTAATTTGATTTGCTACATGACCTTGAACAAAGCAAGCTCTGGCAAGGTTCCCGCCAAAGCTGAATTAAAGAATTTATAAGTTAGAATTTCTTACCATAGGTTACAAATCCTAAATAATTATTTGCAGCGTTCTTGACGTTACCTGGTTCTTTTTGCGTAACAAAGTTAAATTTTACCTGCGCATCTTTACTTAATTCTTTTGAATAAAAAAGTTCAATATCTTGTTCTTTTCCTTGTGACTTCAAAGAAACGTCTGCACTGTATCTGATAGCATTCCCACTACTATCAAGACCAATAGGGGTATTAATAGAAACCTTGCCGCTATAAACACGAAGAGGTTCAGAATAAACTAAGCCTAGTTTTCCACCAAATATATTATCGTTAACTAAAGCCACTGATGAGCTTCTGCTCTTGATATCACTATAGTTACGGAAAACTCCTATATCATTCCCATTAGCCTTAGTTGAACCTTCAGAGAAAGCGGAAATTAAATATAAATTATTAGCAATTTTTTTAGTTGAAGAAACTTTAAAATATGAGGTTTTAACGTCTCCCGAAGTTGCAAAAGCACCGTAAGATTTAGAATTCAAGAAGTTATTATTAAACTCATTTAGATTACCAAAAGACACTGTTAAGTTTGACTCATGACCAGGTAAATAAGTAAAGCTTAAATCAGAAATTTGATTTTGACGATTACCAATTTGAGTTGCAAATGATGAAGTCTCATAAGAGGTTTGTTGTAAGAAATTAGCAGAAAATTTATTATCCGCAAATTTATGTGATAGATAAACTTGATTGTAATTTCTTTGCGTTAAGCTGTTTTGTGTATTTAACAAAGGTGAACCACTTGCAAATGATTGATAAGGGCTTGAAGTAAAATTATTAGTTGAGATAAAACCAAAACCATTTGCTTTGTTATTATTGAGATTAGCCGCCTAATTAGTGTTGAAAGCAAATCCAGCTTTGAATTTGTTGGAAAAATTTTCAGTAAAAGAAAAACCATTAGAACTGGTTAAATATCTATCTTCTTGAGATCTATCATTAATCAAGAATTTCAAACCATAACGATTTTGTGAATAACCTCTATCTAAACCATTCCCAGTTTCTGAATTACTATTATATGATTTGACCTGAAATTTTAATTGAGAAGAAGAATCTTTCCCAAATGAAAGAGGTATTGAATTGCTGGTATAATTATTAAAAGCAATGTTATCTAAGGTTGGAACGTTATAACTTGAAACATTGCCTATTTTGGTATTGATATTAGCTTTAAAGTCACGACCATAACTATCAAAAAACACTGTATTGTTCAGAGCAGCCGCAACATTAGTTGAAAAAGCATCACCAAAGATTGGATCAACAGTTAAGGAAGTTGTGCTAATATCATATCCAGCAGAATCAGTGCTTGTTCCAGAGCTTACAACAGAAGATCCAACTGGTTTTACTGCATCATATAAATTTAGCATACCATAACCATAAGTATCATCAACACCAGAAGTTCCTAAGTCAGTAGCAGTTGTAAGTAAAAGACTAACTACCTGATCGGCAGTTAAGCTAGGCCAAGCACCTCTAATTACTGCTGCTGCTCCTGCAACACTAGGAGTTGCCATCGAAGTTCCATTAAGATCAGCATAAGAACTTGTTGGATATGCAGCATGAATATTCTCACCAGGAGCAACTAAACAATAGTTCTTAGCAGTTCCACACTTATTAGAAAAACTGCTTATCACGTCAGATGAACTAACAGAAGCAACTGCAATTACATAGCCTTTTACATTATCATCACTTGCATAAATAGCGGGATAAGCAGGATTAGAAGCACTATCATTTCCTGTTGCAATGGCAGTTACAACATCTTTACTTTTAGCATATTCCAAAGCAGTTAATAAGACCCCTCATGAATCACTTGAACCACCAAGGCTTAGATTAATGACCTTAGCACCAGCATCAGATACACCTTCAATAGCATTTGAAATATCGGCTGAAGTACCACTACCGCTATCATTCATAGCTCTAGCAGCGATAATATCAGCGTTATATGCAACTCCGTGCATGCCAGAACCATCTCTCACGCCAGCAGCAATTGAGGCGACGTGAGTTCCATGTCCATCACCATCAGAAAAATCACGGCTTGGCTCAGAACTTACATAATTTGCACTGTCAGTAGAATCTAAATTACCAGATATTTCAACATGATCTGCCTGTACACCACTATCAACAATACCAATTTTTACTCCATCTCCTGCAACGGATAAACCTTGGCTTGAAAGTGAAGCATAAGCCTCTGCAGCATGTATATTTTCAAGACCATATTGAGCATTATACTCATCAGTGCGATAATAATTGGCATTAGTTGAACTATATTCTGTATTATAAACTTTTTTAGCTGTAGCTGTAGCACCACCACTAGACCCACCACCTCCGCCTCCAAGAGAAGAAGCACCAACCATAACACCAGCAGAAGCAATAATTGCAATTAAAAGAGCAAGCATATTTTAGTTATTTTATTTGAATAAAGTGCAGAATTTAAATTTAGCTTAATAAGAAATCAATTTTATTCAACAATTAGCATCTACTTCAATTTCAATTAGCAATTTATTATTCACTAAACGGCTAACTTCAACACAAGTTGCCACAGGGTCAATCCCAGAGAAATTCTCTTTGTGAGCGCGAGCAAATTCATCAAAAGAATTTATGTTGGTGATAAATGTTCTGGTTCTAACAACATCAGAAAGACTTGCTCCACAAGCCTTCAAAGCATTCTCAATTTTCTTAAAAATAAATTTTGATTGTGTATATACGTTTTCTCCAACGATATTTCCATTTTCATCAACTGCAGTTGTTCCTGAAACAAAGACCATATTTCCCACTTTTTTTGCACGGCAATAAGCAACCTCTTTCTCCCATTTCGTTCCGCTATATATGTTTTGTATTTTTGTTTTCATGGTTTGTTTTTATTTATTGTCTTATCCGCTGGTTGAAACGTCGATTGAGCTTATCTTATCCGCTGGTTGAGCTTGTCTTATCTGCTGGTTGAAACGTCGGTTGAGCGAAGTCGAAACCACGTTGAAACCAAGGATAAGACAAAAACTAACATAACAAAAAAATCTCCCCCAAACCTTCCCTTGGTTTCGACTTCGCTCAACCAGCGGGAAGGTTGCACAAATGAAAATAATCAAAGAACTACATCTCCGAATGATTTATGTGTTTTTTAATAACTACCCATCCTTTTTTAATCTGAGTAAATAGTTCTTCTTCATACAATTTTCCAAATTCTTCAATTATTGAAGCTCTTTTTTCATGTGGTAATAACTCAAAAAAACTTTTATCTTTAGCAAAAAACCATAGCTCATAAGACTGCATAAGTAAAGTTGGATCAATATATAAAGCCCTATAATCCCTAATCACCAGAAGAGTCTCTTTCAAAATATCTTCTACTTCTATCTCTATTTCCTTCTCATCTTTATTATTGGCATGTTTAAAAAAATTCCAACTTTTATCCAACTCTTCGTAAATTTTTCTTTCTTCAATTTCAGGAAAAAGATTGGCCGTAGTTTTTCTAAAAGATTCGTCCCTCAACAAATCTTTTAGCACTGAAGAAGCCGATCCTATCAAGGTTTTAGAAGCAGCATAATTTTGATTTTGAAACAAACTGTAGATTGCTTGCTCAATATTATCTTTTACTACTTGCTTTTTATCAATTACCATCCTCACGACTACAACGCTGCTCTAGCCGCCGCAAGTCTTGCAATTGGAACTCTGTAAGGTGAGCAAGAAACATAATTCAATCCTGTCTTGTGACAAAATTCAATTGATGCAGGATTTCCGCCATGTTCACCGCAAATGCCAAGCTTAATGTCTTTTCTTGTAGATTTGCCTCTTTCAACAGCAATTTTAATTAATTGACCAACGCCGTCCTGATCTAATTCCGCAAATGGATCTTTTTCCAAAATTCCTGCTTTTTGATAATGAGGAAGGAAATTTGCTGAGTCATCACGCGATAAACCAAAAGTTGTTTGCGTTAAATCATTTGTTCCAAAGCTAAAAAATTCTGCTTCGTGAGCAATGTGATCCGCCATTAACGCAGCACGAGGAAGTTCAATCATCGTTCCAACCATATAATTCAACTTAACGCCCTGCTCTTTTTCAACAGCTTTTTCAGTTGCAACAACTAAATCTTTTAGAATTTGCAATTCTTTTCTGGTTGCAACCAAAGGAATCATAATTTCCAAAAGCACTTCTTGTTTAGTTTCTTTCTTAACAATTGAAGCCGCTTCAAAAATTGCACGCGCCTGCATTTCATAAATTTCTGGGTAAGAAATACCAAGCCTGCAACCTCTGTGTCCAAGCATTGGATTTTGTTCCTGTAATTGATGAGTTCTATGTTTTACATAAGAAGCATCAACATTTAAAGCCTTCGCAACTTCAACAATTTCACTTTCTTTATGCGGTAAGAATTCATGAAGTGGCGGGTCAAGTAAACGAATTGTAACAGGAAGCCCAGCCATAATTTTAAAGATATCAACAAAATCTTGGCGTTGCATTGGCAATAATTTCGCAAGCGCTTTTTTTCTGCCTTCAAGCTCTTCTGCTAAAATCATTTCACGCACTGAAATAATGCGATCTTCATTAAAGAACATATGCTCAGTTCTGCAAAGACCAATACCTTCGCAACCGAAATCACGCGCAGTTTGACAATCAAGTGGAGTTTCTGCATTAGTACGCACTTTTAGCGTGCGAACTTCATCCGCCCATTTCATGATTGTCTCAAAATCTCCTGATAAATTTGGTTTCAAAGTTGGCACTAATCCAAGAATTACATCACCATTTGAACCGTTGATTGTAATGGTTTCACCTTCTTTCACTTTCACACCATTTGCGGTGAAAAAGTTTCCATGATGATCAACATGAAGTCCTGCTGCGCCAGATACGCAAGGCGTTCCCATGCCACGCGCAACAACTGCTGCGTGAGAAGTCATACCACCTCTTGCAGTTAAAATACCTTGTGAAACATGCATTCCTTTAATGTCTTCAGGGCTGGTTTCAACACGCACTAAAATTACTTTATCACCATTTTCAGCACGTCTTTCTGCTTCAGCTGAAGAAAATACCACAAGACCAGAAGCCGCACCGGGAGAAGCTGGAAGACCTTTAGCAATAACTTTAACTTTTGCTTTTGGATCAAGAGTTGGGTGAAGCAACTGATCTAAACTCATTGGATCAATACGCTTCAAAGCATCTTTTTTATCAATTAATTTTTCATTCACCATATCAACAGCAATTTTTACTGCTGCATGTGCAGTGCGTTTGCCGTTACGAGTTTGTAGCATCCACAGCTTTTTATTTTGCACTGTGAATTCAATATCTTGCATATCACGATAATGCAATTCTAACTTTTTGTAAATCTCAACAAGCTGTTTAAACACGTCAGGCATGGTTTCTTCCATTGATGGAAGTTTAGAACCTAACTGTTCTTTACCACTAATTGTAATTGATTGTGGCGTTCTAATTCCAGCCACCACATCTTCACCCTGGGCATTAATTAAATATTCACCATAAAGTTCTTTCGTTCCAGTTGATGGGTTACGAGTAAAAGCAACACCAGTTGCTGAAGTATCACCCATATTACCAAACACCATTGACTGCACGTTTACCGCCGTTCCCCATGAAGCAGGAATGTCATGAAGCTGACGATAAATAATTGCACGATCATTCATCCAAGAAGCAAAAACCGCTTCAACCGCACCCCAAAGCTGCTCATTCACGTCTTGTGGAAAATCACGCCCTAATTCTTTTTTTATTTCTGATTTAAAAAGCGCAACAATTTCTTCAAGATTTTCCGCCGTTAAATCAGTGTCTGAGGAAGCACCAAACTCATGCTTTTTTTCATCTAAAATTACTTCAAAATTATGATGATCAAAACCAAGCACCACGTTTGAATACATTTGAATAAAGCGACGATAAGAATCAAAAGCAAAACGTCTATTTCCTGATTTTTCAGCGAGTCCCAAAACCGTTTTATCATTTAAACCAAGGTTTAAAACTGTATCCATCATACCAGGCATTGAAGCTCTGGCACCAGAACGCACCGAGAATAAAAGTGGATTTTTTTCATCACCAAATTTTGCACCAATTTTTTCTTCAACTTGTGCAAGAGCTTGAGATACTTCTTTCTTCAAAGCATCAGTAATTTTTTTACCACCCTTGTAATAAGAATCACAAAATTCAGTTGTGATTGTGAACCCTGGAGGAACAGGCAAACCCATATTTGACATTTCCGCCAAATTTGCACCTTTACCACCAAGAAGATTCTTCATTGAAGCATCACCTTCTGATTTACCGTCACCGAAAGAATAAACGAATTTTTGTGTAGTCATTTTAAGAATTAAATAAGTTCAAATATCACACTAATTAATAGCGCAATTTATGATTTTTTAAGGGGAATTGTTTTAAGGATATTTTACTAATTTTAAATTTCATCTTTTTTGATAAGATTTTACTATATAAGGCTAGCTTCTCGCTGGTTGAGCTTGTCGAAACCAAGAGAAGCTAGTGAAAAATCTTATTCTTGGTTTCGACTTCACTCAAGTAAGCGAATAAGATTTTTTTACAACCACATACTATATCTCAATCTTAGAAAGATCAGCCACCTGATCAAAAAGACTTCTAATTTTTGATAAAATTTTTAAACGATTTTCTCTAATTTTTTTATTTTTAGCATTAACCGTAATATGCTCAAAGAAGTGTTCTAATGGCCCTTCAAGCACATCAAGTAATTTAAATGCTGATTCAAATTCACCTTTGATAATTAATTTTTTAAACTCAATTCTTATCTGTTTTATTCTACGATAAAGCACAATTTCATATTTGGTTTTGAGCAATAATATCAATGGTTTTCCGTGATAAATTTTACCATCTTTTTTCTCTTCAATTGCCAAAATATTTGCTGACCTTTTGTAAAGCTCAATAATATGACGCTTATCCGGATTTTTTACAAACGAATCTAAGAATTTTATTTTTTTGGCTAAATATAAAATATCGCAATTTTTGTGAATTTCTAAATTCGCTAAATATTCGTCAATCACCACATTAATAATATCAGGTTTCACCATCTCATTTTCTTTTAAGAAAGATTTTAATCTCTCAACAAAAAATCTAATTATTTCTTCTTCTAATTCTTTTTTAGCATCAAAAACCTTACCACGTCTTACATCAAAAAGTTCCTTCAGAAGAGCTGCTGGATAAGAATTTAAAGATTTTTGTACTAATATTCTAATTGGAAAAGCAATATTATATTTAAAACCAATTCTAATAATTCCAAGTGCTGAGCGTCTTAGAGCGAAAGGATCTTTTGATGCTGTTGGTTTTTCATCAGCTAAGAAAAATCCAACTATCGAATCAATTTTATCAGCAATTGAAAGCGTAATTCCAAGCGCAGTTTTTGGCAGTTCAGAATTTGGACCCAAAGGCAAATAATGTTCATAAATTGCTAAAGAAATTTTTGAATCTTCACCTTGTTTATTGGCATAAAAACTACCAATTTTTCCTTGCAATTCAGGAAGTTCCGCAACTGCTTTTGTAACTAAATCTGCCTTTGATAAATCAACCGCTCTTTCAACTAATGATAAGTTTGAATGAGGAACAAAAATTGATAGGAATTTTGCTAATATTTTTAGACGTAAAGTTTTGTCATAAACTGATCCAAGTTTTTGATGGAAAACAACTTTTTTCAAATCATTAACTCTTGCAGCAAGGCTAATTTTAAGATCTTCTTCAATAAAAAATTGCGCATCACTTAAACGTGCACTAACTAATTTTTCATTATCAGAAGTTATTTTTTGACGATTTGATTCTTCTATAATGGCATTTGAAATAAAAATAAAATGTGGCAATAAAGCACCATTTTCATCTCTCAAACAAAAATATTTTTGATTTAATTTTAGAGTTAAAATTAACAATTCATCAGGTAAGGTCATAAATTTTTCCGAGATATTACCAAGTAGTGCTGTTGGGTATTCAGAAAGCCCTGCAACCTCATCAAACAAAGGTGAATTCTCATCATCAATTACTTCAAAACTATGCTGTAATTTTATTGCATTTACTTGGTGTAGAATTTTTTCTTTTCTTTCTTTTTGATCAAGAATAATAAAATTATTTTTTAGAACTTCTTTATATTCTTTTGCTGATTTAATCTCTAACGGCTTATTACCAAGCGAATAATGACCAAAAGTAATGTTATTTGATTTTAGTCCCGCAAATTCAACATCAATTATTTCTTCATCAAATAAACATAAAATATTTCTCACTGGTCTAACCCATTTTGCTTGCGAAGAGCTTCCCTCAACATCAAAACGCATTAACTTTGGCCAAGCGGCAGTCATTTTATGTAAAATTTGTGGCAAAGAATTTTTGATAATATCTGCAGTTTTTATGCTTGATGCCTTGCTAACAAATAAATAACAGGTTGCACCATTATTTTCGATTTTTTCTAAATCCGCTTCATTTTCAAGACCAACTGATTTTAAGAAACCATTAATTGCTTTTTTATCAGCATTAATTTTTGGTCCAATTTTTTTTATAGATGGAATTTCTTGAACTGACTTTAATCCGCTAATTTCAAGAACTAAGCGACGTGGAGTTACAAAAGTTTTCAAATTAAAATTTTCATATGATAAATTATTTTTCGAAAAAATTTCCACCGCAATTTTCGCAAAATTTTCCACAGCATTTTTTTGCATCCTTGCCGGAATTTCTTCACTAAAAATTTCCAAAATAAAATTTGTCATATTTTAAAATTTATTATACTTCCTTTTTTGTTCTTGTCATCCTGAGTTTACAGCCACTTTTAGTGGCTGTTAGCGAAGGATCTCCATCGGCGCATGAGATTCTTCGCTTCGCTCAGAATGACATTGAGGGTTTTAGAATCCAATTTCTTCAACACGTATAAATTTAGCCAGCTTCACTAAATTTTTGTCAATATTACTCAAAGCTGTAACTACATCACTTTCCTTTTGTGATTCAGTAATAAAACCACAAACTATTTCATTTTCCTTATCAATAAAAGCAGCTTTTACTGGCTTAATTTTGTCAGCAAAAATTATTTCAGCAAGATTTGATGATGTTTTTACTAATTCCTTATTCAAAATTAGACTTAAAAAGTAACAACCTTGACGATTGGAAATATCGATAATTTTAGATTCGGTAAGCTCTTTAGCTGGCACGCCAAATAAATCAGATGAGCGATTGCAAGCAATATCAACTAAATCAGCAACAATTGCTGAACCAGTTGTTAAGCCACCTGCCCCACGCCCAATTGACATATTCCAACTAGCATTGCTGGTATTTACTAAAATTGTATTGAAAGGTCCATCAACTTGCGCAACTTTCTCTTCAACTTTAACCAAAGCTGGATAAACAGTTTCTTGAATTGAATTACCAAGATTTTTGTAAATTGCTAAAAGTTTAATTTTATAGCCAAGCTCCGCAGCTAAATTAACATCATCAATTGTAACTTTGCTAATTCCTTCAATGTGAATTTTCTTAAATGCTGGCTTAGTTGATGACGCAATACTTGATAAAATTACCAATTTGTGAGCAGTGTCAATTCCTTCAATATCAAAAGTTGGATCAGCTTCAGCATAGCCCAGTTTTTGTGCTTCTTTTAAGGTTTCAGAAAAATCTGATCCTTCACTTCCCATCTTGGTTAAAATAAAGTTACAAGTACCATTTAGAATTGCATAAAACTCAGTAATTTCACTTGAAGTAAAACTTTCTTTAAAAGCCTTTATAACTGGATTTGCGCCCGCAGTTGAAGCTTCAAAGCCAATATGACCATTATATTTTTGCAATAATTCAACTAGCTCAGATCCATTTTCTGCAATTAAAGCTTTATTTGCAGTAACAACTTTTTTACCATTTTTAATTGCCTGCCAAATTAAATCTTTAGCTGTTGTAACGCCGCCCATAACTTCAACAACCACATCAACTTCTGTGTCATTTGCTAAATCAGGCACGTTTGAATAGAATTTAATTTTTGAATCAACAAAGTCTTTATTGCTACGTGAGGCAACAGCCGTAATTTCAAAAATAACTCCACTTCTTTTTGTAAGAGTTGCGGCATCTTTTTTCAAAATATCATAAACACCACGACCAACAGTTCCAAGCCCAGCAAGACCAATTCTTATTTTTTTCATTTTTAAATTTTTAAATCTTTAGCAAAGTTTTTTAAAGAAAAGAGCGCTAGAGTCTAATTTTTAATTGACCTAAATTCAAGTTGTTTGTTATCCTTGTGTCCATATCAGTTAATAAACTCCCATTTTAAAAATGACGAAATACCCTAAAGCCAATCAGAACCTTGATTTTGCTGCTCTTGAGAAAGATATTTTAAAATTCTGGCAAGAAGAAAAAATTTTTGAGAAATCTGTTGCAATAAGAAATTATGACGAAACTGACGAAGATAATGTCTCACCAGTCCTTGATTCATGCGCTTTAAAAGATCATGCTAATTGTCGTCATCAAAATCATCATCAAGAAAAATCAGAATTTGTATTTTATGATGGCCCGCCATTTGCGAATGGTTTACCGCATTATGGACATTTGCTAACTGGCTTTATCAAAGATTTGGTGGCACGTTATCAAACAATGAAAGGTAAAAAAGTTGAAAGAAGATTTGGCTGGGACACGCACGGATTGCCGGTTGAAATGGAAACTGAAAAAGAATTAACCGCTAAAGAAGGCAGAAATATTTCCGGACAAATTGCAATTTCTGAATACGGTATTGAGAAATTTAATGATGCCTGCCGTACTTCAGTTATGAAATATGCTGATACTTGGGAAGAATATGTAACAAGACAAGGACGTTTTGTTGATTTCAAAAATAGCTATAAAACAATGGATTTAAGCTATATGGAATCAGTGATTTGGGCATTTAAGCAATTGCATGAGAAAGGTTTATTATATGAAGATTTCCGCGTTGTTCCTTACTCTTGGGCTTGCCAAACTCCTTTGTCAAACTTTGAAACAAGGATGGATAACTCTTACAGGCAGAAGGCAAGTAAGGCAGTTACTGTGAAGTTTGAACTTGAAGAAGTACCGGAATTTTTAAAAAAATTTAATCCAAAAAAAGTTTCACTAATTGCTTGGACAACAACTCCTTGGACATTACCTTCAAACTTAGGATTGGCGGTTGGAAAAGAAATTGATTATGCAATTTTAAAAAAGTCTGATGAATTATTAATTTTAGCTGATGGATTAGTTGAAAAATTTGCTAAAGACTTAGGAGAGTTTGAAAAAGTAAAAGTTCTTAAAGGCTCTGATTTGCTTGGCTTAAGCTATAAACCACTTTTCCCTTACTTTGCACCATTAAAAACCGGAGCAATTCTTCAATCTGGAAGGGATTTAAAAATGGGAAGCTCACGAAACTGTTTCACTGTCCTTCACGGTGATTTCGTTTCAACTGAAGAAGGAACAGGCATTGTCCACATGGCTCCTGGATTTGGTGAAGATGACCAATTGCTTTGTAAAGCAAATGGAATTCCAACAATTTGTCCAGTTGATGAAGGTGGAAAATTTACTTCTGAAATTTTTGATATAAACCTTGAGCCGTCGGTTGAGCTTGTCGAAACCACGGCGAAAGAGAATTTAACTTTATCACTCAAAGGCCGCCAAGTTTTCGAAACTAACGACGACATCATCAAATATCTCAAAGCAACAAACGCTTGGCTAAAAACTGAACAATATCTCCACAATTACCCTCATTGCTGGCGTACTGACACTCCTCTTATCTATAAAGCCGTGTCATCTTGGTATGTGAAAGTTACTGATTTTAAAGACCGTATGGTTGAATTGAATCAAGGAATTAACTGGATTCCAAATCACATTAAAGATGGACAATTTGGTAAATGGCTTGAAGGTGCAAGAGATTGGTCAATTACCAGAAACCGCTTCTGGGGGTGTCCGGTGCCAGTTTGGAAAAGTGAATCAGGAAAAATAAAAGTTTTTGGTTCAGTTGCTGAACTTGAAAAAGTTTCAGGTAAAAAAATTGAAAATTTACATCGTCCGTTCATTGATGAAATTACTTTTGAAGAAAATGGTGAAAAATTCAAACGTGTTAGCGATGTGCTTGATTGTTGGTTTGAATCTGGTTCAATGCCTTATGCGCAAGTGCATTATCCTTTTGAAAATAAAGAGTGGTTTGAAGAAAATTTCCCTGCTGATTTTATTACTGAATATGTTGCACAAACCCGCGGTTGGTTTTATACATTAACTGTGCTATCCACTGCCCTCTTTGATCGCGCGCCATTTAAAAATGTAATTTGTCACGGCACAATTTTAGATGAAAATTCACAAAAACTTTCAAAACGTTTAAGAAATTATGCTGATCCATTAGAAGTTTTTTCAACTTTAGGATCTGACGCGATGAGATTTTACATGATCTCTCAGCCTGTAATGCGCGGGCAAGAATTAAGAATTGATAAAGAAGGAAAAGCAATTAGAGACACTTTACGCCTTTCTATAAAACCTTTGATCAATGCTTTTAATTTCTTTTGTCTATATGCCAATTCAGATAATGTTGAAGCTAAGAGAATTGATTACAAAAAGGAGTTACCAAACACTCTTGATAAATATATTTTAGCAAAACTAAAAGCATCAGTTGAAAAGATTGATCAAGCAATGACTTCTTACGACACTGTTGCGGCTTGTGAAGAATTTAATCATTTCTTTGAAGTGCTAAATAATTGGTATATCAGAAGAAATCGTCAAAGATTTTGGAAGAGCGTTGAAAATGGTAAGATTGATCAAGATAAGCAAGACGCTTACGACGTTTTATACACAGTTTTAGTAACTATGTGTGAAGCCTCTGCTCCATTGCTTCCATTCACTACTGAATTTGTTTGGAAAGGCTTGAATTAGAAAAAGGGGTTAGGCTACTTTTCTTTAAAAAGTAGCCTAATCCCTTTTTATCAAAACCACTTTTTCTTTTTGAAGAATTGAACTTGTAGCAAAATTATCAACACTGCAAGCATTGTAATTATAAGGAAAGCGCTTGGATTTTGATTACCAACAATACCACCAACATTCATTCCAAAAAGCCCAGTGACAAATGTTAAAGGCATGAAAATCACCGTAATAAGAGACAATTTGTACATATTTTTGTTAACCTTTTCAGTTAACGCGTTACCAAGTTCATCATGTAGAATTAGCGATCTTTCCCTTGCTTCATCAACTTCTTCAATCAAACGCGTGATGTGATCATAATTTTCTTGAAAATGTCTCTTCGCCCAAGAATTAATTAATGGTGAGTAAGAAGTTTTTAATTTCAAAATTGCATCTCTTTGTGGCATTAAGAATCTTTTAAAAGTTCCCGATTGACTTCTAATTCTTAACACTTCCTCTCTAAATTTTATATCGAGAGTTGTAAGCACCTTCTCTTCAAGATCATCAATTCTATCATTTAAACTATACAAAAATGGTTCAGTTGTAAGAACAATTTGATATATTAAATTATATAAAAACTCACTGGCAGTTTTAATAGTTTTGCCATTATCTATATTATTTCTTACGTCAAAAACAGCTTTTAAATCACGCTTTTGAACCGTGATAATTCTTGCAGAATCAATCCACATACGAATTGAAACCATATCTTCTGGTTCTGAATCTTTATTTAAATTTGCACCACGCAAAATTACCAACATTCCTTCATTATACTCTATAACACGTGGACGAATTTCATCTTCTAAAAGAGCATCAAGAATAAGATGATCTAAATATGACACTTCTTTTTGCATCCAAACTTTTGTATCAGCATCGCTACCATCAAGATGAACCCAAGCCAAACCTTCATTCTTCAACTCTGCCGCAACTTCCTGATTATCAAGCTTATGAGCATTTCCTTCTTTATTGAAAGCGTAAGAAAAAATGATATGACTATGTTTTGCCATAGAGTAACCCGAATAATATTTAAGAAATGAATTAGATATTTTTTAAAACTAAATGTGTAACAAAGTCAATAAGAAAACCTATAAAAACCCTATCTCTAGCTACAGCTTTTTGAAATTTTTTTTCTCCAAAAAAACTCACTTATTTACATAAGCTCAAGTTTTTTTATTCAAAAAAATGTGAAAAAGCTTTGCTATAGCGGGTTTCAATAGGTTTCTTAAACATTATTCGGGTTAAATTAATGATTAATTTGATGATGATGTTTTTTTCTAGCCATAATATTTAAAGACTCTACAGCTAGCGTAAAAAATAAAGCAAAATACAAATATCCTTTACTAATTTCTAACTTAAATCCATCAGCACATAAAATAACACCAATCATGAAAATAAAGGCTAAAGCGATGATTTTTAATGAAGAATATTTCGCTAAAAAATTACTCACATGTTCTGAAGCAATAAGCATTACAATCATAGAAATAGCAATAGCAATAATGATAATGATAATGTTATGAGGAATGTTATGAGTAATACCAACAGCAGTAATTACTGAATCAAAAGAAAATACAAAATCAATCAAACTGATTTGCATTATTGCTGCAATCAAAGAATTTTTTACTCTAACATTATTACCATCCACATGTTTTTCCTTGAAAGCATCATTATAAATTTCATAACCACTTTTTCCGATTAAAAACAAACCTCCAACAATCAATAAAACATCTTTCCATGAAAAATCGTGGGCCATTAGAATGAATACTGGCTTGGTCAAACTCATAATGAATGAAAGAGTCATCAACATCAAAATTCTTATAACCATTGCAAGTGAAAGACCAAAAACACGTGCTTTCTTACGTATGTGGCTTGGTAATTTATGAACAACAATTGCGATGAATATTAGATTATCAATACCAAGTATGATTTCTAAGAAAGTAAGTGTAAGAAGGTTTAAGAAAAAACTGTAAGTAAGAAAATCCATAATTTAAACAGTAATTGACAATATCTTTTTTTTATAAAAAAAGTTTAATAATGGCAAAAGATTAAAGCCAAGTATTGTATAATAATCGCCTTTAACTTTTGCAAATAAATGTTTTCCAAATGATTCATATTTGTAACTTCCAGCACTTCCAATTGGATTATCATTTGTTACATAAGATAAAATTTCATCATCACCAAGTTTACGCATTTGTAGATCTGCCTTTGAAAAATTCTTAAAAATTATTTTACCCTTAAAAGCAACAACCACAGCATTATTTTGGCTATGTTTCTTACCATTTAGTTTTTTTAATTGCTCAATTGCTTGCGTAGAATTTCTTGATTTTTCAACTTCAAAATCACCAATTTGACATACTTGATCTGAACCAATCACAAAAGCATCAGGAAATTTTTTACTTATTGAAAGCGCTTTACCACAAGCAAGATGAAGTGATTTTTCTTTCGCGCTAAGATTCATTAAATTTTTCTTTGCTGCATCTTCATCAAAATCAGGAGAAATAGCTTCAAACTTCAAACCAGCATCACTTAAAATTTTTTTTCTAATTGATGATGTTGAAGCTAAAATTATCTTATGATTCTGTTTAAAAAACATATTAAAGATTAATCATTTGCAAGAATTTCTTTTCCATTTCAACATCTGTTTTAAAGGCACCAAGCATCATCTTTGTTACCGTTGTAGTTTCTGATTTGTGAACACCACGAGTTGTCATACATTGATGTTTTGCATCAATTAAAACTGCAACACCTTTTGGTTTTAGAACCTTGTTAATGGTTTCTGCAATTTGCGCTGTCATGGTTTCTTGGGTTTGTAATCTCTTGCTAAAAACATCAAGAAGACGCGCAATCTTGCTAATTCCAACCACTTTTTTATTTGGAATATAAGCAATGTGAGCCTTACCAAGGAAAGGAACCATGTGATGTTCACAATGCGATTCCATACGCATATTTTTTAAAAGTACCATATCATCATAGCCTTCAACCTCTTCAAAAGTTTTGCCAAGAATTTCTTCTGGATTCATATCATAACCAGAGAAAAACTCACGATAAGCATTTACCACACGCTTTGGTGTTTCAAGCAAACCTTCACGATTTGGATTATCTCCCGCCCATGCAATTAAAACTTTAACTGCTTCCTCAGCTTGTTTTACTGAAGGACGAGATGTTTTATTAATTTTATTTTTCTTCATTATTTTTTAATGTAGTTTTTAAGAGCCGCGCAGATTACATAAGCCTTACGTTAAATACAAATATTATTTCTTTACCCCAGCACCCTTTCAACATCGATTATCTTTTTTGAAATACGTAAGGTTGATAAAATCTCTTCTAAATGCTCAAGATTCCTCACTTCAACATCAATCATTAATTCAAAATAATCAGAACTACGCCCAACAGTTTTAATATTAGTGATATTGATTTTTTTCTTAGCAATTGTGCTACTCACTTCAGCAAGACTGCCAGATTCATTACGCACCACAACTCTTATTCTGCTTGGATATAGCTCATCACCAAGTTCATCATCACTTTTAAAACAAACATCAAGAATTCTTTGTGGGCTTAAAGCAAGATTCTTTAAATTATGACAAGTTTGATTATGAATTGTAACACCAGTTCCAGTATTTATTACTCCAACAATTGGATCCCCAGGAATTGGAATACAGCATCCCGCATAGCGAATCGCCATACCAGAAACCAATCCTTCAATTGGAATTGAATGCGATGTTCTTTTTCTTTTATCTTGAGTTTTGGTTGAAATGGCATTTTTTACCGCCTCTTCTTTAAAATCAGGATAAGCTGCTTTTAAGACTTCCTGCCTTGAGATTACTCCTTCTGCAACTTTAACATATAAATCTGCGACAGTTTTTTTATTAAAACGTGCTAAAGATTTTTCAAGAATTTTATCGCTAATTTCAAGGTTTTTAGCCGCAAAAAACTTATGTAAAATGGCCTTGCCTAAAGCGTTATATTCAGAAAATTTCTCCGCTCTGATAAATGATTTAATTTCATATTTTGCTTTTGACGTTGTAACAAATTGCAACCAATTAACTGAGGGCTTGGCAGCTTTTGAAGTTACAACTTCAACTTGATCACCATTTTCTAATTTCTGACGAAGTGGTGAAATTGCACCATTGACCTTGATTGAAACACAATGATTACCAACTTCAGAATGCACGGCATAAGCAAAATCAAGAGCTGTTGCGCCGGTTGGCAAATTAAAAATATCACCATTTGGCGTGAAGCAAAATACTTCATCCTTATGCAAATGTAATTTATGCTGCTTCAAAGCATCACTTGCCACTTCGGCATTTTCAAAAAGCGAAATTAATTCACTAATCCATCTATATTGCTGTGTTTCTGACGAAGTGTTTGACTTAGAACCACGCTCTTTGTAATGCCAATGCGCTGCAACCCCTAAATCAGCAATCTCATGCATTTTATGATCACGAATTTGAATTTCGATTTTCTTATTAAATGGCCCTAAAATCGCTAAATGTAATGATCTATAGCCACTTTCTTTTGGTGTACTAATGTAATCTTTAAAAGTATTTGGAATCATACTATAATTTGAATTCACAATTCCAAGCACACGATAGCATTGTGCAATGTCATCAACCACAATACGAAAAGCCATTATATCATATAAGCGACCAAAACTTACATTTCTTTTTCTCATCTTCATCCATATTGAATAAGGCTTCTTCTCTCTTCCAGAAATTTTGAAATCAACCCCTTCCGCCCTTAATTTTTCACTCAAATCACTAATTATTTTATCAACTAAGTCTTTTTTTGCTTCTCTTAGTTCAGTAAGTTTTTCAACAATATTATTTCTGCTTTCTGGATCAATTATAGCGAAAGATAAATCCTGCAATTCATCTTTAATTTTATTAAGACCAATTCTTGCAGCAAGTGGGGCATAAATATCAAGGCTTTCCTTTGCCTTTCTTTTTCTTTTTTCTTCCGAAGGCACATAAGATAAAGTTCGCATATTATGCAAACGATCTGCAAGTTTAACCAATAAAACTCTAATATCTTCAGACATTGCCAAAGCAAGCTTGCGGAAATTTTCCGCCATTCTTTCATTTGAAGGAATTGACTCAATTTTACCAAGCTTAGTAACGCCATCAACAAGCTTTGCTACATTTTCTCCAAATTCTTTTTCAATATCGGCAATTGATACATCAGTATCTTCAACCACATCGTGTAAAAGCGCTGCTACTATTGTTTCCTGATCAAGCTTTAAATCAATAAGAATTTCGGCAACAGAAAGCGGATGCAAGAAATAAGGATCGCCCGAATGTCTTTTTTGATTGCCGTGAGAAGTTTTTGAAAATATGTAAGCCTTTTGAATCAAAGACTCATTAAGATTTGGATGGTAGGATTTTATTTTAGCTATTAATTCAGAAGCTGAGAGCATGTAATTATCAAGTAAATTCTGTAGTTAGATTTCTTTAAAAACCCGCCTCCATTTTACTCGTCATCCTGAGTCTACAGCCACTTTTAGTCGCTGTTGGCGAAGGATCTCCACCAATTGAATGAGATATTTCGCTAAGAATTTCCAAAAGAAATTCTATAGCTCAATATGACATGACACTTAAGCGAAAGTTAGGGTTTTTAAATAATTCTAGTCGTCTACCTGAACGTTTTCATCCACGAAAGTAGTATCCTTCAAAATCATTTGTGATTGAATTTCTTCTTCAATCATATCAGAAGTGGCGCTGTTTGCTTGAGAGCTTTCACCAATACCGCGATTCTTGATTGAACGAATAATATTTCCTTTAATATTATCAATATCAACTAAACCATCAGCAATTTCTCTCAAAGAAATAACTGCAGGTTTTTCTTTTCTATCAAGCTGTGTTGCAGCTCCTGATAAGATGCTTTTAGCGCGATTACTTGCAACTAAACAAAGTTCAAAACGATTGCCAACAACCGTAACGCAATCTTCAACTGTAATTCTTGCCATTGTTAAATTTGGAGTTTAGATTTTAAGAAAATAAAAAGCAGGCTTGCGATTATAATAAGCAAAATCTGCATAATCAACAACAAAATATCATGGAAAAAATAACAATTCATAACGCAGAAGATTTTAGCAAAATGCGCGCTGCTGGGAAATTAGCCGCAGAAATACTTGATTACATAGCCGAGTTTGTACAACCAAAAGTTACAACTGATTATCTAAACACAATTTGTCATAATAAAATTATTGAAAATGGCGCAATCCCTGCCCCACTTAATTACAAAGGCTTCCCAAAATCAATTTGCACTTCAATTAATCATGTGGTTTGTCATGGAATTCCAAGCGACAAAGAATTAAAAGATGGCGATATTGTTAATATTGATGTGACTGTAATTCTTGATGGTTGGTATGGCGATACAAGTAGAATGTATTATGTTGGAAATCCTAATATTCAGGCTAAAAGATTATGCCAAGTGACTTATGATTCTATGATGCTTGGAATTGAACAAGTCAAACCGGGAAACACTTTGGGAGATATTGGTAACGCAATTCAAACTTACGCTGAAAAACAAGGTTTCTCTGTAGTTAGGGATTATTGCGGACATGGAATTGGCAGGGTTTTTCATACTGATCCAAGTATTCTCCATTATGGTAAAAAAGGCAGTGGTACGGTTTTAGAAGAAGGAATGTTTTTTACTGTTGAACCAATGATTAATGCTGGAAGATACGAAACTATTTTAAGCAAACATGATGGATGGACTGTCACAACCCGTGATAAATCATTATCTGCACAATTTGAACATACAGTTGGCGTTACCAAAGATGGTGTGGAAATTTTTACAAATTCTAGAAAAGGCTTAGATTTTCCACCTTATAAAACCAACAATTAAACTATAAAAGCCCGATAGAATTTGAAGCAAAATTTAAACAAAATTTTGCTGAGAATATTCTTTAAGATTTATATTGAAAATTGGGGGACATAACAAGCTTCATCACATTCGCGTTAGCACATGTGTTTAAAAATTCAAAAACAGCTTAAAAAATAAAGCAAGAATGAGAACAAACATAGATCAGTCATTCAATCAAGAAGAGTTTAAACAAGGATTAAAGAATTGGGTTAGTCAAGCTCAAGCTGGTGAAAGAAGGGAAGAAGCGGCGAGAAGGATATTGGAATGTAAAAATAAAAACCGTCTAGCCTTGACCTTGGATGGCTTAGATTAGAATCTATTCCAGAGGAAATTGGATATCTTACTTCGTTAACTAACTTGAATCTGTCCTGGAACAGACTCACAACCATTCCTGATTCAATTGTAAATCTTGCTTCGTTATTTTAGTTGAATCTGCACAGCAACAAACTCACAACCCTTCCTGATTCAATTGGGAATCTTGCTTCATTAATTTTTTTAGGTCTGAGAGGAAACCAACTAACAACCATTCCTGATTCAATTGGATATCTTGCTTCGTTACTTGAGTTGTATCTGGACAAAAACCAACTCACAACCATTCCTAATTCATTATTTATAAGTGGGCGCACAATAGTATTAGACGAAAACCTAACTACTAGCACAGAAGTTGAAAGGCTAAATCAATTAGCGCATCAATCAGGCGTTAAATTAGCTGTTTCAATCTACGATCCATCTCCAGTTGTACCGCAACAAAAAAACCCGGTCATCCCATCAATCTTACAGGACTGTCAAAACAAAGTAGAAAGAAACGAATTATTAGACTTCCTCAGATCCCTCGAAAAAGGCTTCGTCCGTTTCTTATTAAAATGCCCAGAAACAGCTGGATGGAAAAAAGATGAAGGAGCTTCAATGTCTAAATCTCTCTATAATCTGATTAACAAAATGAGAGAAGATGAGTGTTTAAAGCAGAGATGTTTAGTTATCGCTATCGACGCACCTGTAACTTGCGCAGATCGTGTTGCCTTGGCTTACGTCAACATGCTTCTGGCCTCAAACATTACTCAAAAGCAACTAAGCGAAATGAGTGAAGGTGAATTTTTTGAATATGCCAAACAAGATACAGTGATAGGCTTTTTAGGCAAAAAAGCAGATGATAAAATCGAGACACTCAGACAAAGAGGAGGAGCTTTAGATGAGATTGAAGTTCGTCTAGCTTATCTACAAGCTGCTCCAATTTTGGGAGTTACCCTTCGTGATTCTGAAATGCTTTACCAAAGATGTTCAAATGTGAATGATGATGAATTAAGCGCTGTGGTTTATGAATTTAACAGCTGCGCTCAAGACCTTGATCCTGAAACTGCCCTCATTCGCAGAATCGCTGAGCATATTTATGAAGGTAAAGACCTAAGAAAGTTCGGCGATATTGAAGATGTAATCAAAAAAAGTCTTATTGTAATGATGTTGATCCAGATAAGTATCCCACTAGCTTAGCTTACTTAGAGGCGCTAGACAAAGACAAAGCTAATATCGTTGGCGCGGTTTTTGAGAAATTGATGTTTATACATTCTGGTCAAGGAGTTCAGTTAATGGAATTAGGAGAAACACTGGGCGTTGAGGAAACAAAGGGTGAAGATCCTCAACGACCACCATCTCAAATAACAAGTTTTGAAGTTGAAAGCATAAATGACCAACAACCAACAAAGAGGTCCAAAAAATCTCGCTAAGGATTGTTGAAAAGTGAAAGCTTCTACCTTACTTGAAACCTGATATTCCGGCGCTAGACTTGGTCTCTGCCCCAAGTCCACATGCTCATTTCATCCTTAATCTTAACTAAATCTACATGTTCATTTTTTGATATGAACTTAAAGACGGGGTCAAAGACCCTGTCTTGCGCTTGAGTAACAGGAGAGGAAGATAGTAGACACTGTTAGCTAATTTTATATTTTAAGATTTTTACATCACTTTTTTGTAAATTTTTGCTCCTTTTGTCAGAAATTTTTTTAAAATATGCCTATATTTATTAAAAATTTCTAAAAAAATCGCTAAAAATTTCCTAAAAAATTGATGCAAAAAATTAGCTAACAGTGTCTAATTCTCAACTAGTTGATAGATTCCACATTCAAGCTATTGGCAAAGAATCTGTGAAATCTTGCTTCGAAAGTCTTGAGAAGGATTCTAGTGCATAGCTTTGCATTTATGACAGCAGGATCGTTGGAGTTTAATACGATTTTGAATGGCTGAACTCGTACACCGCGTGTAATATGAAATTTCTATTGCTATTTTTTCAAATTTCTTTATTTTTGGACCCTTTCATTATTTATCAATTGTCATATCAATTTCTTAGGGGCTATTTTGCTAAAATCTATCAAATCTTTAAATATTTCTGGTCTTGAATGCCTTCCTATTATTGAAGGCGGAAAAGGTGTTGGAATCACTAATGGCGTTACCGCTGGACATTTTGCTAAAGCTGGCGCTGTTGGCACATTTTCTGGAGTAAACGCTGATTATATTGATGAAAATGGTAAGTTCATCGCACCTGAATATAAAACTTCAACCAGAAGAGAAAAACACGAAGAACTTATTGAATACGCCATTAAAGGTGGAATTTCACAAGCAAGAATTGCTCACGATATCTCTTCAGGACAGGGCAGAATTCACATGAATATTTTATGGGAAATGGGTGGCGCAGAACGTGTTTTACACGGAATTCTTGATGGCGCAAAAGGCTTGGTTCACGGCATTACTTGCGGTGCGGGAATGCCTTATCGTTTGTCAGAAATTGCTGAAAAATACAGAGTTTATTATTACCCAATTGTTTCTTCAATGCGCGCCTTTCGTGCCTTGTGGAAAAGAAGTTATTATAAAGCAAAAGATTTACTTGGTGGTGTAGTTTATGAATGCCCGTGGAGAGCCGGTGGACATAATGGTCTTTCTAATGCTGAAGATCCAAATGCCTATGAAGATCCATATCCAAGAGTTGCCGAACTTCGCACTTTCATGAATTCGGTTGGTTTAAATGATGTGCCAATTGTGATGGCTGGTGGTGTGTGGAATATTGAAGAATTTGAACATTGGCTTGATAACCCTGAAATTGGACCAATCGTCTTCCAATTTGGAACCCGCCCTATTTTGACGCAAGAATATCCCGTTCATGATTCATGGAAAAAAAGACTTCTTACTCTTAAAAAAGGTGATGTTTATTTAAATCGTTTCAGTCCAACTGGCTTTTACTCTTCAGCAATTGAAAATGATTTTATTCGTGAATTAAAAGGACGTGAAATAAGACAAGTTGAATATCGCGCTAAAGCTGAAGAAGGTTTTGATGCTGAGATTCCTTTTGGTCAAAGAGGCCGCGTTGTTTATATCAAATCTTCAGATAAAGCAAAAGTTGATGAATGGATTAAAGCTGGTCACACTGAAGGTATGAAAACACCTGACGAAACTTTGATGTTTGTTGATAAATCAAAAGCACAGCAAATTGTTACGGATCAAATTAATTGTATGGGCTGCTTAAGCCAATGCCGTTTCAGTAACTGGGCAGATAAGGAGGAAATGCATTATACAACGGCGCGTAAAGCTGACCCTAGAAGTTTTTGTATTCAAAAAACATTGCAAGATGTGCGTTTTGGAATTGATATTGAAAATCAGTTAATGTTTGCGGGGCACAGTGCTTACCGCTTTGCAACTGATCCATATTATAATAATGGTTTTGTTCCAACGATTAAACAGTTGGTTGATCGTATAATGACTGGCAAATAACTGAAGAGATCCTTCGGGCTTCGCTCTCAGGATGACATTGAGTGTCATCTTGAGCCCTAGATTTTCTTTTAGAAAATCTTGACGAAAGATCTCATGCAAAAAAATCATATTCATGACTTCAAAAAAATCTTTTAAAACGAAATTTATTTTCATTACCGGTGGTGTTGTTTCATCACTTGGAAAAGGCTTGGCATCTGCTTCTTTGGCAGCTCTTTTACAAGCACGAGGTTACAAAGTTAGATTAAAAAAACTTGATCCTTATTTAAATATTGATCCGGGAACAATGAGCCCAATTCAACATGGCGAAGTGTTTGTAACTGAAGATGGTGCAGAAACAGACCTTGATTTAGGACATTATGAAAGATTCACAGGCGTTGATGCTAAAAGAACCGACAATATCACTGCTGGTCAAATTTATTCTAACCTTTTATCAAAAGAAAGAAAAGGTGATTATCTTGGTGGCACAGTGCAAGTGATTCCACATGTTACAGACCTCATTAAAGAATTTATTTTAAATGACATTAACGATGTTGATTTTGCTTTATGCGAAATTGGTGGAACCGTTGGTGATATTGAAGCTTTACCATTCTTTGAAGCAATTCGTCAATTAGGTTATGAATATGGTCAAGAAAGATGCGCCTTCTTGCACTTAACTTTACTTCCTTACATTGAAAGTGCTAATGAATTAAAGACAAAACCAACGCAACATTCGGTAAAAGAATTACGTTCAATTGGCATTCAACCAAGCATTTTACTATGTCGTGCTGAAAGACCAGTTAGTAAATCTCATTTAGAAAAAATTGCTAAAATGTGTTCAATTCCACAAGGAAATGTAATTGCCGCACCAAATGCTGATAGTATTTACGAGGTTCCATTAGTTTATCATAAAAATGATCTTGATACACAATTATTAAAATTCTTCAATCTTGATTATAAGAAAAAACCTGATCTTTCTAAATGGATCAAAATTCAAGACGCAATTAGAAATCCACAAAAAACAGTAAATATCGCAATTGTTGGAAAATATACTGAATATCGTGACTCTTACAAATCATTGCTTGAAGCCGTTGATCACGCAGCTTTTTCACAAAAAAGCAAAGCTAATATTATTTGGGTAAATGCCCGCAATAAGGAAAGTGTTTTACCAAAAAATATCAATGCAATCCTTGTCCCTGGTGGTTTTGGCGAAGATGGCGTTGAAGGAAAAATTAGTATGCTTAAGCAAGCCAGAACTAATAACATTCCTTGTCTTGGAATTTGCTATGGTATGCAAATGGCAGTAATTGAATATGCTCGTAACGTTCTTGGCATTAAAGACGCCACATCAACTGAGGTATCAAAAAAAGGAAGTTTCTTAATTGGGATGATGCATGAATGGCAAGATAAAACTGGCAAAAAAACTAAAAAAGCTGGAAGTGATCTTGGTGGAACTATGAGACTTGGAGCTTATCCTTGTACTATTTCAAAAGGAACTTTAGCTGAAAAAATTTATGGTAAAAATAAAATTTCAGAACGTCATCGTCATCGCTATGAAGTAAATACTAATTACAAAGAAAAATTAGAAAAAGCAGGGTTGAAATTTTCTGGTATGTCGCCTGATGGAAAGCTTCCAGAGATTGTTGAAATTCCTAATCATCCATTTTTTATCGGTGTGCAATTCCATCCAGAATTAAAATCAAAACCATTTGCTGCACATCCGCTTTTCGTTGCATTCATTAAAAGCGCTTTAAAAAATGCTTAGAAAAATTCTTATAATTCTAATTATCACAAATACCTTTAGCTGCGGCTTTCAAGCAGCTTATAAAGAGATTAATAATTCAGAATCACAAAATTTTTCTTACGAAAATGAATTAGCTGCAATTAGAATTAAGAAAGATCGCACCAAACTTGATCAAGATTTAAAAAATAATATTTATGATCTGCTAAATCCTGATAATATCGCAGCAGAACCAAAATATTTTCTAATTTTAAAAGCAAAAAAAATCATCAGCTCAACATTTACAACTGCAACAGGTTCTTCTGGACGTAATAAGATATATCTTGATGTTAGTTATGAATTAAAAGATCTAACAACAGCAGAAACAATCTCCACTGGACAGACAATAGTTAACGACAACTATGACGTAACCAGTAATCGTTTCGGAACATATAGCGCGGATGAATATGTACAACTTAACATCACAAAAGTTGCCGCACAAAATATCAGAAATTCTTTAATTAATGATTTAGTAGAATTAAAGAAAAAGAAAGAAAAGCAAGCACTTAAAGAGTTGCAAGAAAAGAAAGAGTTAGAAGAACTTGAGCAAAGAAAAAAAGAGAAGCTAAAAAGAACCTGTTATAAATCTCACTGTTGATGGGCTGTATACTCTGATCCAGAACCTTAGAGGTGTATTAAATGTACACTCCGCAAAGCTGCAGCAAATAATCTTAGACAGACATCACAGTAGAGATTTATGACAAGTTTAGAAGACTTTGAAAAAGAAGAAGCCCATCAGATGATCCAGTATTAATATCAACTGCTCTTTCTGGATGTGGCATCATGCCAAGTATGTTCTTATTATCATTAAAAATTCCCGCAATGTTAAGTGCTGAACCATTTGGATTAGCATCATCAGTAACATTACCATTTTCATCAACATAACGAAAAGCGATATTACCATTATCTTCTAACTTCTTTAAAACTGCTGGATCCGCAAAATAATTACCATCCATGTGGGCAATTGGAACTTTGATAATTTGACCTTTCTTATATTTATTGGTAAAAGCAGTGCCTGAATCTTCAACGCTTAACAAAACATTACGACAAGAAAATTTTACTTTTTTATTACGAAGCAATACGCCATCAAGCAAACCAGCCTCTGTAAGAATTTGAAAACCATTGCAAATTCCAAGAACTTTTACACCTTTTTCAGCTAATCTTTTTACTTCAAGCATAACTGGAGAAATAGCCGCCATTGCACCAGATCGCAAATAATCACCATAAGAAAAACCACCTGGGACAATTATCAAATCAAGATCATTATCAATGGTTGTTTCTTGATGCCATATTTTTGAAACTTTGCTACCTATTTTTTGCAAAGCATCAACCGCATCGCGATCACAATTTGAGCCTGGAAAAACAATAACTGCTGATTTCATATTAATTAATTACCTCGTAAGTGTAATCTTCAATTACTTTATTTACTAACAACTTATCGCAAATTTCATCAACTACATTTTTGATTTTTGATAAATCAGTTTCATTAATTTCAACCTCTACAAGCTTACCTTGACGAACTTGCGAAATTTGTGAAAAGCCTAAATTTTTTACTAAAGAATTTTCAATTGCTTTTCCTTGTGTATCAAGAACACCTTTTTTTAAAGTGATTAGAATTCTTACTCTCATGTATAAATATTTTAATTAATACTTTTTTAAAAACCCGCTTTTGCAAAGAATTTTTAGGCAGTTTATAGTTTTAACGAACGGAGTGTATTACCAATACATGACTGAGTTAAAACTATAAAATAACGACAAAATTCAAAGCAAAAGTTAGGGTTTTGTAATTTTAATTTTTAGCCTTGAAGCCACATCTTTGTAGGCCTCAACTAAGCCACCAAGATCTCTTCTAAAACGATCTTTATCAAGTTTCTCAGAAGTTGAAGCATCCCAAAGTCTGCAACTATCAGGACTTATTTCATCAGCTAAAAGAATTTTTCCGGCATTATCAAACCCAAATTCAATCTTAAAATCAACCAATTTAATATTAATTTCTGCAAAAGTTTTTTGTAAAAATTGATTAATTTTTAAACTATAATTTTTTATTTCATCAAGCTGTTTTGCAGTAACAACCTTCAAAACATTAATAGCATGATCATCATTGATTAAAGGATCACCAAGGGCGTCGTCTTTATAACAAATTTCAAAAACTGGTGCTGGCAAAACATTTCCTTCAGGAATAGCAAGCCTTTTTGCCATTGAGCCAGCAGTGATATTTCTAACAATCACTTCAAGAGGAACTATTGTAACTTTTTTTATCAATTGTTCTCTTTCGCTTAATCTTTTTATAAAGTGTGTTGGAACGCCTATTTTAGCAACTTCTTGCATAATATGTTCTGAGATAAAATTATTCAAAACACCTTTACCTTCAATCACCGCCTTCTTTTGTGCGTTGAAAGCTGTTGCATCATCTTTGAAATATTGAATTAATTGGTCTTTTTCAGAAGTTGTATAAAGCACTTTTGCTTTACCTTCATATATTTTTTCTAGTTTTTGCATTTTATTATTTCTTAAAAATTACAAACACAACATATCACTTTTCTCGCTTCGCTCGAAGATGATATGTTGCCTGGGCAGAGCGTCGCTGACGCTCCTTTGCCCGATTAAAGCTAAGAACAGCCGTTTAGGCTGTTCTTACGGACTACGTCCGTCGCTTTAATCCCACTTAGCTACCGGCGGCAGAGACATTAATATCGCCTCTGTATTTCCACCCGTCATTAAGCCAAATTTTGTACCACGATCATAAACCAAATTAAACTCAGCATATAAGCCACGCTTTCTAAGCTGTATTTCTCTTTGCTCATTAGTCCATTTTTCAAACATGTGACGGCGCACTAATTTAGGGAAAATTTCTAAAAAAGCCAGCCCAACATTTTTAGTAAAAATAAAATCATTATCAAAATTATCTGTATTCAAATAATCATAGAAAATTCCACCCACTCCACGCGCAACATTCCTATGTTTGATGAAGAAATATTCGTCACACCATTTTTTAAATTTATCGTAATATAATGGGTCAGACTTATCACAAGCTGCTTTAAAAGCTTTATGAAAGTCATTAGTATCTTCTTTATTTTCAAACATCGGATTTAAATCAGCCCCGCCACCAAACCAGCTTTTTGTAGTGCAAATGAAGCGAGTATTCATGTGAACCGCAGGAACTAAAGGTGATTTCATATGCGCAACTAAAGAAATGCCACTTGCCCAAAAATTAGGATTTTCTTCAGCCCCAGGAATTTGTTTTTTAAATTCATCAGAAAATTCACCATAAACTTTAGAAAAATTCACACCAACTTTTTCAAAAACCTCACCTTTCATTAAAGACATCTCGCCAGATCCACCACCTTCCCTGTTCCAATTTTTTCTGACGAATTTTGCGTGAGTTTTTATATTACTCTTCTGACAATATTCTTCTTCAATTTTTTCAAATTCAGCGCAGATTTTATCGCGCAATGATTTAAACCAGTCAGATGTAATTTTTTGTTTTTCTTCAATATTCATTTAAAAAGGAATTGCTTAATTTAAGTGTGCTTTGGATAATAGCAGTAATAACAATCATAAAGCTTAAAAATGAATTTTACATCAAATTTTCTTAAAGAATTTAAAGAACGCGGTTTTTTTGCTGCCTGCACTCATGAAAAAGAACTTGATGAATTAATGGCTGCAAAGCCAATAACAGCGTATATTGGCTTTGATTGCACTGCCAAATCTTTGCATGCTGGCAGTTTAATTCAAATCATGATTCTTCGCCTTTTACAAAAACATGGTCATAAGCCTTTGGTTTTACTTGGCGGGGGCACTACTAAAATTGGCGATCCTTCTGGAAAAGATGAAGCTCGTCAGGTTTTAACAGCAGAAAAGATTAATGAAAATTTAAGTGGAATTAAAAAAACTTTAGAAAAGTTTATTAGCTTTGAAGGTAATAATGCCGCCACTTTAGTAAATAATGATGATTGGCTAAAAAATTTAAATTATTTGGAATTTTTAAGAGATGTTGGCAGACATTTTACAATTAATCGCATGCTTACTTTTGATTCAGTAAAATTAAGGCTTGAGCGTGAGCAACCTTTATCTTTTCTTGAATTTAATTACATGATTTTACAAGCCTATGATTTTTACGAATTAAATAAAAAACATGGCTGCCATTTACAAATTGGTGGTTCTGACCAATGGGGAAATATTGTGAATGGAGTTGAGTTATGTCGTAGAATCTCCGCAAAAGAAACTTTCGGTTTGACTTCGCCTTTACTTACAACCTCAGATGGTAAAAAAATGGGTAAAACCGCTGATGGTGCAGTTTGGCTTGATGAAACAATGCTTTCACCTTTTGATTATTTCCAATATTTTAGAAATACTCACGACGCCGATGTTGCTAAATTCTTGAAGTTGTTTACTGATTTATCTTTAGAAGAAATTGCGGAATTAGAAAAATTAAAGGATCAAGAAATCAACAAGGCTAAGGAAATTCTGGCTTTTGAAGCAACAAAAATTTGTCATGGTGAAAATTTGGCAAATGAAGCTTTAAATAAAGCTCGTGAAATTTTTATTGCCAAAAGCTCTGCCGCTTATGAACTTAAAGAAATTTCTTTAGAAAATGGTGAGAAAAAATTAGTTGAAATTATTAAAGAAATTGGCGCTAGCTCATCAAACGGTGAAGCTAAAAAACTTATTGAAGGAAAGGCAGTTAAAATCAATGGTGAAGCGGTTTTAGACATTCATCATTCATTTAAAGAAAAAACAGAATTTGATTTGTCAGTTGGGAAGAAAAAGTTTTTTAGGGTTGTGGTGAAAAACCCTCTTTGAAAAAGAGGGTGGATCAAAATGCGAAGCATTT
>JAGWYT010000016.1 GCA_018969185.1 Rickettsiales bacterium | reverse complement strand
TCTCATTATTTGAGAGAACCAAGAATTTAAGCGACTTCGTCAAACAAAATTACAAAAATACAAACCATGAGTTTGATGGAGCTTACAGTCTGTTCAGCTCTTAACCGGACAGTAGTGGCTACAAGCTAGTTCCCGCTGAAAGATGATGAAAAAAGAAACACAATATAGAGCAGGAACTGACTTGAAGACAGTTCCTCACGTTTCCTAAATCCTCATCACCTCAATCAAAGAATCAAAATTAGCTGAAGACCATTTCCAAAATTCTGCTCTATCAACATATCCTTTAGCAACTGGATTATTGTGAATATAATTCATCTTTTGTTCAAAGAACCTAGTACTTTCTATTATCTTAGGTTGATTATCTTTCTTCCAAAATTGATAACCTTCACAATCAGTTTTAAAAATCTCCAAAACATTCGGTTCATATTTCCTAATATTTTCAATCAATCTTTTTGAAGTGTAAGTTTTAAAATCCCTAATAAATCCAGCAATATCAGGAGATCTCACAATTAAATGTAAATGATTTAACATGAATACATATTAAACCTTGAAAAACACGGCACTGATTTATGGAAATCAATAAAAGATCATAATGATATTTGGCAATATCTTCTAAATGGTCCCTACGAAGATCAAGAATCATTTCTTTCTTGGTTAAAAGATTGTGAGAATCACAAAAGCAGAATTTATTATACTGTCATTGATAAAATTTCAAAAAATGCTTTGGGAGTCTTGTGCCTTATAGATTCTAACTTAGAACATAAAACAGTTGAAATTGGTGGCATTGTTTTTTCACCAAAATTGCAAAAAACCACAATGGCAAGCGAAGCAGTTTTTCTGCTGATGAATCATGTTTTTGAAAATCTAAAATTCAGAAGATTACAATGGAAATGCAATAATAATAATGAATCTTCAAAAAAAGCCGCTCGTCGTTTTGGTTTTACTTTTGAAGGAGTTCATAGACATCATATGATTACAAAGGGTAAAAATCGCGACACTGCATTTTTCTCAATCTTAGATAATGAATGGCCTAAAATTAAAAGCTCTTTTGAGAAATGGCTTGATCCAAATAATTTTGATGAAAAAGGACATCAAAAAACAAAATTATTAATTTTATGAAAGTTTCAATTCTAACCTTTGAAGGATTTAATGAATTAGATTCATTTATTGCTCTTGGAATTCTAAATCGTCTTAAGAATAAAGGCTTACAAGCTTCAATTACCAGTCCATCCTCTAAAATAACTTCAATAAATGGTGTAAAAATAGAGGTAAAAGAACAGCTAGAATCTGCTTCTAATGCAGATGCGGTATTATTTGGTAGCGGAATTTACACCAGAGAAGTTGCGCAAGATTCATCAATATTAAAACGCATTAAACTAAATCCAGATCGTCAATTAATAGGTGCACAATGTTCTGGCACTTTATTAATGGCAAAACTGGGATTAATTAATGACATTCCTGCCTGCACTGATCTTACAACAAAAACTTGGGCAATTGAAGCTGGAGCTAAGATTATAGACGCGCCCTTTTATGCAAAAGGAAATATTAGCACCGCTGGTGGATGCATGTCTTCACAATATTTAGCTGCTTGTACAATTGCAAAATTATTTAATTATGAAGAAGCAAGAGAGGCCATTTACTATGTAGCCCCAGTGGGTCAAAAAGAAGAATATGTTGAAATGATTATGAAAGTTGTAAGAGAGTTTTTATAAAGAACTCTTTGTATCATTATTTATAATCTATTTTTTATCAACTTTTTAGCACCACACTTTTTTCATTATGCCGTTTTTTTAAACCACAATAAGATGTTTTTTGATCTCCCAATTATAAGCAGTTTTTATAATTAAATCCAAATCATTATATTGTGGTTTGAAGCCTAATTTGTTGATTAGATGACTATTATCAGCAATTAGAATATCAGGGTCACCTTCTCTTCTTTTGGTTATTTTTACATTAACATTCTTTTGAGTGTTTTTCTCAATCGCGCTGATTATTTCTCTAACAGAAAATCCAGATTTATAACCGCAATTAAAACTATCGCTTTTACCACCACCCATCAAATATTTAACAGCATTAACATGAATTTTAGCTAAATCACTTACATGAATATAATCACGAACACATGTCCCATCAAATGTATTATAATCATCACCAAAAATTTCAAATTCACTTCTCTGACCAAGAGCCACTTGTAAGGCTAGTGGAATAATATGAGTTTCATTTTCATGACACTCTCCACTGCGCATTTCTAGATCGGCACCACAGGCATTGAAATAGCGCAAAGTTACAAAACGAAAATCACTATTAGAATTTGCAATTTTTGTAAGAGTATTTTCAATTTCTAATTTAGAAGCACCATATGGATTTAGAGGATTTTTAGCACAATTTTCTTTAATTGGAATTTGATCTTGCAAAACATTACCAAAAACCGCAGCTGTTGAAGAAAAAACAAAATTAGAGATTTTTTTTGATAATAAAACTTCAAGAAAGTTTTTAGTGGCAACAACATTATTTTGATAAAATTTGAGCGGATTCATAACAGAATCAGCAATACAAGTAGAAGCCGCTAAATGAATAACTCCATCAAAGGAATATTTATCAATAATTTGTTAGATTTTATTTTGGTTACCAATATCACAATTCTCAAAAATTGCTCTTTTATCAATTAGAAATTCAAACCCAGAACGAAGATCATCAACAACCACAACTTCAAAACCACTATCTAATAGCTCTAAAGCAACATGAGAACCAATATAACCCGCTCCGCCAGTTACTAATATTTTTTTCACTATTTAATTTCTTTTAATTTTTGCACGAAGAATTGAGGCATAATCCTTATATTCTTTGTCTTTATTGGTACGCCCAAAATTTGAATTATGAATCCTTCTATTTACTGAAACAAAATTAAGCCTTTTTATTTGTAGATTATGCTTATCCATTTTTCCTGTCCATTCTATGATATCACCTGCCTTCAAGCTCTCGTCAAATAATCCTATAATATCAAAAACCTCCCTCTTCATTAAGATTGCACCAGAAAATAAACCAAAATAAGGCTCTGACCTGATAACAACTTTTTTCGCATCTTCCATTGGTAATTCAGGAGAGAAAAAATCCTTTAATTGCGCCATTACAGCAAATATTTTTTCATCTTGCTCAATTTCTTGAAGCATTTGTAGCAAAGCATTCTCATTCATTATTTCATCATGATCGTGAAACATAACATATTTTCCTTTAGCAACCTTCAATCCTGTGTTTTTTGAAAATACAAGACCTTTGCAAATTTCATGCTTTAGAACAACACAACCGAAACTCTCAGCGATTTTAGCCGTTTCATCAATTGATCCATCATCAATAACAATAATTTCCATATCAACATTTTGTGCTTTTATGGCGTTTAATGCTTCCCTCATATAATTTGAGCCATTTTTTATTGGCATTATTATTGAGATTAGAGGATTTGTCATATTTATTTTATTTCTTGATTCTGGCACGAAGCCCCGATGTAATAAGCTCCATGCGTGATTTACATTTTATTAATACTTCTTCAATTCCAGCAATATCTTGATTTTTTAACATCAAAAATAAATGCGGAATTGTTTTGGAAAAATAAATTTCTAGACCATTTTTATCATGGCATTTTTGAAAAATATTAGCTGCTGTTTTAGCACATAGCTGCTTTGCTTCATTACTATCTGCCTTTAGCGATAAATAAAAACAACCAATGATAAAATGATGAAAAATGAATCCATAGATTTGCGTTTTAGATGATATATTTGAATTTATGTTATCAATAATTCTTTCATAAATATCTAAAGCAGATTTAATTTTTTCCTCTGACAAAATTTTTGAATCTCCGCTATCTTCACGTCTGTAGTAATGGTAATACACCCCATCAACAAGTGCTAAATTTTTAGCCGCGATCACGGCTCTGTTTAGAAATAAAATATCACCACCTAAAGAATGATTAATTGAAAAAGAAATATTATTTTCAACTATCAGAGATTTCTTGTAAATTGCGCTCCACCAATAAGTTGCAAAAAGCAATTTATCATCATTTTCATGCATTTGCTTTATGACATGTTTTATACCATTATAAGAAATCTCTACCGCCTGCCCTTTTATAATATCAGCATTTTTCTCTTTAGATTTTTCATATAATTTTTCATAAAAATTTAAATCAATTTCATCATCATTATCAATAAAACCCAAATATTCTCCTTTGGCTAAAGCAAGTCCAGCGTTACGCGCTGCTGATTCTCCTTGATTTTTTTCTAAATTTATAAAGGTTAAATTTTTGTAATTTTGTGAATATTCGAAAAGAATTTCCGCACTTAAATCACTTGAACAATCATTAACACAAATAATTTCAATATCCTTTAAAGTCTGATTACAAACGCTATCAAGACATCTGCTTAGATATTTTTCAGCATTATAAACTGGAATTATTACTGAAATTTTTGGTATGGACATATTTTATTTCCCAATTTTAGTAATATTTCCTTTTAACAGATCTTTATTTTGATTAGAGCCACGAAGTGAGTCAGGAAGAACCTCTTTACCTTGCGTATTTTGAAGACAGTCTCGAATAACTCTAGAACGCAGTTCTGATATGACTAATTGAGAAAGATTTTTAGACTTAACTAACAAGCTTGTAATTCTATCAACATCCTTGCCTTCAATTAATAAAAATAAATGTGGAAATTTTTTTGATAATTCTAGTTTTAAATTATCCTTATCCTGACATTTCTCATGAAATTTTATAGCCATTCTAGCACAGAGCTCTTTTGCCTCAACTTCTGTGCTTTTTTGTGAAATATAAAAACAAGCCATGATATAGCTTAAAAAAACAAAGGAATATACTTTTTCGCATGGTTTTATATTAAGAATAGTATTTTCAATAATTCTATCAAACATGTCTAAAGCTGATCTCACTTTAAACATTGGTAGAACTTTAGAATCTCCGCTATTTTCCCTTTTGTAATGATAATAATAAACTCCATGAACTAGCTCTAATTTATTAGCCTTTGCTACAGCCTCATTTAAAAATAACAAATCTCCACCAAGAGGATAATTTTCAGGTAACAATATGTTATTTTGCTTAATCATTGATCTTTTATAAATTGCCGTCCACCAGTCACCAACAAACATAAACTTACTATCATTTTGAATTTGCTGAGAAACAGTTCTTTTGCCATCATATCCTATTGTTGTTACTTGAGCTTTCGCAATATCAGAGCTTGTTGAACTGGCTTTTTCATAAAGCTTTTCATAAAAATTTAGGTCAATTTCATCATCATTATCAACAAAAGCTATATATTCACCTTTGGCTAATTTTAAACCAGTATTTCTGGCAATTGATTCTCCTTGATTTTTTTCTAAATGAACAACTTTCAAATTTTTATATTTAGCACCATATTTCTCCAGAATTTCTAAACTATTATCCGTTGAACAGTCATCAACACATATAATTTCAACATCTTCCAAAGTTTGATTACAAACGCTATCAAGACATCTTCCTAAATATTCTCTCGCATTATAAACTGGTATTATTACTGAAATTTTAGGCATTTCCTATACTAGACTTAACGTTATTTCTCATTTCCTGAATTCGTTTAATATTACCATTTTTCTTCCTTTGAAGCATTTCTTGATTGTGAATATTTTTTCTTTCTAAAAAATGGTAAACACTACACTGTCTGGCAAATTTACAGCGATTAAATAAAACAAATAATATATCTATTGCCATTTTAGTTATGTCATTATCAACATCAATTCTATTACACCAAGTTAAAACCAATTCTAATAAAAAGTTAAAAACAATCACATAGTGCGTTTTGTCATCACAATGTTGATCTAACAAATCAAGGATTTTCTCAACAGCAATTTTAATTGAATTTACGTCATCAATTGTAGGTTTTTTATTTGAAGATGATTGCGGATTTTGAACATAATAATAACAAACATCATCTGTAACTTCGATCTTTTGAGAAAAAATTGCCGCCTTAATTGCAAAATATGGATCTTCAAAATGAGTTAACTTATCAAGAAAAGTAATTTTATTTTTTTTAATAAAAGATAGTTCAAATATAGCTGACGTGAAAGCACAATAAAAATTTGCTTTATTTGTTATGACTTTTTTATTTACATCGATCCAAGTTTTCTTATCAATAACAGCATTTTCTTCTAGACAGAACATTTTGATATTTCCTTTTACAACCTCGCAATTGCTTTTTTTAGCAAGGTCATAAAGTTTTTCGTAAAAATTTAGATCAATAAAATCATCAGAATCAACAAAGCCCAAATATTCTCCATAAGCATTCTCCACCCCAATATTTCTTGCAACTGCAGCACCTTTATTTTCTTTTAAATCAATTATCTTGATGCGCTTATCGTGCTTTGCATATTCTTGCAAAATATCCAAACTATTATCAGTTGAGCAATCATTAACACAAATAATTTCAATATCGCGCAATGTTTGACCACAAACACTTTCAAGGCATTTTGGCAAAAATTGCGCTGTATTATATATTGGAATTATAACGGAAATTTTAACCATCTAAATTTTCCATTTTCGATTCACGTCTTGCAACATCCTCTACATCAGGATTTAAAGCTTCTTTTTCAGGAGACCATCCAGTTTCTTCTTTTACTTCGTGAATTGGATCAGCAAGTAATAACTCTTGAGCATCATTATATTCACTTACATTCAAAGCAAATTCGTCATTAAGAGCAATAGTTGGATCAATTTTTATTTCCTCTTCATTAATTTCATCACTTACAATCACTAATTCTTTTTCAATTAAAGCCTCAAGAAAAGCGTTAAATCTAATTTCAATTTCTGGTGAAATATTAGGAATTTTTTTTAATTCTTCTAAAACCTTTTCAGTTGGAACCCCTTTGATTATATTTTCAAATACTGAAGTGCCAAAACCGTTCATACCGTAGTAAATTCCAGTTTCACTATTTATTATAATTGCAACATTATCAGTGATGTCAGCAAACATTTTTTCTTCATTAAGTTTATAAATAGCCATAGTTTTGATTCGCTTAGTTGTTTTTAGTTAAGTCTAATTTTTCGCTGGTTGAGCCTGTGACAAACCAAGAAAAATTAAATAATTTTTTAATCTTATCCTTGGTTTGTCACAAGCTCAAACAGCGGATAAGATTTAGTTAGTTAATTTTACTACAAAACTGCCTTAAACACTCAACATTCGCTTTAATATCAGAAGATAAATTAATTTGATAAAAATCAAAATCCTTCACAAATGAAATCATTTTCTGAATTGTTTGAATATCGTGCTTATCCTGCATTTGATTGATTGTTGAATGGACAAGTTGAGTTATTCCTCGTCCTTTTTTACAAGCAACAATGCTTGGTTTTTCATCCGCAGTTATTTGTGGAAACATGCAAATTTTTACTTCATACTTATCACGAAAAGCCTCGTGATAAGCCTTAATATCAATCACATATTTATCTCTGCGTGCATTATTTGAAACGAACTTTCCTTTTAAATCATCATAAAGTTCATTATACATTCTTGGTGATAAAGTTATAATTGAATATATTGGATAAGAATAAAGTTGGTCGCCCTCTTTTTCTAATACCAAATAATCATCAGAAACATAATCAAAACCTTGCATCATTGATAAAACCGCTAAAGTTGATTTTCCCCTTTGACCTCTTGCACAAAATAAAATTCCTTTATTATCAAGACCCACAACCGCTCCATGAGCAAGATTGGAATTTGGCGATTTTATGATTTTGTTAAAAATCTGCACAAAAATATGACCTTGCTTTATGAATTCTTCAGGATGTAAATCTTTAACGCCGTAATAATAAATATTATTTTCTCCATCATAAGCGTTAATAATTCCATTGTCAAAAACTGCGCTGATAATTGGATGGTGTTTTGAATATTTAGAATCAATCATTTCAAAACTCTTAAAAATCCCATCACTATAATTTATTCTGGTAATTAGATTGTGCTTTTCATCTGTATTTTCAACAATCTCAAAAGCAACATTTTTGGTTTTACGAGCTAATTGTTCCAAACGCACACGTAGCTTGATGTGACTATCAGTAAGATTATCAATAAACTTCTCAACTTCCTTTTCATGCCACGTGACAATTGTTGCATCAAAATTATTTGAGACTTCTCTTAATGTGTAAGATAATTGCTTCTCAATGAAAGGAACAAATTCTTTTGAATAAGAAAGTAATTTAACATTTTTTGATCCAAGCTGCACGTGCTTTTCATATAATAAATCCCTGCCCTTCTTAATGTGAGAGTCAATTTTTTGAAGATGCGCTTTGATTTTCTGATTTTCCTTAACTTCTTTCATCCCTAAGATTCCCTTTGTTTTCTACTATTTAACATCAAAAAGATTTTTATCAAAATGTGATTCTTACGAATTATTCTTTTTAACAAAAAGTATTTTGGCTTTTTAGAAACGTAATCTTTCATGTTTTCTAAACTCTTTACAGCTTTTTTTATACTTAGTTTTTTACAAATCTTCCTAAAATCGTTAAAGTAAAAATGGTGAAATATTATGTAATCACAATGTCTATTAAACTTCTTATTAATTGTTTTATTGTTTAATAAATATTCCGGCAAAGTTTTTGGAATAATCTTATTTATAAATTTCATTGCTAAGAGAGCCTGAGCATAAGTGTTGGTTTTAACAATATTTTGTAACACCAAATCCCAATTAAAATCCTTACTCTCACTTAAATATTTAAAATCAAACAGAGAATATAAAATTCCTTGCAAGCTGGTTTTATTGTTCAAATTTCTTGCTAAATTAATCATTCCTAAAAATAGCAAATCTTCAAAACAAGGTACAAAAGCCTCACATCCAAAAACATCTTCTTTTTTTGCTCGCAAAAATAAATCTTTTGAAAATGATTTATCGTAATTGGTTTCAAGGTCAATGTAGCGATGAATATCAACAGTTCCCTCTTCTGAATTTGGCAAATGTAAATCAATAGAATGATCGTCAGGAATTTCTTCAACATAACCTAAATTCTTACAAATTTCACGTGCTTTTGTAATTTCTGCTTCTTCCAAAATTAAAATATCAATATCTCCCATAGCCCGAGAAAATTCAGGACGAATATGCTTCATTGCACCACCTTTCAAAATCATTGGAAAAATATTTTCCTGATTTAGTACTTTAACAATTTTATTGTAATGAGAAATAAGCTTTAAATTACGAAAACGATGATATTTGAGAAGGCCTTCCAATCTTGGCTTTTCGTAATTTGAGAATTTAAGCTGCGGATTTGTTTTCATCACATAAGAAAGCATCAACGACTTTCCTTCGCCATATTTTTCAATATCCCAATCTTTTAAGAAATTATCTAAATTCTCTTGCTCAATTTTCTTCGCGAAAGCCAATTCCAGCAATTTCTGATCTTCTTTTGAGACTAATTCGTTGTAGAAAACTTCAATTATTGAACTTGCAGTGTCTTTTGTGTAATTTTTTATTATATCAGATGTATTAATCATGTAACAAAACTTTACTATTTAGAAAGGCATTCGGCAATTTTTTGCGAGTAATTGTATAAAAAAGTTTAGAATTGTCAATCTTGATGATCCAAATCTAGAAATCTATCACGACAATAATTTGGTTGAAATGTAGCGTATGGATAACTTAATTAAATATCGCGGCGCTTCTTACCACCATTAGCTTCCTACCACAAGTAATAAAAACCATTGCAACAAAAGATACCTCGGGCGTTTCTTTTTGGATATATTTAATTTTTGTTAGCGGCGTTGCAATGTGGCTGCTCTATGGAATTCTAATCAAAAATCCAATTATAATAATTGCCAATCTTATTACATTTATTTTGGCAGGGACAATTTTGGTAATTAAGATTCACAATATTGTGAAACGTTAGTTATTATTACCGCAATGTATATTTGCTAATCAGTAAAATCTTATTCGCTGGTTGAGCGAAGTCGAAACCAAGAATAAGATTTTTAGATTCTCTTGGTTTCGACTTCGCTCAACCAGCGAGAATCTAAAACTCTTCCTCAAACATCTCCTTTCACCCCAAAATTCAAATTTTCTGCATCAGAAATTGAAAGCATTGGAAAGCCTTTATTTTTTAATTTGGTAATAAGTTTTTGTTCAATCTGACGAGCATGGCTTTTGCCTTCTTTAATAGAAATATAAAAAAATTCGCATTTGGCATTGTCAATGCGGTTGCGATGCGCCATTATTCTATGTAAGAAATTATCTGTCTCACCAACATAGAAAAAATTATTAGAAGTTTTGAGAATATAAATCACACTGTGACCAATATCATTTAATGCTGGAATTTCATTTTCTTTAAGATGTTTTATTTGTGAGATATCATTATTAACATCTGCCGCGAGCATTTCTCTTAAAGTAATTTTATCTGAATAAATAAACTCTTCTTGCTTTGAATCTTCTAATCTTGAAATTGCAGAATTATCATAGCCCACCGCAATTTCTTCAGCTCTTTTAATGATTTCTTGATTAACACCAACTTTTTCCGCCGTATAAAATGCTGAAGAATTTAAATCCATTCCATCCGCCACTTTGTAAGATGGAACATTACCATCACAATGCATTTTAATTAATTTTACATTTTCTAAATTAACTATTTTGTTAGCAAAAATTTCATGCCAATGCGTAGCAAAAATTGCTCTAATATTTCTTGCTTCAAGATGTTCTAAAACACTTGCCGCAATTGCATGCCCTGCCCTTGATTCTGTGCCTTTTCCAAGTTCATCAATTAATAAAAAACTTTTATTTGTGGCGTCTCTTAGCGCAACTTTTATATCCGTCATTTCAACCGCAAAAGCGGAAAGACCTGCTTCTGGATCATCACCCGCGCCAGTTCTTACAAACCATCCATCAATTTCTTCAGATAGTGAAATATTTTTTGCCGGAAACATAAAGCCGCTTGAAGCTAGAAGAGTTGAAGCCGCAAGAGATCTGATCAAAGTTGATTTCCCAGACATATTATGCCCAGTTAATAAACAAGTGCCATTGAATGTCATTGAATTTTCAACTGCCTCGCCCGCTTTCATCCAATAAGGAAAAAATTCTTCCAAATGAATTTTATGTGTCTCTGATTTTTGATTCACAAAATTTGTTGTCCAATTTCGCGGCTTACATTCTTTGATGTGAAGATAAATTGTTTTCACTAAATTAGAAAAAGTTGCCAAATGAATAATTGGCAAACAGTAAGGAGAAAGCTCTTTTGAAGCCTCTTTCAAAATTTCCTTAATTGCCTCATATGTTTTAATGGCAATTTCCTTATATGTTGCAAGCACCTCTTCAACCTCTTTCACACTCCATCTATCCTTAACTTCCTTACCATAACGATCAATTGGATGTATAAGATTAAATTCCTCAATGTGTTTAGAGCCAACACTGCCAAGCATCCAAATTGCATTATTGTGAATGTCAAAAGAAAGCGCAATTCTCTTCGCTTTGCCACTTTCTTTTTTTATAGTTTCAATTACTGGAATTAATTTTTTCTCTAAAACTTCTTCATATTTTTTCGCTGCTTTTTCTATCTCATCATAAAGATGTGAAATTTTCTTACTTGAAGTTCTTGCAATTCTTCCTCTAAATTCTTCTTCAACGCGCTCAAATAAAGTGATGGGAATTAATTCATTTTTTGGAACATAAGCTAAATCTTCTTCAAGAGGCAAAATTGGTGAAAGAATTTTCATTATTTTTTTGCTCACGTCAGATAAAACCTGCTCTTCCGCTCTAATTGAAGAAATATAGGAAACAATTTCTAAACTGTTTTTTATAAAGTCTTTAGAGAGATTTTTTTCGCAAGTTAGAAAAATTTCAGCAAGACAGAATAAATCTTTTAGAATCTCTGGATGCGCTTCATTCTTGTTTAGAGTTTTGATATATCTTGCAGGATTTGAAACAATTAAAGTTGGCAATTGTTTGTTGCTTGCTTGCAATTCAATAATCGCTTCTCTTAAGCTATTTGCATACTCAATTGGAGGCGGATTAAGCAAAATATTACGCACAATATATTTGCATGTTGCGGGACTACCTTTTGGAAGCATTAATGAAATAAGATCAGGAATTCCTCTTTTTGGCAAAATTCCAATTTGCTCCGCAGTCTGCTGATAGAGAGGATTTGGAGAATTTTTTACATATAATGGAGTTGTTTTTAGAAATGAAATATTTGCATCCAATCCCAAATCAATTTTTATTAATTCTTCCATGCGATTGGCAAATTCATGCGATGAATAGCCCTGAATTTTTACTAAATTGTGAAACTTTAAATTGATTGCACTTAAAAGAGATTTTGGCGTTTTATCATGTAAGAAAATTCGATTTAATCTGCCGCTATATTTATTAAGACGAATAATTGCCGCTTCTTCTGTCAAGCCTTCCAAAGTCAAAGAAGTACGCAAGTCAGGATTAATTTCAACCACCTTAATTCCTTTGCTATTTGCAGCAACACCAAATTCTGGCGGCGTTTCAGGAAAACAAATATTCGCCTTATGGCTCATGGCAAGACCATAAGTGTAAGTTGGCGAAGCCGGAGTTATAATTTCTGAAATGAATCTTATTTTGCGCCCTTTTCTGTGTGCATCATCAACTTGCTCGCACACCACAATTGAAAACCCAGCGTATGTTAAATCATCTAAAACACTTTGAATATTGGCAAGGGGCATGCCTGCTCTTGGGCCTTTTCTGCCCATTCTATTAATACCACAATGTTCAACTAAAAAAACTGAATCTATGCCCCAAGTTTCATAAAATTCACCAATTTGAATAAGAACAATTTTTTGTGGATGTTGTTTTTTTATGCGAAGAAGAAAATCAATATTAGAATCTTTTTTCCCTTCTCCGTGTTTAAAGCCTTTCCAAAAAGACTTATTCGCATCACCAATTCCTAAGAAACCTTCAGCATCCAAATCTTGCGCCATTCTTACCGCAACAGGATGAGACAGGCTTTCAAGCCTAGTTTGCCAGAATGGTGAGTGAATAAATAAGTCGTTATCTGAAGAATTTTCTGTATTTTCCATCACCAGTAATTGCGGAATTCGAATTTAATTTGATAAAATTTCTAAATGAATCTGTCTCTGGTGATTTTGTGGCGGGTTTAGATAAAACGTGGTATGATCAATAAAACTTGAAAGGCTCTCATTGTCAATTAAATTTCTCTTTTTTAAGTATCATAACCTTACACTATGTTGAAAACTTATTGATCAAAATTAGACCTAACTTAGAAAACACCAAAATAAATTAATTTTTCTGTCCGCGATCATGCAAAAAATTTCAAAAAAATTTCTCACTCATTGAACTTTCAATCGTTATATTGATCGTTGGAATAATAATTGCTGGCGTTACACAATTCTCGCTCACTGTAACAGCATCAAGATTAAGCGTTGCTAAAACTCTTACTCAAAGCTCTCCAATTGCTGGTATTAAAGATCTTGCCGTATGGTTTGAAAGCACATCAGATAAAAGTTTTGACTTAACCGATCAAGTTGATGGAGCGAATGTTGATAATTGGTATGATCTAAATCCACAATCAGTAAGTAAAATAAATCTTGCTCAAGCAACTTCAAACCTGCAGCCATTATTTAAAGAAAGTGGAATTAACGACCTTCCCGCTTTACAATTTGATGGAGACTCTACCACTGGTGATTATCTTACTACTTCTTCATTTAAGTTTCAGGATTTTACCAAAAAAGATGAGACAACTTTTTTCCTAGTGATAAAACTTGCCGTTCCAAACAATAACTCACCTTTCATGATTCACGACACTTTAGGAGCTGGAGATTATCGTATTAATTTCCATGCTCCTGAAAGCGGTTATTTACGTTTTGACTATGGATATTGTTGTGTTGAAGGAACGGGAAGAGTGAGTGTTACAACTCCATCTGACTTTTCAGCAAAACAAAAAGTGATAACGTTAGTCAGAAGACCAACCACAGGAATAATTCGTGTTAATAAGAGCGATGTAACTAACGTCGCAATGACTTCAACTTTTTCTGACTCAACCTTAAATTCAACTGCCTATTTTGATATTGGAAGAATAAGTTATGATTCCACCTATTCATTCAATGAGTATATCGGAGAATTTGTTATTTTTAGACGCGCACTCAAAACAGAAGAAATCGTAAGCGTTGAAGAATATCTTATGAAAAAATGGGGAATTTAAGCCATCTTTGCTTTAAACAGTAACTTCGGATGACGGTAATATCTTCTTATTACAGAAAATAAAGTTTTTAATTTTAGTTTAAATTGAGGTATAATTCTAATTTTGATCTTATCATATAATGATGCTAACAACATTTTATATTCTGTAAAAGGTAAAAATTTTAAAACCCTATAGCGATTAAAAAGTATTTCCAACTTGCTTAATCTCATGAAATAAGGCATTATCATTTGACTCGGATATTTTTTATTATGCTGGCAGGGATATTGCAATTCCTTACCATCCTTAAACCAATCAATAATTCTTAATGCTGGATCATCACCAATAAATTTAGCAAATTCTACTCAAACATTTGGTCTCATATCAGCTTCAAAAAAATATCTTTTATTATTTGCTTCTATACAAGAAATAGTAACGAAACCATTGGCACCAAGCGCCTTACCTAAATTCTTCATTTCAATAAATATTTCCTTATCAACAACACTCAACTGCTTGTAAAGCCTAAGTTTTGATGGTCCAAACTTGTTTTTAGCAACTTTCTTTATTTGCGAATAAGTAAAATATATTAATTTACCATCACGATATAACCCATATAAATCCAGCTCCGTGCCAATAATTTTTTTCTGCACTAACAAAGGAGAATTAAAAAATGATGAATTAATTTTATTAATATCAGCAACGTCATTACATTCAAAAACTCCAACTCCACCAGAATCAGAATTTGTTTTAATCATTACAGGATATTGTAATTTTTGAGCAGCTTCTTTCACTTCATCAAGACCATTTGCTACAATAAAATCCGGAGTTGTAATACCAGCTTTCGATAAGGTTAAAGATAATCCAATTTTAGAATAAATATGTTTCAAATTCTCTTCACTATTAATTGGTAAAAGCTTCATTTTAGTTGCAAGAGGCAGGTTTGAATTGATTATAAGAGATAAATCAAATCATCCGATGGAATAATAAAATCATAATCATCAAGGTTCCTCTTAGCTATTGAAGCTATAAAATTTCTGCCAGCTACCAACTCAAAATTAGAAATAAATCTGCTTTTTTTAAGAATTGGATTATTGCTAATTGCATCAACCTCAAACCCTGATTTTGCAAGCAAAGATGGTAAAGAAAATATTAATTGTAAACATTCTCCAATGATAAGAGCCTTTGGTTTGGTCATGTTTTTGAAATTGAAATTCGATAATTATGACGAATGTGGCTACTAAAAATACACGATCACATCCGCAGCAGCAATACATTGGCTTGATTTTGTGCCACCATTATAAACCTTAGCATTGTAAGAATGATCAAAACGCAGTTCAGGACGAATTTTTATTACACTGCCAATTGCGTGCGTCCAGCCAATTGTATGACCAGAATAAGTTGTATTGTAACCCGTTCTCTGTCCGTGATTATCTTTGAATAAATCATTACGCAAAGTGAAAAAATCTTTAGCACTAAATTGATAGACTAAATAATGCGCCGCCGCAACTGAGCTTGATTTACAAGTTAAATCAGATGAATTGCACTGCGCCGCTCTTGTACCATTAATTGGCGCCGCTGAATTTACATTATTAGCATTTGGCACCCTATCCTGCCAAGCATAATAAGCCTGACTTGCCATGCTCCATTTATCGTTAAATTTATGATACCAATTAATTGAATTCATTTGCAAATTATTGTAAGAATATTTGCCACCATTAAGCCCTGTTATACAAGGATAAATTTTATCATCACCATCATCTGAAGTGAAGTGAACACAAGCTCCAACAGATGCTCTATCATTTTTTTTATCATTAATTGAAGTGTCAGAACCATTATAAATTTCAAATTGTGTCTTCCAATTTCTGTTTAATTTCAATGTTGCAACCGCACCTTGATGAGTGTATGGATCAAAAATATTTAGCAGAGAATGTCCGTAAGTATAATTTGCTGGAGCAAAACTTGATTCAATATCATGTAAAGTTGCATAACGACCAACCCTTATATTTAAGCCTTCCACAACATATGGAATATAGATATCACCATAAATTAAAAAAGGATCAAAACCATATTTATTACGATTTTTTAGCAATTGATTACTCAGCAAATGGCTTGCTATTGTATATTGATAATCAGTGCCATAAAGAGTTGAAATGCGAAATCCGTAAGAAATTTTTTTCTTTTGAGAAACATCAGGAAACTTTTCTAAATTTAACACCAACTGATTTAGCATAACTTGATTAGCATAATCATAATATCCTGAAGGAGCATTACCACCAGTTCCAACCGATAAATCATAATGAGTTTTTGATGTACTTAAATTACCACCAGCATTAAGCCAACCATAGAATTTAATTCCACTTTCTTTAATTTTTTTGCCATTTTTGCCGAGGTAAATTGCCTCCATTAAAGGTGAAACACTATCATCATTTTCTTCCATATTAGGAGCACCACCAATTGAAGGAACCCCCGCTAATTGTTCTGATTTTGAAGATAGCCCACGTTTATAAACATCATAAATTCTTTTACCTAAATTATCATCAATACTACCATCTTTGGCATTTGCTATTGTAGCAAAGAAGAATAATAAAAATGTGAGTAACAAACCGCCTATTTTCTTAATTCTCATCAATCTTTTTTAAGATTTTTTTAATAAATTTTTCGACATAAACTCAATTATCAAAGCAGTTACAATCATCGCAAATCCAATAAAACTAAGTGTTTTAAACTCAAATCCTTCAAAATAAGAAGAGGTTGTTAAAGCAATCATAGGATAAACCAGTGATGTATAATTAGCCTTAGTGCTACCAACTTTCTGAATCATGTAAAATAAGCAAATGAAGGCAATAATTGAAGCAATAATTACTAAGTAAGAAAATGAAAGTAAATATTTTGCTGAGAAGTCAAAACTAAATTTATTGCCAATTATCAAATTAAGAATTAACAAAAAAACCGCACCAACACCAGATCCATAGGCAATTAAAGTATAAAGCGGAGTTGCATTAATTTTATTATTTTTACCAGTCATTACGGTGCCAAAAGAATAAACAAACATTGCGGCTATTGATATGAGAAGACCAGTTAATATTTTTGTGATATTTGAATCTTCACCAATTTTAATTAAAGGAAAAATAAATAACGTGAGACCAATTGTGCCAATGATGCTGCTCACCACCACTTTCTTCTCAATTTTTCTTTTATCAATTAAGGCTGAAATTATTTCAGAAACAATTATTGAAAGACTAAAAATTGTTGCCATAACACCGCTTGGAATATAACGCACTGCAGAATAAACTAAGAGAAAATTTAAGCAGAAATTGCAAAGACCAATTATGATGAGAAAGCGCCATTCCGCAGGAAATAAACGTAATCTTTGTTTAGTTACATAACATAAACAAAACATCAGAAATGAAGTTGCAACAAAACGATAAAATACTGACAGAGAAAGTGGAATAAAAGAATCAACTTGTAGCTTCATAGCAAACCAGCTAAAGCCCCAAGCTAAACACATTCCTATGAAAGAGAGAATAATCATGAATTTTTAATTTTTAAAAGAAGGTGTCTTTTTAATCACCCTCCCCTTGAGGGAGGGTCGCAGAGCCTTGCTCTAGCAAGGCAATGCGGGGAGGGGTCCTTTAACATATTATAATAATTAACCCCCTCCCCGACTCGCTTCGCTCGTCGACCCTCCCTCAAGGGGAGGGTTATAGTCACATTTTCTACCTCAACAAATCTTCCAAAATCCAATCCTGCGCCTTTTCAATTTGATTATATTTAAAAAGTTTTATTTCTGGATGAACACGGCCCTTAGCAATTCCCATTATAACTTTGATAAAAAACCCACTCATTCCAAAAGCAACCTTAGCAAATTTATGATGATTATTGGCGGCAAAATTTACATATTCAGCGCGATTCTTAGCACCCTTCCAATAAGGAAATTTCTTTGAGTTAATTATAATTCCTCTAAGCTCACCATGCTCCTTAAAATAAGGATCAATGATATTTGAAATAATTTCAAAATCTTCATCGGTAAAATTATTTTTTACATCCAAAAGCAACACGCCATTTTGTTCATCAAACTGGCAAAATAATTCACTGTCCGTTGTTAATTCGCTAAATGTAAGTTCGATGTAATTTTCTTCGCTGGTCATATTTAAGAAGAAATTGTGTAAGAAACAATTACAGTACCATAACCTCCGGCAGCACCACCAGCAGCAGCACCACCTGATTTTCCTTTTCCACCACCGCCACCGCCGCCACCTCTACCATCAGTACCCTTGGCAGGAGAATATTTTTCTCCAGTTGAAGGACTGTTATCTCCACCACCGCCAATTCCACCACCACCATTTCCACCAGCTCCTCTAGTTCCTTCAGCTTCCGCTCCACCACCACAACCACCACCGCCACCACCATAAACTAGTCCAGTTATATAACTGTCCGTAATTCCAGCACCACCAGCACCGGCAGTAAAGCTACCAGTAGCACCTGCAGTTCCACCAGCACCAGCACCAGCACCTCCACCGCCAGCGTTATCTTGGTTTTTACCATTATTACCAGCTGATCCACCAGCATTACTATTACCACTACTACCACCAACTCCACTTCCAGACTGCCACGTACCACCTGCTGGACAAGTACTTTTATCTTTAGTAGCTTGAACACCACCAGCACCACCAGCAGCTGTTGCTATTGCTCCAAATGATGAACTTCCACCAGATCCACCATTTCCAGTCCCACCTGTTCCAGCACCTCCAGCAGTTCCAGCAGCACCAACGGTAATAGCATAAGAACCTGCAGCTAATGAATAGCTATTGTTAGCTACAACAGCACCACCACCGCCACCACCACCGCCGCCACCACAACCCGACTTATATCCACCACCACCACCTCCTCCTCCAACAACTAAATATTTTACAGTTAATGCTGAAGAACAGGTTAATGTTGAAGTTCCAACGGTAAATGTATGAGTATAAGTTGTATTAGGACCAGATACTGATGTTGAGGTTGATCCTGTTCCAGTTCCGTTTGTAATAGTGCAAGGAGAAGTTACAGTGGTAGCACTGTAGGTGCAAGGATCTGTACAAGAAGATTCCCATTTACCTAAAACACCACATCTTCTTGTTGGAGCAGCAACAGTCTCTGCATAACCACTAGGACAAGTACCTGAAGTAGGGCTAACAACTTGATTATATTTTCCTTGTGGCCAAGTGTAACTTACAGCACCACCACCACAATCCCTAGAACCTGTCTCAGAACTACAAGGCACAAGATTAAAAGTACCAGAATCAGTGACCAGTTGATCTCTTGTTTTATAAAAAATTATATCATCAAAAACTTCATCATTATTAGACTTATAATAAAACTGACCATTATGAAAATACGCACTGCTTGCATCAATTGGAATTATATAATTATCTGGCTCATGAGAACCAGTTGAACTAGAGTTTTGAGTTGCTGAATTTGTAGGAAATGCACCGTATTTATTAGGACCATAGCTTATGATAGTAAAAACTGCAGATTCTGTATCTATTTGATCATCTCCAGCAGCATCTTCTTTAATTATTATTGAACCATTATTGCTAAATAATACATTATGATCGGTAAAATTTTCATCAACTATATAGGCAATTTTGCTACCAAAAGCATCTTCTGCCATATCAGCACTAAGTCCAAGAGTTGCAACTGGCACCATACCATAAACCAGATTTGTATAACCACTGCCATTAGTATAAGTTCCAGTTCCAGAACAACTTCCTTCTGATCCAACACTTTGTCCATATGTACTACTAGTTGCCTTGATTTCTAATATTGATGCTGGACAAGGTAATGCTGAATTTTTTGCTAAATAAACTTTTAATGCTTCATATATTTGATTAATTTGTTTATCTGTATTTTTAATTTTTTTGCTATTTACATTACTAGTTGCGATTGACAATGCTCCAGAAATCAAGATAGATAATATTACAATCACAATTGAAAGCTCAATTAAACTAAAAGCTTTGCGATGTAATACTTTTTGATATATGTTTTTTAAAAATGAAATATTCATATTTTACAAATTAATAAATTCCCTGATTAACACACCACCTCTAAAGACAACATTAACACAAACTGTCATCCTGAGCGCAGCGAAGGATCTCATGCAATTAAAAGAGATCATTCGCCAAAAATTTGTAGAACAAATTCACAACTTAATAAGAAATAATCACAACACCAGAACCACCACGAGCACCTCCGTGGTTCTTACCACCACCACCACCACCACCACCTTGACCATCAGTTCCATTTATTGGAGCATATGTATCGCCAGTTCTAGCACTGCCATTACCACTACCAATTGCACCACCACCACCTCTACCACCACTTCCAGTTCCGGCAGCACCAACAGTTCCTTGAGAAGCTCCTCCTCCTCCACAACCACCACCACCAGAACCATAGGTAACAGAACTGCCAGTTATGTTTGAAACTGTTCCTGCGGCACCAGCACCAGCCCAGTGATCTCCATCCGTAGTTGGCTGACCAGCACCACCATTACTTGCTGAACTTGCACCACCACCACCACCACCATGACCAGAATTACAAGTTTGATTTGTTCCACCAGATTTAGCACCGGAAGTTCCACCAACACCATCATTATTACCACCAACATGACCACCACCACCGCCAGCAGCAGAAGCTATTGCCCCAAAAGAAGAAGTTCCACCTGAGGAGCCACTTGTTCCAGTAGTTGAATTGCTTGTTCCCCCAGCCCCATAGTTTCCAACTGTAATAGAATATGTACCAGCAGATAAAGAATAACCAGTGGCACTTGTAACAACACCACCGCCGCCACCGCCGCCGCCACCATCAGCAGTTTTTACACCACCACCACCGCCACCACCACCAACAACTAGATAGTCAACCGAAAGAGTTCCACTTCCAGTACATGTAAAAGTTGCAGTACCCACAGTAGAAAATCTATAAATTGTTTTACCACCTGCTGATATATCTGTTCCTCCAGTTTGAGTACAGGTAATAGATGATCCACCGCCACCGCCACCGCCACCGCCACCGCCACCAGTTCCATCACCATTTTTAACACAATAATTAACAGCTCCTTTTTCCCAAATTCCGAATTTCCCACATTTTTTTGTTGGTTTTTTAACTGAAGCAGTATAGCCAGTATTACAACTGTTAGTAGCAGTAGCAATTTTTCCATATACAGTAATAGTTGGCCATGTGGCTAAAGTACTGCCAGAAACCCCACTGGAATCAGTATTAACATAAACATCATCATAATTTGTAGCGGTGCTTTCACAAGGAATTAAATTAAAAGCACCAAAATCAGAAACTAATGTATTTCTATTTTTATAAAAAATTACATCGTCAAACACACTGCTTCGTCCTGAAGAGTTGACAAAAGTTTGATCAAAATCTGATGAACCATTAAGATTGTTGCTTAGCTCATCAGCATCAGAGGAAATAGTATTTTTTGACGTTCCAATAGCATTAAAAGCACCAGACTTATTAGCGCCATAACTCATTATAACAAATATTGCATTTGAAACAATTGTATTTGCATCCGCGTCTGCTGTTACATCAACAACTGTAATTAAGTTAGTAGTATCAGTGTTAACTGCCTCATTGTTAGAATAAGTAGGGCCAAAAGTTACAGAATTTGTAAAATCAGTATCAACTACATAAACATACTTATTTCCATAAGTATCTTCTGCCATATCAGAACCAAGACCAAGCGTTGCAACCGGAACCATACCATAATATAATTTTGTACTGGTTGTAGATCTGAAAACACCAGCTCCATCATAAGTACAACTTCCTGTTGGAGTTGCCCCTGATCTTGCTTCAGCACCATAGTTTGAAGCTGATTTAGCAACGTTAATTGGTGCTGGACAAGGAAGAACACCATTAGCCTTCAAGTAAAAACCCAAAGCATTATAAATTTTGTCTATATTATTTTTAGCAGAAACAACCTTAGCATCACTAACCTTCTTCATCGCAACTGTAATTGCTCCAGTAACCAATACTGCAACAATCATTAGAACAATTGAAAGTTCTATAAGACTAAAAGCTGCTTTATGTTTCTTAAAAATTTTTCTAAAAAAAATCATATGAAATTTATAATTTAATTAATTTAAAAATTACTGACAGCTTTGAACCGCACCAGAATCCCAAACCCCAAAAGCTCCACATCTTTTTGTTGGATACACTGCAACCTTGTTATAATTAGTATCTGAGGTATCACATTTATTGGTAGAATTTACAACCTGTCCATAATTAGCTGAAGGCCAAATTGCAAGAGTATTACTGGTAGCATTAACATAAACACTACTAGTATCAGTCCCTGCTTTACAAGTTACTAAGGAATATACTGAAAAATCAACCATAATATCTCTTTTTGTTTTATAAAAAATTATATCGTCAAAAATATCATCTCTTTTTGCAACACTAATTAGATTTGAATCAAATACTCCAGCATTAAGATCATTTTCTTGCTCATAGCTATCACTTGATCTGGCATTTTGTGTTGCTGAATTCGCACTATAAGCACCTGATTTATTAGCACCATAACTTATAATTGCAAAAGCAGCATCGGAGGAAATTGTTTGTGTGGTAGAACCATCAATAGCTTCTTTGATAGTTATAACACTTGTATCTGGAGCATAATCAAAATTATAAGTTGTAGAACCATTCTCTTTAAACCCCGCAAATCTTTGATCAACAATATAAGCAAACTTGCTGCCAAAACCATCTTCCGCCATATCAGAACTAAGCCTTAAATCCTGCACCGGAACCATTCCATAAAGCAAATTTGTTGCAACAAAAACTCCTGATAAACGACTAGTAGTGTTCGCCTGATAACAATTTCCAGAGGCATTACCCTTACCATCAGTTTGACTATTTCCATAAGTAGTTGCTCCCTTAATGTCAGTTATTGGTGCTGGACAAGGCATTCTACCATTGGTTGATAAATAGCCCCCTATTGCCCTATATATTTCTTTCATCCTGTCTGTTGTAACCTTTGCTTTAGCAATATTACTTGCTCCAGCTGCAGCATACATTATTCCTGAAATAAAAACTGCAATTATCAAAATTACAATTGATAGTTCAAGTAAACTAAATGCTGTATTTGATTTTTTCTTACCGTATTTCTTCATTAATTTGAACTATATTCTATTAAAAAATTACTGCGTACATGGAATAGCAATTGGAGATGGATCAATACCACCATCGTAAATAACACCACCACTAGCTTCCCAAACACCAAGCGCTCCACATTTTCTTGCCGGATATTTCACTGTCCCAAGCCAACCAGTTGGACATGGAGTATTGCTACCGACAGAAAAGTTATCAGCAACAACATTTTGTCCATATCTCCCTCCATTTGACCAAGCAATATACTGAGATGTCCCATATCTAACATAATTTGCATCTGAAGAATTTGCCGCAACTGCAGGACATGGTATCAAAGAAAAAGCACTAAAATCTTTTACCATATCATCTCTTGATTTAAAAAATATTGTATCATCAAAAGTTGTGGTTGTATCAGAAGATGAAGCGCGTAAAACAATCGAAGTTGCAGTAGCAGAGTTATCGCTATAAATAGTGGGAGCGCTGTTAAGGTTGTAAGGAGAATTATCTTTTTGGTCATTATCACTTGGCTCAGTATTTTTTGTTGCTGAATCAACAGCAAAAGCACCTGATTTATTTGGACCATAACTTATAATTGCAAACATTGCTAAGTTAGAGGAGTCTAGTAAGGGGGTTGAATTTTTCTTCACCTGAATTCCGGTACTTGTTGAAACTGAACTAAAAGTATTAGAACTAGTATAATCTCTATAAACAATATAGCCCAACTTACTGCCAAAACCATCTTCAGCAACTTCATTTGGCAATCCAAGATCTCTAATTGGCACCATACCATAAACAAAATTGGTTGTAGCACCTCCATTAGCGAGTTTAAGATTATAAACACCACTCAAATTAGTACATGTTCCTGAATTTCCTTGATTACCATAATCCGCATCACTTGACTTTATAGCTGTAATTGATGCTGGACATGGTAAATGTCCAGAACTCAACAAATAAGTCCCCATCGCCTGATAAATCTTGTCAATATTATCATTGGTCTTTTTTATCTTATCATTAATTGCACTATTAGTTGCAATTGATAATAACCCACTAACAACTATTGAAAGAATTACAATTACCACAGAAAGCTCAATCAAACTGAAGGCTTTTTTTGGAACGAAAATTTTATTAATAAAATTTTTCACGATTTTTTAAAAAAATATTTTGACAAATTTGTTTTTACACTTATGTTTCTGCTCCCTTACTTTTTAAAAATCTAAAAAAATGGGGATATAGCTCAGTTGGTAGAGCACCTGCTTTGCAAGCAGGGGGTCAGGAGTTCGAGCCTCCTTATCTCCACCATTTCCACTCAAATACTAGAAATCAAAAACAGATTTCATTTAAGCACATTAAGAACAATAAAAAATATTGCCTGTTAAAACTTACATTTCAAATGAAATATGAATTAATTTGTGATCTTTATTATTTGTGTCATTCTGAGCGCAGCTAAGAATCTTGTGCATTAACTGAGATCCTTCGCTAATAATTTGCAAAACAAATTCTAATACTCAAGATCACAATCTGTATTTCAGGGAAAAGATTGGTGTAAAATATTTCAGCGCAGAGGCCTAAGAAAAGCATGTGACAAAAACTAAAACGTGAACTCTTAAATTAAGAATTCACGTTTAAAGATAGAGAAGAATAAACTTGATTAATCAACTGCAGTAACATTCTCAGCTTGAAGACCTTTCTTGCCTTCAACAACTTCCATAGTAACTTTTTGACCTTCACGTAAGGTTTTGCGACCAGTAGAATTGATAGAGTTATAATGTACGAAAACATCTTTTCCACCTTCTTGTTGAATAAATCCGAAACCTTTTTCGTCATTAAACCATTTTACCTTACCGCTTACTAAATTTGCCATTTTAAAAAAACAATTCCAATTAAATTAACACTCTAAGAAAAGCTAAAAAGCACCTCTTAGAGACAAAAACGAATTTGGCTAAACACCAAAACCACACACAAGTTACTCACTATTTCATTTCAAAGCAAGCGACTTTATCAAAAGTTTTAATATTATTTACTAAGTGACATAAATTGCGACAATTCAGCAAATAATTTATTTTCAAGATCTTCCTTCCTAGCATTCAGCCACTTACCTTCAAACGCATCATAAGAAAAATAATCAGCACCACTAATTGGTGAAGAATACCATATTTTTTGACTGGCTGAATGCTTATTAATAACATAAGTTTGGCCAGTTTCTTCAATAACCACATTTAAAATTCCATCTGAATATTCTACATCAAAAACAGAATCAACATCTTGCTTCTCAATGCAGTCTGCAAGCTTAGTGAGAGCTGTTTCAGATAATAAATAAAAATCTTGTTCTGTCATTTGTATATTTATTTTTATGTAACGTCATCCTTGAGATGCGAAGCATTTCGACGATCTCTTCCATTTTATCTCATGAGATCTTCGAAGCACTTCGTGCTTCAAAGATGACGTTACGTGATTTACGGATATAATTTTTGCAACTGCCATTTTTCTTTGTCTTCAAGCTTCACGAAAACCTCTCTGTGATGGATTCTAAATTCACCTTCAGACCAAAATTCAATTCTTTTTGGAATAACCCTAAAACCTGACCAGAATGGCGGACGTGGCACATCCTGACCATCAAAATCTTCAGTAATTTTGGTAATTCTATCTTGAAATTCTTGCCAATCTGCCATTTCACATGATTGTTTAGAAGCCCAAGCCCCTATTTGGCTGCCACGACGACGCGATAAAAAATAATCATCAGCTTCTTTAATCGAAACCTTTTCAACACTTCCTTCGATTCTGATTTGCATTCCAAGAACCCCCCAATAAAAGCACAAAGCCACATTTTGATTTTGCACTAATTCTTTACCTTTCCTACTGGTCAAGTTAGTAAAAAAACAAAATCCTCTTTCATCAAATTTTTTTAATAAAATCATTCTTGCTGATGGACAACCATTTTCATCAACAGTTGCAAGGCACATGGCTGTAGGTTCAACAATAGAACCATTTGTTTTTGCTTTTTCAAACCATTCTTTGAATTTTGCAAATGGAGTTTCAAAATCTACTATCATTTTATTGAAATAAAAAATTATCGGAACTATCTCTCTAATAGTTATTCAGAATTATTAATTAAAATCCAAGAAAAAATGCGCCCTTTGACAAGATTTTTTGTTTATTCATTTCTCATATTTATTCTTTGTCTAATCGCAACGCGGCCTTATAACTGGTTTTGCGAATTCAGTGGAAAATGTCAAAAATTTTATCTTAGTGATTTGATTCCTGATTTTGAAGGCAGCACACCAATTAATATTGTTCTAACTGCAGAAAGCAATAATAAGAAACTTGAATTTATAGTTGATGGATATGACACAATTCGCACGGTTTCAGGAAGAAAGAATGTTGTCAATTATAGAGTCAAAAATCTCTCTAACGATGCTGTAAAATTTAGACCACAATTTCATATTTCACCGGATAATTTTGAAGAATATGTAAAACGTATTGATTGTCTTTGCTTTGAAGATCATATAATCTCTAAAGGTAAAGAAATGAGCCTTCAAGCATCATTTAAAATTGATTCTGATATTGAAAGCGATAAGTCATTTAAAGAAGACCAAAAGCAAGTTATTTCAATTGGTTATAGAATAGATTAATTATTTTAATGTCATCTTGAGCTCTAGATTTTCTTTTAGAAATTCTAGACAGAAGATCTCGTGAAACGCACTAGATCCTTCGCCGCGCTCAGAAGTCAATTACCCTCGGCAAAGCCGTGGGTCTGTTTATGAACCGCCAGAGGGCGGTTTGTGTTAACAAAATAATGGGATTTGTTCAGAACAAATCCTAAAAAATAAACTAAAATAAAAATTAAAATTTACTACACCACTGTCATCCTGAACCATAGAAAAAGTTAAGCAGATTGCTGCTCTACTTTTTCTTTGGGAAGGATCTCATACTATTTAAACAAAATTCTTTTGTGCAAATTTAAAAAAACTCAAAACGCATGAGATCCTTCGCCAAGAATTTGTAAAACAAATTCTAAGGCTCAGGATGACGTATTAAAATATTTTAAATTGATTCCCACGAAGTGCCGTCTTTTGTGTCTTTAAGCACAATTCCTTGTTTTAATAAATCATCACGAATTTGATCTGCCAATTGCCAATTTTTTTCTTGCTTAGCTTTAATACGAAGTACAATTTGATCTTTGACGTAAGATTCATCAATCTTATCTGATGAAGTTTTTTTATCAAAAAAATTAACATCAATAAAACCAAGAAAATCAAGCACTTGCAGGAATTGCAACTTTAAGTTAGAGTCGTTTCCTTCTTTGATTTTTTTAGCAGTTTCATGCAATAAAGAAAAAACTTTTGCCATATTTAAATCATCCGCAAAATAAGCAAACACCTCATCTAATAAATCATTTTTATTTGCTTTCGAAAAGTTTTTTAAATCATCTTTTGTAAATAAATTATAAAATTTATCGATTGATTTTTTAGCATCATCAACAACTTTTTGATTATAGTCAAAAGGCTTACGATAATGGCTTGAGAGCAAAATATAGCGAATCACAATTCCACTAATTTCTTGATCCAAAAGATCTTTTACAGTGATAAAATTTTTCAGCGATTTACTCATTTTTTCACCATTCACTGTCAAAAATCCATTATGAATAAAATAAGTGGCAAAGTTTGACTTCTCTATGGCACAGCATGTTTGAGCAATTTCATTTTCATGATGTGGAAATTGTAAATCTGCCCCACCACCATGCACGTCAAAATTAGCACCAAGATATTTAAAACTCATTGCTGAACATTCAATGTGCCAACCCGGACGGCCTTTGCCCCAAGGGCTGTCAAAAATACTTGAAATATCATCATCCGCGTCGGCTGGTTTCCATAACACAAAATCAAGAGGATTTTTTTTGTAATCAGCAATTTCAACTCTTGCGCCAGCAATCATCTCATCAAGGCTACGATTTGAAAGTTTCCCATATTCTTTGTAAGAACTAACATCAAATAAAACGTGACCAGAATTTTCATAAGCAAAACCATTTTTGATTAATTGCTCAATCATATTTATCATTTCAGAAATATGCTCAGTTGCACGTGGCTCAATGGTTGGTCGCAGAACATTTAACGCGTCTATATCATGATAAAACTGTTCGGTAATTTTTTTTGTTAATTCTTGAATTGAAATTTTTTGTGCCAAAGCAGCAGCATTAATTTTATCGTCAACATCAGTAATATTTCTAACATAAGTAACTTGCGGAAATATTTCTTTAAAAAAGCGAAACCATAAATCATAAACCACAACGCTTCTTGCATTACCAAGATGCGGACGATCATAAACCGTTGGCCCGCAAACATACATTTTCAAATGTTTTGGGTCTATTGTTTTTAGAATTTCTTCTTTGCGAGTTAATGTATTAAAAACTGTTATTTGCATTACTGATAAATTTCTTTAATTATCTTATTACGCAGGTAATTATGGCTCTTTGCTCCAACATATTTGGTAACAATATCACCATATTGTGAAATAAAAATTGTATAAGGAATTTTTCCCTGATAATTAATTTTTTTCTTTCTTAAAAATTCAACAAATCCATCTTTAAAAACTAAATAACGTGGTTCAAAATAAAGATCACCAAAATGATTTAAATGTGATTGTAACCTAGAAGAATCAAGGTCTTTATCAATTGCAATTGCAATAACTTTTAATTCCGTATTTTGAAATTCACGTGCAATTTCATTAATTACAGGAGTTTGCTTAACGCAGCTTGAGCACCATGTTGTGTAAATATAAAGTAAAATTGGTTTTCCTTCATTATTCTCAAATTCGCTTGCTAATTGCGCAGTTGTCATTGCAACAGCTTTTGAATTATTGAAAGTAATATTGTTTGATTTTGGAATTTGCACATCAAGGCGCGCAGGATTTTCAATCAAGAAACTCCATAGCACAGAGCCTAAACATATTGCTAATATAATTACTAAAAAAATCATTCTTCTACTCCTTAGAAAAACCTGCCAAATTTGTTTAAATCTTTTCGACTCCTTATATTTTTGTAACGAGACGATTTTTGAATCTGACATAAAGTTTTACCCTAAAATTAAATCCTCCGTCATTTAAGCTGCGCTTAAATGCCACCTCCTTTTTCAAAAGAGGTTAAAAAGATCTTGATCTTAAACAGATATCTCAAGAAAATGTCATTAAGTCACATAAATTGCAATTAATCAATGATAATTAAAATAAAAAATCTTCATCTAAAAACAGTCATTGGAATTCACGATTGGGAAAAAAATATTGATCGCGAAATTCTTATTAATGTTGAAATTCACACTAATTTCAATGAGGCACTTAGAAGCGATAAAATAACTGATGCCATTGATTACGACCATATTGTTAATAAAATCAAAAAATTAATTGCGAGTAAAAACTACCAATTAGTGGAAAGAATGGCACAAGATGTAATGGATAAAATTTTAGAAGATAAAAGAATTAACAAATGTAAATTAGAAATTGATAAGGTGGGAGCAGTAGAAATGCTTGAATCTTTTTCTGTAACAATTGAACAAGAGAACAAATAAATTAATGGACGAACATACTTTAAAAGTTCTAAAAATAATTGAATCACACTTAAAAATAAAAAACTATCTAACCGTTTTTTGTTATTTTTTAATTGTTGGCGGCGTGCTGTTTTACATATTCCACGCCATTAATAAAACAAATAATTCTATTAAAATTATTAGCAATTATCAGTCAGATCCAAAAAAATATAAGACCACAAAAATCATGACCAATCCACGCATTGATTTTCAATATAATGATAATGAAATTTATCACATCGAAGCTGATAAAGCCTATCACGAAAATGAAAAGGAAGTTACGATGTATAAAGTTCATGCTAATGGGAAAATTGGCGATATTACAGCAGATACTTTGCAAATAACTGATGAAGGAAATCATTTAGTTTTTTCTGGTCATCCAGTTTTAATTCTTAACTCAACTGAAAAAAAATAAATGAGCAGCAATAAATTTGGAGAAATTTTTTCTTTTACTACTTGGGGTGAAAGCCATGGCGAAGCGATTGGATGTGTTGTTGATGGCTGTCCTTCGATGCTTGATTTAACAGAAAATGATATTCAAAAATATCTTGATAAAAGAAGACCAGGACAATCAAAATTTACCACACAAAGACAAGAAAAAGATCAAGTAAAAATTTTCTCTGGAGTATTTGAAGGCAAGACTACAGGAACTCCAATCAGTATGGTGATTTTTAATGAAGATCAAAAAAGTGGTGATTATGGTGACATCAAAGACAAGTTTCGTCCATCACATGCTGACTACACTTACTTTAAAAAATATGGCATTCGTGATTATCGCGGTGGTGGCAGATCTTCAGCACGTGAAACTGCAATGCGCGTTGCAGCTGGCGCAGTTGCTCGTAAAATTTTATCTAAAGAAAAAATTGAAATTACGGGTTACTTAACACAAATTGGTGAGAAAAAAATTGACCGCAGCAATATTGATTTTGCTGAAATTGAGAAAAATGACTTTTTCTGCCCAGATAAAATTGCCGCAAAAAATTTTGAAGATTATCTGCTTGATATCAGAAAAAATGGTGATTCAGTTGGCGCAATTATTGAAGTGGTAGCAAAGAATGTTCCAATAGGTCTTGGTGAACCAATTTACGATAAATTAGATGCCAGAATTGCTACAGCAATGATGGGAATTAATGCCGTTAAAGGCGTTGAAATTGGCGATGGTATGGCGGCTGCTTCAAAAAAAGGCAGCGAACTTGCTGATGAAATGTGGATGAAAAATGGTGAAACAAAATTTTCATCAAACCATAGTGGCGGAGTTCTTGGAGGTATTTCATCAGGTCAAGATTTAGTTGTACGATTTGCCGTTAAACCTACTAGCTCAATTTTAATTCCACGCAAAACTTTTGATGTTAATGGCAATAATTGCGAAATAATTACAAAAGGCAGACATGATCCTTGTGTTGGAATCCGCGCCGTTGTTGTTGGTGAGGCGATGCTTGCTTGTGTTTTAGCCGACTTCTTATTATTAAATCATTGTCACAAATCCTAACTTTTGCTTCAAACTGCTTCGTTATTTTTATTTTTTGCTCCTCACGTATGTTTAAAATACGCTGCGGGGCAAAAAATAAAAATGCCTCGCATTTTTTTGCAAAAGCGAATTTGTGACAATGATTAACTCAAGTTATATTAGATGAAAAAAGTATTTATCTTTATTGCTATACTCACCCTCACCTCTTGTTATACAACCAATAAAGACGAGAAGTTACAAAAAAAATTAAAAGAGGTTTGGAGCGAATATTATAATGAAAATTTTGTTAATAATAAGGTTGTTGAAGTATTTGTTGTTACTAATCGAAAATCAGTAAATAACTCATTTAGCTGCGATAATACAAGCTTTGGCGTTGAATTAAATTCAGAAGTAAAATTTGGTCTTTGTAAAATTAATGTTCCAAAAAATCATGATGTTGGAATTATAAATGTTGCACCAAATAACATTGGATCACCAGACAGTTATTTTAAAACCATTGACGCCAAAGCAATTGAAAAAGATGACTTTATAAATTCACTAAAAAAATCAAATCGTACCGCTTTGGTTTTTGTTCATGGCTTTAATGTGCGCTATCAAGAAGCATTGTTACGCGCTGCTCAAATTGCTTATGATTTGAAATATCAAGGTCCTATTGTTTTATTCACTTGGCCATCTGGTGCAAAAGAAGGGATACTTGACAGTAACCTGATTAATAAAACTTATCTTGATAATCAAAATAATGCCAAGACTTCGATCAATATTTTCGCAGATTTTCTTCAAGATTTACACAAAAATAATATCAGAATTAACTTAGTTGTGCATTCAATGGGACATCAAGTGGTTCTTCCTGCCTTGTCCAAACTTGGTGAAAAAAATTCAAATCCAAAAATAGTAAATGAATTAATTCTAAATGCTCCAGATTTTGGTGTAAGTGAATTTAGAACAACATTACCAAATATTAAAAACAGCAGCGAACATATTACTATCTATTGTTCAAATAATGATAAGGCAATGGTGGCATCAAAAAATTTTAATGGTGGTGATCGCCTTGGAGCATGTTCTTCTATCGCAGATTTAGATATTATTAATGTTGGTCTAACTGATGATAATATTTTAGGACTTGGACATAGCTATTATTCCTCTAAAGAAATTCTTGAAGATATTTCACAAAATCTGCTTGGAATTTCTGCTGATAAAAGGCTCTTTATTAAGAAGAGTGAACCATTTAGTGGCGAAAAATATCTATTGCGCAAATAGAAATTGACTAAGAGTTTTTGAAAACTAGTTTCAACAAAACCCAGATTCGTAATTTTATGGGTGTTCTGATTATAAATAACTTAATTTGTATAAATATATGAAAAATTTCGCTAAATTAGTGGTATTATTATCTTTAGTTGCACCTTCAGCATTTGCTCAAGGCGCTGGTGGTAGAGTTGAAAATCACGGTGGTAGGGCTGTTGGCAACACTAACGGACATGAAGGTGGACAAAGTAGTAGTGGAGCTAGTCAAAAAGTAGAAACTAGACATGCTACTAGACAAGATAATAAACAAGAAAGCAGACAAGACGATAGACAAGAAAGAAGAGAAGATAGACAAGATAATAGACAAGAAAGAAGAGAAGAAAGAAGAGAAGAAAGAAGAGAAGATAGACAAGATAATAGACAAGAAAGAAGAGAAGAAATAAAGGATAGAATGGAACAAAGAATGGAAAACAGACAAGAAAGACAAGAAGAACGTCGTGAGAACCGTCAAGAAAGACGTGGTAATAGAAACTAATCGATCTTCTAAATAAAAGAAAAGGGGTGTAAAAACAACTACTTGATCTGACAGACAGTGTCGATTTAATAAATCTTTTATTAACTTTAAGACACTTAAATTATGACTAATTTAGAAAAGAAAATCATTAAACCGAAACTTGGATTATTAGAAGTTGCCAAACAACTTGGTAATGTTTCTGAAGCTTGCAAAACTCTTGGATATTCTCGTGATACATTTTATCGCTATCGAGATTTATATGAAACAAATGGCGAAGCTGCGTTAAAGGATATTAGCCGTAAAGGAAAGCCTCAAACCAAGAATAGAGTTCCTGATAATGTTGAAAAGGCTGTAATTGCTATTGCAATTGCTTTTCCTGCTTATGGTCAACTAAGGGCTTCTAATGAACTTAGAAAACAAGGCGTTATTCTTTCTTCTGGCGGAGTTCGAAGTGTTTGGATAAGAAATGATTTAGAAACCATGAAGAAACGCCTGAAAGCTTTATCTGCTAAAGTTGCACAAGATGGTATTATTTTAACTGAAGAACAAGTATCAGCGCTTGAGAAGGATAGAAATCTTAAAGAAGCTCATGGCGAAATTGAAACTCATCATCCTGGTTATCTTGGCTCTCAAGATACTTATTATGTTGGTCATATCAAAGGTATTGGCAAAATCTATCAACAAACCTTTATCGATACTTATTCAAGAGTAGCAATTGTTAAACTTTATGATCAAAAAACAGCCCTTACAGCTGCTGATGCTATGAATGATAGGATTATTCCTTTTTTTGAAAGTCACGATATTCCACTCCTAAGAGTTTTAACTGACAGAGGAACTGAATATTGCGGTAAAGTAGAACATCACCCATTTGAGTTATATCTTGCCACAGAAAATGTTGATCATACCAAAACTAAAGCTAACTCACCTCAAACTAACGGTATTTGTGAAAGATTTCATAAAACTATGAAAGATGAGTGCTACAATATTTTGTTTAGGAAGAAAATTTATTCTGATTTAAAAACTCTACAAGAAGATGTAGATAATTGGCTTAGAACCTATAACGAACTACGACCTCACTCTGGAAAATACTGTTATGGCAAAACTCCATATCAGACTTTTTTAGATAGTAAAAAAATTGCCAAAGAGAAAAATTTATCAAATCTTTTTGACAACAAGAGCAATAACTTTGACAATGAAATTTCAGTTATAAATTCAATTGAAAATCATTAAAAAAATTAATGCTTGAAATTGCACTGTCTGTCAGATCAAGTAGTTGTTTTTACA
>JAGWYT010000051.1 GCA_018969185.1 Rickettsiales bacterium | reverse complement strand
CTTTATCACAAATTTTTAGTATCTCATTATTTGAGAGAACCAAGAATTTAAGCGACTTCGTCAAACAAAATTACAAAAATACAAACCATGAGTTTGATGGAGCTTACAGTCTGTTCAGCTCTTAACCGGACAGTAGTGGTCAGAGACCCATTCCAGCGCAGTAACTATTTTTAAAACCACAATTTAAAACCAACTGCAACAATAAAATTATTAGTTTTATCCCCAAGCTGCCTAGCCAAATTAGCCGTGCCGAAAGTCTTTTTGTGATAACGAATTGCAAAATATGGAGCCATTTTCTTATTTATTTCATAACGCGTAACCACGCCAGTTTCAATGTCAGAAATTCCTTTTCTAACTTCTAATTTTTCAACATCTTGAGCAAAAGCTTCCACTTCAACATAAGGCTTAGCAATTATTTTTTTGGATAAATAAATATCAAAATCCTGCTTTATTTCAAAACTATAATTTCCTTCATCGCTCAGAAAGGCTTGTGCTCTGGTTTCAAAGGAATGAAATTTAAAACCTTCAAGACCTACAGTAAAATAATTTACATTTTGATGAGTAAAGTTGGTGCTAAAATCATGTGAAACACCAACTTGCGCATCCCAGAATTGAGCAAAATTTCTACTATAAAGCGCTTGAGCTTCAAACTTCTCATCATAATTATCAAAATTCTTTTTTTCAGAATTAATCCATAATCTATCTTTGTGATTTCCAAGCCAACCAGAAAGATTATAACCTCTTGAATGGCCATTACGAGACTTACCAACGTCACCTTCAAAAGTAAAAGAATGTTCAATGTTTCTAGAAGAGCTATTATAAGGCGCAGCAAAAGCCACACCATTAAACAAAACGAGAATTGTTAATAATTTTATAAAAAATTTCATTTATTTTATTTAAATTTTAATCTTGAACTGATGTAAGAGCAATAAACTTGAATATCATTAGACTATCACCAACAATTGTTATCGGCGTTAATAAAATTTTCTCAAATTCACGCCCTGCTGTTTGTAAACGTTTAACTTTTATTTCATTAAAATCACCAGACACCGAAAGAAAAGAATTAATATTTTCATTTCCTTGATAGCGCTTACCAATAATTTTTATTTTAGTGAATAAAACCGCATCTTCTTCTGACCTTCTAAAACCAAGAGAAGCTAACAAATTATATTGTTCTGGCGTTAATTGAGGATCATAAGTTTCAAAAATAATATTTCCTTCAACATAATTATCACGCTCAACCATTAATTCACTTTTTTTAGAATTAAGCAAAATAATTTTATCTCTATCAAGATTTAATAGCTGTTTCATTATTCCTGAAGCATCATTAAAAACATAATGATATTCATCTCCAATCAAGACTAAGTAAGAACCATCATTACTAACCAAAAATTGTTTTACTTGCTCAACATAATAATCTTCCCATAATTTTCTGGTTAATTCACAAGATGAAACGTGAAATAAAATTAAAAAAATTAGCGATATTTTTAGTAAAAACTTTTTCATAAATTAAAAACTAACTAATCTTGATGAATCTCTAATTGGTGAAAAACTATTTGAAGGAATTTCATCCTTATCGACAATAAATCCTCCAACTTGCGATTCCCACAATGTTTTATAAATTCCGTTAGAATGAAGCAGTTCTTGATGTGAACCATCTTCAACAATTTTTCCATTATCAAAAACTAAAATACGATCCATATTGCGAAGCGTTGAAAGACGGTGTGCCACAACCAAAGTTGTTTTATCTTTCATTAAATTATTCAAACTATTTTGAATTTGTTCTTCAGTAACTGAATCAAGAGCGCTGGTTGCTTCATCAAGAATAAGAATTGGTGCGTTTTTTAAGAATGCTCTGGCAATTGCAATTCTTTGACGCTGACCTCCTGAAAGCTTGATGCCACGCTCTCCAACTAAAGAATCATATTTTTCTGGAAGCTGAGAAATAAAATCATCCGCATAAGATTTTTTTGCTGCTAAAATAATTTCGTCATTTGTTGCATCTTCCCTGCCATAAGAAATATTTTCAGAAAGGCTACGATGAAAAAGCGATGGATCTTGTGGAATCATAGCAATTGCGCTGCGAAGCGAGCTTTGCGTTACTTTAGAAATATCTTGATTATCAACTAAAATTCTTCCCGAATTTATATCGAATAATCTTAATAATAAATTTACAAAAGTGGTTTTGCCACTTCCTGAATGACCAACTAAACCAACCTTTTGCCCAGATTTTATTACGACTGATTTATTACTAAAAATATTATGTGATTTACCTTCATAGATAAAATCAACATTTTCAAAAATAATTTCACCCTTACTAACTTCTAATTCTAACGCATCAGGAACATCATTTATTTTCAGCGGCTCGTTAATAAAGTTAAGAGCTTGGTTCATCGTTCCAACATTTTCCAAAAGATTTCTATATTCCTGCGCTGCCATCCACATCAAATGAATCATCCAATTATTAATTGAGAAAACCAAAAAGAAATCACCAATTGTCACTAAGCCTAAGTGATAAAAACGCACCAACATCAAAATACAAAATGTGTAATAAGCACTAAAGGCAATGGCTGAGACTGAAAAGAATTTTAGTAAAAACCAATTTCTTTTTTCTGAAATTGCAGTATATTCATCTTGTAAATCTTCAATTTTTTTACGCTCAAAATTACGACGAGAAAATAATTTCACATTGCCAATATTGCTTAACACATCAACCAAACTTCCCGTAATTTTTGTTTGTTGATCCGCCACTGGAATGCCAAGATCTGAAGCTGTTTTTCCACCCTTCACTGCAATTAAAACAAACACTAAAGCCCAAACCAACATGGCAAAGGCAAAAAATTTATTGGCCGCAAAAAGTGTGATGAAAGCAATAATCAAGCTAATTACGACGTTAAAAAAACTATACATCACTTTTTCAAAAATAGCTTGTGTGCAATTAGCAAGATCACGAACCTTATTTACCAGGGATCCAGCAAAATTATTTTGAAAAAAAGTAAATGAGTGCTGCATCATGTAATCCATTGACTCAACAGTGATTTTCTTTTTCAAGCGTGGCGTAAATTTCATCCAAGCAAAATCGCAAATTCGCCAAATTGCACCATTAAGCCACCAAATCACAACTAACGCAATTGCAAGTGGCATTATTGCATCAAGAATCAACTCCTTTGGCGTATCAGAGATTTTATCAAGTAAAACTTTTGTTATGTATGGCGTCAAAGAAAGCTCAATTGCCGAATAAATAGCCACAAACAAATGCAAGCTAACATAGAATTTGAAAGGCTTTATGGCATTTATTGCAAATGAAGTAACTGTGTGTTGTTTTAATTCTGTCATAAATCTAGCATTTTCAACTTAAGTGACTATATTTTTTGTTATTAAAATACCGATATCGTCATTGCGGAGCTAGTATTTCTTAGAATTACAGCGTAATTCTTAGAAATACTTCATCCGCAATCTATAAAAACAATAGATACCGGATCTACAATTTCTAAGTTGGCAAGCCAACTAAAAAATTGTTTGTCCGGTATGACAGATGATGGTAATTACAAACTAACCTTTTAAAAATCATGCAAGAAATTATCGCTATTGGCAATGCAATTATTGATATTGTGTGCAAAGTTGATGATATTTTTCTTAAAGAAAACAACTTAGTTAAAGGCTCAATGTCTTTAATTGACGAAGAAACCGCGCAAAAATTATCAAAATTAAAATCAGAAAAAATCACTTCTGGTGGCTCTGCTGCTAATACAATTGCCACATTAGCAAATCTCCAAATAAATTCTTCTTTTATTGGAAAAGTTGCTAACGATGAATTTGGTAAAAAATTTATTGATGATATCGCCGAAAATAAAGTGCAATTTTTAAATAAGAATTTCTCTAATAGTTTTTCTGCAAAATCATTCATCTTAATCACTCCTGATGGTGAAAGAACAATGTGTACTTTCCTTGGTTGCGCTCCTGAAATCAGTGAAGATGATATTAAAGAAGAACATTTCAAAAATGCTTCAATTCTATATCTTGAAGGCTATTTATGGGATTCAAAAGCAACAATTGCCGCACTAAGAAAAGCCATTAATCTTGCCAAGAAAAATAATGTAAAAATTGCTTTTTCGCTATCTGATAGTTTTTGTGTAATTCGTCATAAGGAAGATTTTTTATCTTTGATTAAAAATGATCTTGACCTTTTATTTGCAAATGAAAGCGAGGTTTTAGAATTAATTTCAGAGAAAGAATTATCTTTGAAAAACTTAGCTGAATTCTTCCAAATAAAAAAAGATCTAATAGCAGTTATAACAAGATCTGACAAGGGTTGCGCTGTTTTTCAAAATAATAAGTTCTTTGAAACTTCAGTAAATAAAGTGAAAAATCCAACTGATACAACAGGAGCTGGGGATGCTTTCGCCGCTGGTTTCTTCTATGGTTTTATAAATAATCATAAATTAAAAGAAGCCGCAGAATTTGGTAATATCCTTGCCTCAAATGTAATTCAAAAATTAGGGGCAAGGCTTGATAAAAAAGAAATAGTAAAAATTATAAATGACACTTTGGACAAAAGAAGAGCTGCTTGAAAGCCTTAATTCAGAATTGATTGCTCATAATTTAACTTCAGAAATTAATGTTGATGAAGTTGTAATTGATAGCCGCAAAACAACAAAAAATAAGCTTTTTATTGCCCTAAAAGGCGAAAATCACGATGCTCATAAATTTTTAGATCAAGTTTTTTCAAATGGCTGTGAAGTTACTATAATTCACGATTCTGAGAGTTTTGAAAAATTCAAAACTCATAAAATGATCTTAGTCAAAAATACTTTTGTAGCTTTATATAAAATTGCAGAATTCTCCCGTAACAGAAGTAAAGCCAGAATCATCGCAATTACAGGAAGCGTTGGTAAAACTGGCACGAAAGAGATGTTGAATATGGCTTTTTCATCTCAAGGAAAAACTTATGCAACGTTAGGAAACCTCAACAACCATATAGGACTTCCATTATCATTAAGCAATTTTGCAAGAGATTATGATTATGGAATTTTTGAAATGGGCATGAATCATTTAGGAGAAATTGAACCATTATCAAAATTAGCAAAACCTCATCTCGCAATCATCACCAATGTTGGTCCGGTGCATATTGAGAATTTCAAGAATGAAGAAGAAATTGCTCTTGCTAAATCTGAAATTTTTTCAGGATTAGCTAAGGATGGTATCGCCCTTCTCAATAATGATAATAAGCATTTTGAATTTCTAAAAAATAAAGCTTCTCAAAAAAACATAATTTCTTTTGGTGAAAAAAGTGATAGCAATTATAGGCTTTGTTCCTTTGAAATAAAGGGTGTAAACCTTTCTTTAGTAAAAGTTAAAACTAAAGAAAGTGAGATTTCTTATGAGATATCCACTTCTCACAAAGCAACAATTTTTAACTCAGTTATAGTGCTGTCATGCCTTGATTTGCTTGGAAATGATATCAAAAAAGGCATTGCCACATTTAGCAATATCAAAAGCTCAAAAGGCAGAGGCGAAATTTCAGAAGTTAAATTTGATGATAAGAACATCACCGTAATTGATGACAGCTACAACGCAAGCGTGTTGTCAATGAAAGCAGGATTAGAACATGCTCTTAGTTTAAAAAATACTTTAAGGAAAAAGAGAGTTGTTGCCGCACTTGGTGATATGCTGGAACTTGGCGAAAAGTCGCAAGAATTGCATGAAGAAGTTATAGATTATCTAAAAACTTTTAAAATTGATTTTGCTATTTTAGTTGGAGAAAAAATGACAATTGCTGCACAAAAACTTGACAAAAATATTTATAAAATATTTTCTAACTCTGAAATTGCTGCTGTAGAAATTAAAAATCTTTTACAAAATGGCGATATTTTATATGTAAAAGGTTCACATAGTATGAAAATGGACAAAATAATAGAAACTTTAAATAAAAAATAATGACTAACACATTTTTTAATTTTTTACTTCAAGATACATTGCTTAAATGCTTTATTTGCTTGGTATTCTCTTATCTGCTTAGTTATTTAGGAATAAAGCTATTTTTATGCTATGTTAATAAAAAGAATATCTGCCGCCAACCAATTCGCGCTGAAGGCCCAGAAACTCATCTCAAAACCAAAAAAAACACTCCAACAATGGGGGGAATTTTTATAGTAATTTCAACATTGCTAACTTCACTTATATTTCTTGATCTCAAAAATCCATTTATCTTAGCCGCTATTGTTGTCTTCTTCTCATTTAGCTTAATTGGGCTTACAGATGACCTATTAAAAGTTGTTTATAAAAATCCTAATGGCTTTCGTGGTAGTATAAAAATTATCATTCAATTCCTTATCACCTCTGCAACCATCCTATGGCTTGGATATAATAATTTAAGCTATCTTAATGGAAAAATCTTCTTACCAATTTATTCAGGGCACTTCTTAGTAATTGGCTTGTCGCTTTACGTTTTATTCGTAACATTTGTAATTGTAGGTTCTTCAAATGCAGTAAACCTAACTGACGGTCTTGATGGTCTTGTCAGCGTTCCAGCAGTAATAAATCTGATCTGCCTTTCAACAATCATA
>JAGWYT010000015.1 GCA_018969185.1 Rickettsiales bacterium | reverse complement strand
TTCTAATAATCCAAGTTTCGGTTTAATGATTTTCTTTTCTAAATTAGTCATAATTTAAGTGTCTTAAAGTTAATAAAAGATTTATTAAATCGACACTGTCTGTCAGATCAAGTAGTTGTTTTTACACCTTCGAGAGGTTTATGGAAGATTTCTTCAAAGGAAAAATGGGCCAATTCTTTACTCCGCGCGAAGTGATAAAATTTTCTGTAAAGATGATGGATATTAAAGACACTGACACTGTTCTTGATCCAGCCTGTGGTAGTGGTGGCTTCCTTTTGAATGCAATGGACACAATCAGAAAAGAAGCAGAGGAAAATTATGATGATAAAGATGCTTACAGAATTTGGCACGATTTTGCTTCAAAACGCCTTTACGGAATAGAGATCAATGAACAGATTGCCAGAGTATGCAAAATGAACATGATCATTCACGATGATGGTCACACTAACGTCATCAGCACAGATGCTTTAGATGACTTCAAAGACATCGCCAGAAATAGCCTTGATTTCAAACCAAACACCTTCGACTTCATTTTAACCAATCCACCTTTTGGCGCATCGGTCAAAGAAACTGAAAAAGAAAAAGGTTATCTCGAAAAATTTGAACTCGGAAAAAAGAAGAAAAATCAAAAGACTGAAATTCTCTTCATCGAAAGATGCATTGAGTTCATGAAGCCAGAAACTGGTAAGATGGCAATTGTACTGCCAGATGTAATCTTGACCAACTCAAGCCTACAATATGTCAGAGATTTTCTGATGGAAAAATGCCAAATTTTAGCAGTGGTTTCAATTCCATCTTTTGCCTTTTCACACTACGGAGCTGGCGTTAAATCATCGGTAGTTTTTGTTAGAAAATTTGGACAAAATGAGAAGGTAAAAAATTACCCAATATTCATGGCAATGGCTGAAAAAATTGGCTATGATGCAACTGGCAGAGAAACCAAAGAAAATGATCTCGATTTGATTGTGAATGAATTCAAAAAATTCGAGACCAACCCTAACAAATACAAGGGGGCGTAGTATGCAATGTTTTGTTACTTTGAGTGATGAGCTAAGAGAGAAAAGAATTGATCCCTATTATTATAGCCCATCCAACAGATGTTATATTGCTGAAAAAACAAAATTTCCAGTTCTTCAACTTTCAGAGGTTGCAAATCTATCAAGGGGGAAATTTTCGCACAGACCTAGAAACGATCCAAGGTTTTTTGATGGCAAATACCCTTTTATCCAAACGGGAGATGTGGTAAAAGCGAGTCAAACAAATCTACAAATTCAATACTCGCAAACTTTGAACGATCTAGGATTATCAGTTAGTAAGATTTTTGATGAAAAAATTATCGTTATAACAATAGCAGCAAATATTGGAGATACCGCAATACTAGATTATCCAGCATGCTTTCCTGATAGTTTGGTTGCAATCAAACCAAAAAACAAAGACATAAAGCTAGAGTACCTCAACATCTACTTAAGATTTCTAAAAAAATACCTAGAGAGCTTAGCACCTCAGGCTGCGCAAAGAAATATTAATCTTCAGCAATTATCCCCAACTCCAATTGCAATTCCTCCGCTACATATTCAGGAGCAAATAATTGCCATGATGGATAAAGCCCACCAACTCAAGAAAGGAAAAGAAGTCGAAGCAGAAAAACTTTTAAACTCGATTGATGATTATGTTTTGACAGAGCTTGGAATCAAGCTTCCAGAAGTTGAAAGAAAAATGTGTTTTGTAGCAATGTCGAATGAATTAGAGAGCAATAGATTTGATCCATCTCATCATTTTGAAAAATTTTTTAGTTCTTATCACGGAAAATTTCCCTCTAAAACCATTAATGCACTTAATTCGGAAGGTAAAATCATTTGTAAAAAGGGATCTTCGATTACCAAGTCAAAAACCTTCGAAGGTAACGTCCCAGTAGTTGCTGGAGGTCAGTCAATTCCATACTATCACAATCAATCAAATTTTGAGAATGCGATAACCATTTCTGCATCGGGTGCTTATGCTGGATATATTTGGTATCACAATTATCCAATTTGGGCTTCTGACTGTACAGTTATTCAATCTGCAAATGAAAATGAGATTTTAACTCAGTATCTTTACACCTTCTTAAAATCTCAGCAAAAAGCAATTTACGGTAGACAAAGAGGAGCCGGTCAACCCCATGTTTATTTAGAAGATATTTCGGATTTTTTAATACCGCTACCTTCACTAGAAATTCAAAAGAAAATTACTTCTGAAGCGCAAACACGAATGACAAAAGCCGAACAGCTAAAAGAAGAAGCAAAATCACTTCTGCAAAAAGCAAAGGATGAGGTTGAGAGGATGATTTTGGGAGAATGATTGAATGGCAATTTTTCAGATAATTTTCATGTCAGAGACTAACTTTAAGCAGCGTATAAAAGAGCTTTTGATTGAAGCTGTTTCAACCCAGTTAGATGAAAGTGAGGTTAGCAGTAGTTTTGATGATAATTTTAAACTTAATTACACTAAACACCTGAGTTGCGACAAGTGGTTGGTTGGATTTGAATTGGATCTAGGAGAGATGGAGGGGTTTATCGCAAATTTAAACTACAACAATCTGTTTTCTATCAGTGATGAAATAGCGAATATCTTTGTTTACAAAAAAGCAGAAGTTTTACTTTTTGAAGAAATTAACTCGATTGAGCAAAAGTTGAGAGAGGCTTTGGTTTATATTTTTGTCCAGCAATATCCCGAGAACGTTTATGACCTCTTAAAAGAAATTGAAGTTAAAGTTGTCGGCGATGCTCCAAAAAATGATAAAAAGTTTGCAGAACTTGCAGAAAATCAATTTTTCTACTTGTTGTTTACTCATTACATCAAACTAAGTGATTTAAAACCACTAGGTGAAAAAGATTTGATAAACTATGTTCAGAATAGCGATAGTTATGAGGATTTAAAAAAGAATTTGCTTAATCGAGGAATTACAAATCCTGCACACAAAAATTTTCTTCTGTCCTTAAAAGATGTTATGCAACCAATTGAAGATTTAAGAAATTGTATAGCTCATAACCGCAGTGTGAACGATGATATTTTTACAAACTTTATGGACGCTAAAGAAAAATTTAATGAACGATTAGAATCGTTTTGGAGTGAAGAGGCAGATAAATAGTTTTTTGTAGTTGTTGATGAAGGTGTTTCTAAAATTACCCCCAAAGTATCCCCGAATAATTTAATTAGAAATTAGAAGTAAGAAAATCTGTAAAACCTAGAAGAAAAAAGAAATTTTCAAATGCGGCAACAGTGCGGCAATAAGAAATGATGTGATTTTATGAAATTTATGTGAAACCGCTAGAATTATGGCTCTTGGGAGGGATTAACACTATAGGGCTTTAAGCCTTGTAATTATTGATTTTGTTTGATGTGGCAATCTCCATATACCCCCATTTATACCCCCAAAGTTTTTTTTAAAGATTGCTTTAAGTTAAATAATTTTTCTAATTTGCGTTTGCCATTCATCTTCAAAAATCATCTGAAAATTTAATTCATCTTGATCTTTTACTAATTTCAGTTCTCCAACTGCCTCAATGTCTTTTTTTGCAAGATCATTAAGATAATCAAAAACCTTTTTCTTATATTCAGTATCTAAATTACCCTTTAAGTGGTCGCCTTTAGTTTCTATAAATTGAAGTCTAGCAGTTCCGCTATCATCATTTTGCAATTTAATCAAAAAATCAGGAAATATCTTATCTCTTTTCCAACCTTGAACATAATATTCTGTTCCTTTAACTCCAAGTCTGTGCCACCATTTAACGGCTTCACTTTTGTTAATGTAAGAAGCGATTTGATATTCATAATTATTGTAAAGGCTTTTATATTGTGGTTGAAAGATGTTCTTTTCTAACTCAATTCTTGATTCGTTGCTTTGAATATTAACATTAATCAAATCTTCCACTTCCCAATTTAAATTTGAAAAAGGCTCGCAAACAAGCTTTAGGAAAATGGTTTTTGATTCTAGTTTATTTTTGAAGATATTTTCTGACTTTTCTAAAACCCATGCAAAGCAGTCTTTCTTAATTTCATCAACAATATAAACAGAATTAAAAGCAATTATAATATCACTGAATTTTGTTTTAAGATTTTTTAATGTTTCGTTAATTATTCTTGTGGCGTGCCAAGGATTTGGAACTTTATCCATTAGCTGACTAGTCATTAATGAAATATCAATTTCATCTTCAATCTTTTCAGATTTTACTTCTCTACCACCTAATTTTAACTCAAATTGCTTATCTTCGTTAGTTTCAACATCCACCTTAAAAATATCATAACTAGCATGATCTTTTTCTTTTAGAATCAACTCATTATCAAAAGAATAATCATCCCATCTAATTTCACTTAAGATGTCTTGATAATAATCAAAGTTTCTTATTTTATCACCTTCAATAACATTTAGTTTAGGAATGAATATTTTATCTTTTTTAAGAAGACTGTCATTTAATTTTAATTTAACTGTTTCGGTTAAATTTGATTGATTATGGCTAGTTGAAATATCATTAGATAAGTCTCCCATTCCTTCTTGCTCTAAGCCTTTTTTAATTGATTCAACAGTATCATTAACATCAGAACTATTTGAATAAACATAACATTGGTTTAGTTCGGAAATGCTAGTTGCTCTTGCTTCTGGCTGTCTTAAAACTCTTCCTATAAACTGAGTCAAAGCAACATTACTTTTGGTATTTGAAAGAATTGATAAAATATAAGCAAAAGAACAATCCCAACCTTCTTTTAGGGCATCTTTAGTAATTATGTATTTTACGGGGCAAAGATTATCCAACAAGTCTTCATCTTTTATCTCATCTTTTTCTGATAATTTTATTCTAATTTCTTCTGAATTAACCCCTAAATTATCAATCAGATATTTTTTAATATCTTCTACATGGTCGTAAGAATTACCTTTCTTTTTAGGTTCAGCTTTAATAACCATTATTGGGCGAATATAACGACCTTCATTTTCTTGTAATTTTTCAGCTAATTTTGATAATTCTTGCAGCTTTTTATGTGAATGATTAAGGGTTTGTTTCCAGCTAGATTCTTCAGATCCAAAAACATTAATCGGCAATTTAATCATTTGCTCCTGTTTTAGCTCGCTTCCTCTAACATTTATTAAAACATTGCTGTTATTTTTTGGTGTTGCTGAAAGCTCAAGAATAAAAGAAGGATTAAAGCTGTTTAAGGTGTTCAACGCTCTTTCAGAAGCAGCCTTATGTCCTTCATCCATAATAACTATGGGGCGAATCAGTTTAAGAGTATTGCCAAGAGAATGTTTAATTGATATTCCAGAAATTACATCCCCACTATCAACCAGATCAGCCACTTCAAGATCAGGGTTTAAATCTAACAGCTTTTTATTAGCATTATAATCATCAATTTCAGGATAAAAGCTAGAAAAACTTCCACTATCTCTAAACATTCTTAGAGTTTCTTTATTATCTCTATTACCAGATTGAAGCATCAACAACATAACGCACAAATTATCTTCCACATCCTGCTTATTAAATTTGTCATTTTTCTCAAGAATAATGGTTTTTCCGCCACTTATCCTATCTAGCATTTGGCGATAAGGATGTTGTCTATCTCTTAATGATTTGCTGGTTTGCTTATAAATTGTTTCGCTTGGCACAATCCACAAAACAAAGCCCGTATTTTGTCTAAAATAATCTTGTTTAATTCTTTGCAAAGCGCAGGTCGCAAGAAGTGTTTTTCCTCCACCAGTTGGAACTTTAAAACAAATATTAGGAATATTTCTATTAAGCCCATCTCTTCTTGTTGTGTAATTCGGTGAATGAACAACAAAGGAAGCTTTCATTTCTTCCCAAGTTTCACTGCAATAATCAGAGGTTTCAGGATGATTTGCATCTTTTCCCTTAGACTTCTGAAACTCATAATAGTCTAACTTATCTTGATATTGCCCGTAAAGCTTTCTTAAGTAGTTCTCAAGATAATCTAAAACCTTTATTTGATAATCTTTTAATTCCATATTTAAACCTTTGGTTTTTTATATTCGTTAGGAATTATAATTTTATTTCCATTTTTAGTGATAATTTCTTCTGGCATAATAGCCTGTTCAAGCATAAAATCTCTTATTATAGCTTGCTTATGATAGACTTGTCCTTTCCTATTTTTATTAATATTACCACTGGCGTAATATAAACTTTTACTAATTGTTTTAGTATCACTTATAGGTGGTGTAACAATATTAATTTTTAATTGATTATTTTTTTGTAGTGCCATCTTAATTGCTGGTGCAATATCAGAATCATTTGTTACCACCAAAATTTTATCACTGATTTTTTCATAGGCATCTTCAAGAATTGCCAAAGCCAAGTTTACATCACTTTCTTTTTCTTCGTGAGTAAGTCTTGTGAATTCTTGGTTATTATGATTAAATTTGACTAACTTTCTTTTAAAATTACCTTCAATTACTTCAATATCATAATGTTTCAAAGCTCCAGTAAAAGCTTTGTATCTTTCTTGAACATCTTGGTTTTTATGATTCGGGAAAGCAGTAAAAAACTTTACCCTTTTAATTTCTTCAGACTTGTTATTGATAAAAAATTTGCAAAAAACTTTCGGATTAACCCACTTTAAGTAGTCTTTTTTTAAATAATCAACTGAGTGATAAAGATTATATCCATCAATAAAAATGCTAACTTTTTGCACTTTAGTTACCCCCAAAAAACAAAAAGCCGCACCTTATGCAAAGCAGTGAAGGAGCGGCGCACCTTATAAAAAGGCGTGTGTTGGAATAATATTTAAACATCAAATTGTAATTGTGCAAGTAATTTTTCTTGATCATTTACCTAGCCACTATTTTGTGAATTGCGTAAGGAAGCTGACAGAAAGTTATTTTATGTTCACTTAACTCATTTTGTCCCATATACTTGGCTGTAGCAAAAACCAGCTTTTGTTTTTTACTTTCTTTGCTGGCAATAATTTCAACTATTTTAGAATTTAAAGCTGATTCATTTGAACGAAGAAAAGCAATATCTGGCTGATAAATTAAATAAATTTCATAAAGATCAGTTTCACCAACAAAATAATCTGGTCTTGATTTGGCATCAACTTCTAGGCTTTTTCCAGTTGCGGTGTAAAAAACATAATTTGCCAAAGCTTCATATTTTGGTAAAGCTTCACCTGTTAAGATTTTTTCAATGTTAAATTCATCACCAAGTTCACAAAAAGTGAAGCTGCCACCAAGTCCGTTTTTTAAGTTTTCATCTTTGGCCGTTTTAATACCTTTTATCACTCTTCTAACTCTTTCAGCTGTGATTTCATTGGCATAATTTTCCATCTCAACCAAGATAAATTTACGATTTCCACCATCTTCGCGGTTGAGGTCTAAAACGGCATGGGCTGTTGTGCCAGAACCAGCGAAGGAGTCTAGGATTATGTCGTTTTTGTTGGTAATCCATTTAACAATCCTTTTGACAAGTTGATAATTTTTCGAATTATCAAAAACTAAACCTAATTTTTCTAAATCTTTTGTTCCATTTAATACAATATCATCCCACTTATCATTGGGAGTGCTTGTTTCTGATGGAGGAATATAGTGTTCTGGCTTTCCATTTTTTGAAAGCCTTAACAAATCAAAGCTTCCTAATTCTTTAATTTTTGTTAAGTAGAAATTATCAATTTCATCTTGGGTAAAGTTTTCTCCAATTTCTTTTATTAAATTTTCATAGTTTTTAATTGCCAAAATACTTCTATCTTCACTCCATCTCCATTGTCCAGTTTTTGGCTTAATTCCAAAAATTTCATATCTCATTGTTGGTCTATCAGTTCCTCGCCAGTGATTATTCCAACCACCTGATTTAGATTGTTCTAAGGTTATTTTGATTTGTGGTAATTTTCTTGAACTTTTTGAATAAACAATCACAAACTCATAAGCACTGGTTAATTTATCCACTTCATCAAACTGGGCTTGTATATTTTTTGTTCCTCTTTTTACTTGAATATAATTTTTAAAATTCTCCTCTCCAAAAATCTCATCCATAATAGCTCTTAAATGATGAACCTCATTATCATCAATACTAACAAAAATCACCCCATCATCAGCAAGCAATTCATGCAACAATTTCAACCTTGGATACATCATACAAAGCCATTTATCATGTCTTTGTAGATCTTCACGATCAACAGGATTGGCATTTTTCTTAAGCCATTCTTTCATCAATGGGCTATTCACATTATCATTATAGCACCAGCCTTCATTTCCTGTATTATAAGGAGGGTCAATATAAATACATTTAATTTTACCAGCATATTTTGGCATTAAAGCCTTAAGAGCGTGAAGATTATCACCATGAATAATTAAATTATCATCCAAACTGGTTTTTCCATCTTTTGGCAACGACTTCTCATAATCAATTTTTAACTCACGAAAAGGCACATTATGATGGTGCGAGTAAATAAATTGTTTTCCTTTAAAATCTAATGTTGGCATTTTTTTAGTTTAAATTTCTTAACATTTTCTATCAAAAAAACCCTAAACCAACCCCCAAAAAAATCAATTTTAATAACAATTTCCAACCAACTTTTCTCAAAACTACCCAATAAAACACCCACCTTGATTTAAATTCTTAATTCCTGAAATCAATTCAAACTGTCTGTGCGTGTTAATATTGCCATAATCATCAAGAGTGGTACTTATTTTGCTGTGTCCTAAATTTTGGCTCCAAGCTTGAAATTGTTCTATGGTGCAACTTTTTTTACCAAGCATGCTTAAAGTGTGTCTAAAAGAATGTGGATTGAAATAAGGCAAGCCAGCATTTTCAAAGGCAAATTTAAAAATCTCTCTAACTTGTGTGGTTGTTTTCCAAAAAATTGGCTCTAATCCTTGGGCTTCAAAAGCAAAATCTTGGTTATGTGCCAACTTAGTTTTTGGAAATAGGGGGTGGTTGTCATTGTAAAATTTTACTTCTTTTAAAAACTTCACCCAATCAATAACAATTTGTTCAATATCTTGTCCAATTGGAAAAAACCTAGTGTAAATTAGCTTGCCAAATTTGGTTTTTACGCCGTCTTTTGGGTCTTGTGCAATTGATTTTGTGTAAAGATCTAAATGCTTAATTCTAAGGCTTATAATGGCTGAATCTCTTGCTCCTGTTAAAATTGTGAAAGCAATTAAAGCTTGATTGCGTTTTTCAATTTCTGTGGTTGATGGCATTTCAAAAATAACTTTTCTAATTTGCTCTAAGCTTGGTGAGTTTTTAAATCTTTTAGCTTTGGCAATTGCAATGTCATTTTCTTGCATATTGAAATAATCAATTTCAGTGAGCTTGATTTTCTCAAAGCCAGTTTGATCACGAAGCCAAGTAAAAAAATGTTTTAAGTTTGTTGAAATGTGCAACAAAGTTGATTTACTCATGGCATCGCATTTTCTTTTCGTTTTTTGCTTTGCTAAATGTTTTTTAAAACCCACTGCTTGTTCTTTTCTAAAAGTTGAAAAATCTTTAAATTTTGTATATTCTTCAAAACGAGAAATTGAACTTCTAACTTGGTCTAAAGTTTTATTATTTCTGCCTTTTGATTCCTTCAAATAGTCATAATAATTTTTCTTAATTCTTTCGTTTTTTGCGTTGTATTTTGTCATAGTTATTTTTGTTTAATTTAAATCACAATTAGCGGTGCTTTTAGAACATTCTATTAAGTGTTGATTATGCACCTTGCCAACATCAAAGGTTTTTTTAACTTGAGAAAGATTTTTAAGCTTAAAACCTTTGTTAATTTTGCTATCGCAAACACCACATAAACCTTGCAAATTTAGCCTGTTTTTAGCCATCACAATAATATCAACAAGATTGCCAAAAGGCTTTTGTGGTTTTTGGCATTTCATACAAAAAAGCTCGTTATCTTGGCATTTTGATTTTTTGGAATTTTGCTTTTGAAATAAAAATTCTTTTAAATCTGAGCCATGAATTAAATAAGGCTTTTTACCATCAACAGTTTTTAAGCCTTGTTTAATCCAGTTAAGAGCTGTGTTTTTAGAAACGCCAAAATCTTCACAAATATCTGATATTGAATAAGTGTAATTTTGCTTTATGCGGACAAGATTAATTTTTCTTTTCATAAGCAAGAGCCATTAATCTTTTGTGGTTTTTCTGTTATTATTTAACATTTCTTCCTCCATTACTGATTCTTGAATCAATCCATTGATCAATTGCATCTTCAAGCCAACCAACACTTCTAATTCCTATACATATTGATTTTGGGAATTTTCCTTTGTTCATTTCTGCATATATGGTTGAGCGACTTAGACCTGTTTTTTCTTTAACTTGCGAAAGTCTTAAAATTTTTTTTGTAGCCATTTCTAATAAATTTTTAATTAATAAAGTTTAATAAGATTTATTTGGATTTGACCCCAAATATTGCTGCTAAACTAAATATTTTATTTTTTAAAAATGATTGGAATAACTACTTATTTTAGATAGTTTTTCTGATATGATTTTAGGGAGGAGAAATTTTATAATTATTCTATTTTTGTATTTTGATGCATATGTCTTTCCATGCATTTATAGATCTTTTATATCTAACAGTGCCAATACTTTCTTTTTTATAACGATCTAAATTTTCAAGAGGTGATATAACCCATTTAAAAAAATCAGCATAAAAAAATGAATCATCATAAAAAGATTTATATAATTTAAACAGCTCCATTGCAAATAAATCTCGGTGCTTGTTTTCTTTTCTGCCTTTTTTGATTTCTTTTTTATTTAGTGAAGGGTTATCTTTTAAATCTACAAAGATCTTTAACGCTGTAATTTCTTCATCATTGAGACTAGATAATTTACTGATTTTTAAATTAAGAAACTTTTTTGAGGAAATAATTTTCTTATAAAAATAGTAATATTCTAAATAACCAAGGTATTTAGCGACGGATAACCTAATTTTATAAGAAACTTTATCTTTATAAATTTGCTCACCCTTTTCAAGTCTAAAACACTCAATAAAAAGATCCATCCAACTTCCATCATAATTATAAAAGTGAGTTTTTTTATTAAAATCATATCCAAAATCTTTTATATCTTCATCATTCCAATTTGCATTATTTTCAAATAGCTCAATTAACCTTGATATTCTTTTTTTATTTGTGCTCATCTTGCAATCTTCCCCAAATAATCCGCCCACCATTGCATCATGCTATGGCGTTCTTTTAAATATTGTGCGTGGTTATAAGTTGCCCTTACTTTATCTCTTTCACCATGTGCAAGTTGGCGTTCAATGTGATCACGATTAAAACCATGTTCATTTAATATTGTTGAAAACACTGATCTAAAGCCATGAGTTGTGGTTTTTGATTTATAGCCAAGACGATAAATAACACCAAGTAAAGTGTTTTCACTCATAAATTTATTTGGGTTTTGATGGCTTGGAAAAACAAATTCACGATTGCCAGTAATTTTTTGCATCTCTTTTAAAATTGCCAAAGATTGCTTTGAAAGTGGCACAATGTGTTTTTCGCCCATTTTCATACGCTCGGCAGGAATGTGCCATTCTTTCTTAGCGAAATCTATTTCTTCCCATCTTGCACCACGAAGTTCAATTGTTCTAACGGCAGTTAAAATAATTAATTTAAAAGCCAGTTTGGTTTGATGTTCACCACTATATTTTTCTAAAGATTTTAAGAATTTTGGTAATTCTTTTTCTTCTAATTTGGCGTGGTTAGTAATTTTTTTAACAGTTAAAGCACCTTTTAAATCTGCTGAAATGTCTCTTTCGGCTCTGCTGGTGGCAATTGCATATCTAAAAATTTGTCCAGAAGTTTGCAAAGCTCTTTTAGCAATATCAAAAGCACCTTTCTTTTCTATTTTTTGAATGGCGTGCAATAATTCAGAAGCTTTTATTTGGTCAATAGGGCGGTTGCCAATTTCATTGAATAAGTTTTGTTCTAATCTTCTAATAATATAAGAAGCGTGGCGTGGTTTCCATTTGGCTTTATTTTTTTCAAACCACTCATAAGCAATATTTTGAAAAGAATTTTCGGCGTTAATTATATTCTGTAATTTTTGATCTTGTTTTTCTTGTGAAGGGTCAAGTCCATCTGCAATTTGTTTTTTTGCTTCAAATCTTTTTTCTCGTGCTTCTGAAAGTGAAACGGTGGGGTAAGTGCCAAGTGCTAAAGTTTTTTCTTTTCCTGCAAAACGATATTTAAGCCTCCAATATTTACCACCTGTGTTAGTTATCAGCAAATACATACCTTCACCATCAGCAAGTTTATATGGCTTATCTTTTGCTTTGGCGTTTTTAACTTTAATATCTGTGAGTGGCATAATTTAAATAGTTAAATTTATACCCCCAAAAATACCCCCAATACCCCCAAAATGTCAATAAATTGTGTTAGACTTGGTTGGACAAAAACCCTATTTGAGGCTTGATATTTAAGGGTTTGATTGGACTTTATGAGATTTGTTTGGAAAGAAAAATGGCTCCTTGGGAGGGATTCGAACCCCCGACCAAGTGATTAACAGTCACTAAGTCCTATCATTTACAAAAGTTTATTATTGTTTATAGAGCTTGACATATCAAGCTTTTAAGCCTAATTTTGATTTTATCAAGTTTTATTAAATGTTCCTTATTTTTATCTAAAATGCGGCAATGGTGCGGCAATGAGAAATTACTAAAAGATAAAAGTTTTTATAAATAACTTAATATAATAGGGTTTTTAGTCATGGCGGCTAAGCAAATTAATTTTACTAAATCGATAATTGAAAAATTGCCAATTCCTAAAAGTGGTTTGGATTATTACAAGGATAGTAAGGAGAGGGGGCTTAGCCTTTATATAACTTCTAAGGGAGTAATTACATTTTTTGTAAGAAAGAGAATTGGTGGTAAGGATTCAAGGGTAATTATTGGTGGTTTTCCAGAAATAAGTGTTGAAAACGCAAGGAAGATGACTTTGAGGATTAAAAGTGATGTTGCTCAAGGTATAAATCCAAATTTTGAAAAGGATAAGCTAAAGCAAGAAATAACTTTTGATGAGTTATTTTATGAGTTTATGGAAAGATATAGTAAGAAGCAGAAAGCAACTTGGAAACAAGATGAGAGAGAAATTAATAGATTATGCGGTCAATGGTTTAAACGCAAAATATCAACAATTACAAGCCAAGAAATAAGGATATTTCATGAAAAATTAGGTGATCAAAATGGTATTTATTTGGCTAATAGAATGCTTGATAGAATAAGGGTGATTTATAACAAAGCTATTGAATGGGGTTATGACGGAGAGAATCCAACCAATAATATTAAGAAATTTAAGGAACAATCAAGAGACAGATTTATACAACCTGATGAACTGCCAAGATTTTTTAAAGCCTTAGAAAAGGAAGAAAATAACATTGCTAAGGATTATATCTACATTTCTCTTTATACAGGTGCTCGAAGAAATAATGTTTTAAGTATGAGATGGGAGCAAATTAATTTTACCACTAAGGAATGGAGAATTCCAAAAACTAAAAATGGTGATCCGCAAACAGTTCCATTAATTGATGATGTAATAAAGATTCTTAAAGCAAGAAAAGAAAATAATAAAAATCTTGAGTTAAACGATTCTCAAAGTTTGTGGGTTTTACCTTCTAAAACCAGTCAAAGCGGACATCTTGAAGAGCCAAAAAAAGCTTGGAAAAGAATTTTAGAAAAAGCACAAATCGAAGACCTAAGATTACATGATATAAGAAGAACTCTTGGAAGCTATCAGACAATTGCTGGTGCAAGTGATAGTGTGGTTGGTAAAACTTTGGGTCATAAAAGCAAAGCGGCAACGGCGGTATATGCAAGAATGAATCTTGATCCAGTAAGAAATAGTATTAGTGAGGCAGTGGGGTTGATGAAGAATTATAAAGTTAATAAAAAAGGTAAGAAATAGATGTGGTTTTGATGTGTGGAAAACTATATTAATGTCTAGTTGTTAAAACTTCCCCGCATTATAACCACCATCAACAGGGATAATACTACCAGTTATATAAGATGATTCGTCAGACAATAACCATAGAACAGCGTTAGCAATTTCTTCAGGGTGAGCAAATCTTTTCATTGCAGTCACTTCTATTTTTTTCTTAGTTTTTTCGGGATTCGCTTTTAGTTTTTCTTCCGAATTCATGCCTCCTAAAATAGGTCCAGGAGCAACAGCATTAACCCTAATTATTTTGCCAGAATCCAAATTTGCATATTCAATTGCTGCTGTTTTAGTTAAACCGTTTATTGCATATTTACTGGTTACATAAGCACTTTGAAAACCTATAGGAGTAATGCCAACGCAAGAAGACATATTAACTATTGAACCACCATTTCCTTCAGACATAAGGTTTAATTCATGATATAAAGAATTATATATTCCATCTAAATTTATTCTCATTACTTCTTGCCAATTCTCAAATGGTAATTCTCCTATCTTGCCATACATGGAAGTAATGCCAGCATTATTAAACGCACAATCTATAGTGCCATAAGATTTGGCAATTTTATTAAATACATCTTTTAATTTGTGATGGTCTGATACGTCACATTGAATAAATTCAATTTCACCGCTTAGTTGCTTAATTGCATTTTGTCCTTTTTTTTCATCTCTTCCAATAATAATTACTTTAGCTCCTTCTTTTAGTAGTAGTTCCGCTGTCGTAAAACCAACACCACTAGTGCCACCAGTAATTAAACATTTTTTTCCTTTAAAGCGCATTTTTAATTTTATTTAAATTGATGGTCGTAAATATTTTGGATTTACACAGCAGTAAACTTTATCAAATTTTGGGTTACTTTTATCTTTAAAACAATTGCCGTCCCACAAGCAATAATTTATTGATTTTTCATTTTCTGCTAAAGTTTTATTTATTAATTCATTATCGGCAAATAAGGCTCTTGCCATTCCAGCAAAATCAGCAACCCCATCACTTATTAAATCTTCAGCTTTTTGTAAGCTACCAATAAAACCTTCAAATCCAATTGGTATTTTTGCATTATTTTTAATAAACTTAACCGATTTGTGTAAATGATCTTCCATTTCTTTTGAATAGTTAAGAAATTTGTAAAAAGTTTCAGCAATACACATTGAGCAAGTAATGGCTGCAACTCCATTTCTTTCTAATTCTTTTACCGTATTAATTATTTTCTCTGGCTGTATACCGCTTTCTCCTATACAATCATCAATTCCTAACCTCACAGTAATTGATATTTCATTGTTAGTGCTTCCCTTTATGGCTTTGATAATATCTAACAATAATTTTGCACGTTTTTCTTCATTTCCTCCATATTCATCATTTCTAAGGTTAGTGTGGGGCGATAGGAAGCTATTTAAAAGATAGCCATTAGATGCTTGTAGCTGTATTAGTTTAGCACCTGCAAGTTTTGCTAATTTGGCACTATAAGCGAATTGTTGTATAACCTGCTTTATATCATCCTCATCCATTATTTTTGTTCTATAATTTTTGTCTCTTTTTGAGGCAACTTTACAAGCAACTCCACTTGGAGTAAGAACTGGACTGTTAGTTAAGGTTGTTATTCCTTGTCCTCCATAATGTTGTAGCTGAATTCCAACGATAGATTTTTTCTGATTTGCTAAATTTAATAATGGAATCAATGATTCAGAATGTTCATTATCATAAAGGCACATTCCTCCTTCGTTTAAGCGTGAATTTTTAGATACTGAGGCATTGGCAAGAAAGATAAAATTACATCCACCATTCATAATGTCGTTATAAAATCCTAGCAATTCATTAGAAAAACCACCATTTGAACTAGCTCTATCTATGCCAATTGGAGCAAAATAAATTCTACTAGGAATAGTTAAATTTGGTTTTAATAATAGAGGTGTAAATAAATTTTGGAATTTGTCGTAGTTCTTATGCATGCTTTACTTCTAATACTTCAAGTTTCTCGTCTGGTGTGGCAGAATGTGATTTTTCTTTAACAAAGTAACAATAATCTTTTAGAATTTTAGTAATTAAATCTTTTTGTTTTCTATCAACAGGGACAAAGCTTACAATTGCTTCTTTGTTATCAGGAGAGATGAGGCTTTTTTCATGATCCACTCCCATATAAATTAGACCATGCTCATTAACATTAATTATACAATTCTTAACTTGTAGTTCATTAGCACTAAATTTAGATAAATCGGTAGTTATCCTTAGGCTAATCTCATTTATTGAGATAAATTGTAACTCCGCTTGAATTTGTATATTATTTTCACCTACCAATAAAACTTCTTGTTTCAGATTTTTAAGAGGAACAAACCAGTAATTTTCTGGAATTTTAATATTTCTCATGCGGTTAAAAATAGGCATTGGAATTACCACATATTTCAAAGCCACTTCTGCAACTAACATATTATTTTGAAAGAATTGCGCTACTTTTGTGCCATTCTTGCATTTTTCTTTCTGATCTATTTCTAAATCTTTTACTACAATTTCTACAGTATAACAGGCTTCAGTATAGTTGGGAAATTTACAATTTAAGTCTAATATTGATATTGTAACGTCACCACGATTATGACCGCTATGTTTGTAAAAATGCACATACATACACTGCCTTGCAGCTTCTATCAACATTAAACCCGGAACATGTTCATGATGTTTGCTATAAAAGAAATAATTTTTAGCATCATTGAAAAGTGTAAAATATTCATCTGTGTTTAGCTCAATTTTACTACTCTTGCTTAATATTTCGTTAATTTCACAGCGTTCTTTACCTGTTATTTCACAATCTTCTAGTCCAAAAGCTTTTGAGAATGTCTTTTCTAAGAATTCAGGAATCCACCTATTTGATAAGACATATTTGTCATCATATTTTTTGTAATAATCTTCAAAATTTACATTGCTTAGATGGTTGGTAATTTTAGCAATGTCATTAAACATCTGAGGTGAGATGTTTTGCAGCAGGGTATTTAATACGTATTTCTCGCCAGTAAATTTATAAAAACTTAATAACTTTTTGTAAGAATCATCGGGAAGATTTGTTTTTATATCACCTATAACTTCAGGTTCAAGAAACGATGGAATAGCAGAACGGCTATTATATATCAATACATCGTTGTCATTCTCCTTATGGACTATACGTGGACTGATGTCTTTTAGAATATCACTAATCATAATAGTCTTTTTCCTTACAAGTTAAAAAAGGTAATCCTTCCTCATTGTAAGTGATTTTTACCAATTAGTAAAAAAAATCTGACCTTTGAAATAAAAATCTTTTAGAAAATGTCATAATCATACAATTTTAATAACGTTTTCTCTTCATAATAGGTAATATTTGTATAAATAATGATGTTTAGTAGCTTGCGAGGTCTTATTTGATAATTGAATCAATTTTTAATAACCATCATGAAAAATAAAAGAGCGTTTATTACTGGAGTTAGCAGTGGTATTGGGCTTGCTATGGCTAAAAAGCTGCTTGATGAAGGATATTTCGTATATGGTTGTTCTCGCACAATTCCTAAAAAATTAAAGAAAAATGCTAATTTTAAGCATTTTAAAATAGATTTATCTAAGTTTTTGATAATTAATAGATCTCTTGATGTATTATTTAAAAGTGAAAAATCTAAAAAATTTGATCTTGTTTTCCTAAATGCTGGTATTTTTGGAACTCCTCCCAATTTGGCTTCAAATGTAAAATTAGATAATTTTCAGAATGTTTTAGATGTTAATTTAACAGCAAATAAAGTTGTTCTTGATTACTTTATAAATAAAGGTTTCTCAATTAATACTTGTTTAGTTTCATCATCAATAGCAGGAGTGAGGTTAAGGGCTGGAACATTATCATATGGAGTATCAAAAGCAGCACTTAATGCTTTAATAAAAATATATGCTCTGGAGAATCCGAAAATATTCTTTGCGGTAATTGGGCTTTGCAATGTGGACACAAAGCTTAGTAAAAAGGCAATTGCTGGGCAGAAAATAAAGTTATTTCCAGAATTAGTTGAGTTAAGAAAAAGATTTCAAACACCTAATTACACTTCTAGCCCAGAAGAACGGGCTCAGGATCTTTATAACATCATTTCTAATAACATTAGATCAAAAATTGAGAGTGGTTGTTTTGTTGACATAAGAACTTTACTTAGCACGAAGCAATTATGATAGATTTTATCCTAACATCAATTCTTATCAATTCCTTTACCTGCTTTGTTCTCATCGTATTTTTATTAATATCAGGAAATAAATATAAATATTTTACCTTATTTAATTTATCACTGTTGTTTTGGAATACTTTTTATGGCTTATCAATTAAAACAACAGTAGAGGCAGATTCTTTGTTGTTTAATCATCTATGCTCGTTCTTTGGAACTTTCGTAGGCTACTTAGCATTCAATTTTGCTGTTGAACTGTGTGAAATTAAAATTTCTAAAAGAATCAGAACAATAAATACTACTCTAGTAATATTTTTTGCTCTTCTGATGTTAACTCCAGTTATGATTAAAGGGGTAAAGCCATTTATGGATTTCAACTTTATTCCTGTGATGGGGTATGCCTATTATATTTTTATTCTGCATTATTCAATGAATGCAATTGCAGCTCACGTTATTTTATATAAAAACTTAGAATTTAATCCAAAAACAAAATTTGTATTTATTGGCTTCATAATAGGATTTACTGGAGGAACAACCGCAATTCTTCCATATTTTGGAATTCCATTATATCCAGTTGCTATGATAGCAATGTCTATCTATTGCCCATTAATAACATATGCAATTATTAAACATCGCTTATTTGATACTACTATCATAGTTAGTAGTCTTATAGCTAGATTTGTGGCAATGCTTATTTTGGGGCTATTATATTTTGCCTTAATAACTTCATATGAAGTTCTGATTCCGTTCACAAAAGATAAAACAGTGATTCTGACAGTTGTAAGCTTACTTTATCTAATATTCTGTTTAGAATCTTATCAAATATTAATAAAAAAACTGAGAAGTGCTCAAGATAAAATCATTAAAAAACCTTACGAATATGAATTATTATCTAAAAAAATAATTGAAGAGTTGTCAAATGTTGTAGATACTAGTGATTTGGTAAAAACTACAAAACTAATATTTACTGAACAATTAAAAATAAAAGTAAAAGCCTTATATATTGATCAAGGATGGATTCTAAACAAAAACGAGAAAGAATTATCCAAAATATTTGGTGATGAAATAGATGAAGATTTATTAAAAATAATAAGTAGCCAAACTGTAAATTTACCACTGCCAATTACTTATGAAGAGGCTAATGTTCATTTAAAAAGGGTTCTTGTAGCTAGTAAAACGTCTTGCATAATTCCACTCATTTTTAGTAATAATTTTTTAGGATTTTTATTAGTAGAGGCAAGAAATAAGAATCATTATTTTAGTTATGATGATTTGATGTTATTTGATAATTTAACATTTCAAGTTGGTGCAGCTTTAGACAGGATAAGATTCCATTTTAGATCTCTTGAACAAGAAAAAATTATACATGAAGAAAAATTAAAGTTCACAAAATCTCTTGCGGGATCAATTGCGCATGAATTACGTAATCCTTTAAATGCTATCAATTTACTTGGTTCTCAGATTAATAATTTAATTTCAAAGTTAGATGAGACAAAGAAAGATAAGATAATGGATTCTATAGATAGCTCGGTGATAGATACCAAATCTGAAGTTATTGGACTTACTTCTGATATTAGAAATGCAATTTCTAGTGCCAATAATATTATTGATATCGTGTTAAGTGATTTAAGTGAAAAGCCAATCAAAAAAACAGATTTCAAATACTTAACTGTTAAGACAACTATTGAAAATATTATTAGTAAATATGGTTATAAGAGTGAGTTAGAAAAAACAAAAATAAAGGTAAACATTGATAGCAAAAGTAGTTTCATATTCAAAGCTGCACCAGATCGTTTTGATTTTATTATTTATAATCTTCTTAAAAACGCATTTTATTATTTAAAAGAATACCCAAATTCTATAATTACAATTGGGGCTGAGCAAAGAGTTTTTAAGGAGAAAAGTTATAATGTAATTTATGTTCATGATACAGGTCCTGGAATTCCTGTTGATGTAATACCTAAATTATTTGGTTCCTTTTTTACTCTTGGAAAAGAAGATGGAACTGGCTTAGGACTTGCTTTCTGCAAGAGAAATATGGTTGCTTTTGATGGTGATATAATTTGTGAATCAGAAATTGGTAAGTGGACTAAATTTAGTTTATTATTTCCACTTCTAAGTGAAGAAGAGTTAAAACTTGCTTCAGTTAATTTGAATGAAAGTGATAAGGCATCAGTACAAGAAAAAACAAAAATACTATTAGTTGATGATCAAGAGATAAATCTCAAAGTAACAAAGAAAAAGATTGAGAAAGCTTTGCCTAATATTTCTTGCGATGTTGTTCTTAATGGAGGGGCAGCAATTGATTTACTAAAATCTGATAAAAACAAATATAGCCTGATATTGCTAGATATACAGATGCCTCATATGGGTGGCATTGAAACTGCCAAAGAAATTCGCAAAATAATTGATGATTCAATTCCTGTTATTGCTCTTACTTCTTTGAACTATAGAGAATTTACAGCTCAACTTAAAGCGAATTCACAAGATAATGTTGGTAAAGTGCTTGGTAATTTTGATTGTTACCTTAACAAATCATCTCCTGCAAATATTTTATATCGGACGATCACGAAATATTTGATGCAAGAAGATGATCTACCTTATTTAGGAGAAGAGAAAGAATATGTAGAAATATTGAAAGGTAAGAAAATTATTTTAGCAGATGATCAGGAAGTGAATTTGATAGTAACAAAAAAGAAGTTGGAGCAACATGGAATAAAGGTTGATACAGTAACTGGAGGAAAAGAGTTGGTTGAAAAATATAAGAATAGTTTGGAAAGTGAAAGGTCGCAATATGACATGATTATTACTGATATCAATATGCAACCTTTTCACGGAGATGAAGCAGCAAAAGAGATTAGAAAGATTGAAGAAGAAAATAAAATTCTTCATAGAAATATAATACCAATAATAGCACTAAGCGGTGATGGTAATAAGGAAGATATTTATAAATATTTTGATGCTCAAATAACCGATTATTTTATTAAAGGAAATGATCCAGAAATTTTGATTAAGATTATCGCAAATTATTTAAAGGCTGTTTCTCAAAATGAGTATGGTTCTGATTTTAATAAGGTGAAAGAGAAACAAGGAATTGAGTTAACTAAAGAAGGTTCTGTTGAGTTATCAGATCTTAACTTAAGAAAGCTTGAATCATTAACTCATAACAATAATGAGGAAATTAAGAAAATACTCTTTTTATTCTTAAGTGAAACCAAGATTATAATGACGCATATTAAAGAAAATTATGTTAGTGGTAATATTGAAGGATTACATACTGGAGTTCATACTTTAAAAGGCATTAGCAATAACATAGGTGCAGATAGGCTGTTTAGTCATATCAAAGAAACTGGATTAGAAATTAAAGATGAGAGTTTCTTGAAGAATGAAAATTGGTTAAAGGAGTTATGGCTAATTTATGATAATTTAACAAGAAGAATTGAGGAAGTAACAAAATAGTTTTTATAATGAGAAATGAACAATTAGAAGTTGCAGAGCATTTACAAAAAGAGGTCATTGATTTAATTGGTACTCCTACTGAGTTTTATAATCATTATGCACTGAATTTTATTATTGATGCAGCAATAACAGAAGACGAACAAGCAAGGCTTATTCCTCTTGATGATGACCATAATTTTGCTGCGAACATTCCAATAGAATTGTGGAATTTTCAACAACATGATCAGACTCGTGCTGTAATTCCAATTCGTCCTATTGGTAATCAAGGTATTAAAGCAAGAGAACATTTTGCTGGATTATATATCGAGAAAAATGAAGATGGATATAGTGTAGCTTATATTGATCCTGTTGGATCAGGAAGTGTTGATGATATTCCAGAACATATAAGAAATGCTTTATTTGAAGTTCTGGGAATTTCTTCAGATGAAATAATATCAACTACAAACAGGATACAACATCGCACTTCAAGTATCTTCATGGAAGATGAAGTTGAATATTTAACAAATGTTCATTGCGGACCTTTTACTGGATTCATTTTGTCTGGATTGGCTTTAGGAAATATCAGAATTACAGAAGATAGATTAGAAATAAATACAACTGAAGGGTGGCAAGATATTCCAGATCTTGATGAAGAACAATCAAACTCATTTGGAAAAGAGATTAGAGCGAGAGATTTAGAATTAGTATCGGGACAAGAAATTGATGATCTAGATAAATCTGATGACGAGTACTATGATGATGAGTACTACAAATTAGAAAGAAGTGATTCAAATATGAGTCAATACTCAGACTTAGTGGAAGAGATGATTTCTGATCAAATCGATCCAAAGCAGAAAATAAAAAAAATAGAATATAAAATAGTAGATGCAGTAACTCAGGATAAAGAAGTTGTCAGTATTAACCAAAAAATGAAAGAGCTAGAATCTGAAAATAGAAGTATAGGATATAGAACTAGAGATAGCGCAAAAGGGAATAAAATTACAAAAGATGAAGGCAAAAAACTTAAAGCAGAAAATAAAAAGAAATTAAAGAAATTAATAGAAGAAAGAGAAGAGCTTCCTGAGGTAGTAGAGTTAGATTATGTAGAGGAAGACTTATCTTCACGCAGAATGCATTTATTTCGTGGTAAAAGCATGAATACAATGATTAAAGATCCTATAACTGGAGAAAGAAGGGAAAGAACAAAAAAAGAAAAGGAAGAGTATGTCACTAAAAAATATATTGGTATTCCCATATATTCAGATGCTACTTATCCTATAAGAAGTGAAAAGGACGAGCTTAAAGAAGCTGAAAATAAAGTTAGAGAATATGTTGGTAATATAAAGAAAGGAACGGTAGGAAAAGAGATTTTTGGGAATGATACATCATATACGAATGCAGTAGAATATTTAATGGAATTGACAGGACTTAAAGGTTGTCCTTTAGTGGCAACATCAAAATTTTCTTGTGTGGCAGGGGAATATAATGTAGGACAGATGGGTGGTTCTTCTGGTGGAGGGAGAAGTATAGGGTTTGGTTATCAAAAAGATGGTAAACCAGTTAATAGAGTTTTAGGTAATGGATTTGCTATTTCAGTTCCAATATCTGACTATAAAGCTTTGAGAGATAGTAATGATTTGATTGATGCGACAATGGATGCTCCTGGAGAGTTAACTTTAGTTAACAGGAAAATAGAGGAGGTAACATTTACATCTAAAATAGATGGTAAATTTGTTAGAGGTTCATTGCCGATGGTTTTGCCAAGATTAGATAGAAACTGGGATGATATGACAAGAGAAAAACATCTTCAATATCGTACTGTGTTCAATCTTGAGAAAAAAGATTACAAGAAGTTTCAGAAGTTACTAGAAAAAGAAGGAGAATATCCGTTAGGGCAGTTAACAGAACATTTAATAAAGCATAATGGAAGACTTCTAAGAAATATCGCAATTAATGCGGATAGAAGAGAAGGATATCAAGGTGAATTTGTAGCTATACGAAACTCATCGACAATAAAAGGAAGACCAAAGTGCGGAGATTTGGAGGATATCAACAATGATGAAAGACGTATGGCTGAAAGAGATGCTAGGACTGATAGTTCTAGTAAAACCTCTCCTTATTTAAAAAGAGAAAATCCAATACAAACCACTGCAAAATTAGAAGATAGGCTAATTACTTCAACTAATACACCTATAGCAAAAAAAATATCAATTTCACATGATATCGTAGGCGATAGTATTGTTTTAGAGCATAAAGACAGAGAACCATCAATAGCAAAAGCACTTTTTAAAAGCGATGATAAAAGTGAAAAATCGCATAACGCAGAACCTTTAGATACAATGTCAATGTTGGAAAGAGATTTGCCATCAGTCGCACCTCCTAAATCTGTTGGTAAAACATCTGGTAAAAAATTAATCAGTATTAGCAAATCCAATGCTCAATCAAAGGGTAGTGGTTAAGAAAAATTTTATTACAGTTGATCAAAGCTCACAATAAAGCTTGCTGAGTTTAGGCTGATAAGAATGTCTTGAAGAATTAAAATTAGCTAAAAGATATAAAGTCGATGTATGATGATCTCACAAGATGTGTTGAGAAGTTGATCTGATGCCTTCGTTTATACCCCCAAAAAGATTTCCTTAAAATAAAAAACCAACGTTTTGAAATAAAAATCAATGTTTTAATATAAGTTGGTAAAAGCTGGTATTTTAATTGATTAGCGGAGTTTAAATGAAAGAAATTATACCGTTTCGTGAGGAAATAACAAAGGTACTACGAGGTACATCGATACAAATTCTTAAGGAATATTTTGATGGTCATAAGTTGTTTCTGGATATTGATTTCCAGGAAGAAAGTAAGAAAGGTATAGGAAAGATTGTGGAGTTATTATTTGATAAAATTCATAAAATAGAACCAGAGAAATTAAGAGAAGATGTTAGAACGGACTTGCATAGGATTTATAATATGCAAAATGGAAAATATTTGTTACCTGTCATAAGAGAGTTAAAAAATGTTGGTGGTGAGACAGTAAAGTTTATAGAGGATTTTGAAAAACCATATGATTATGCGTTTATTCTTTTTTTAAAAGATCCAGATTGTTTTAGAAACCATTATCTTGTTTATGGTGACGGTAAAAGTTACAAAAGGTGGTGGAGTGTTAGAACTGACTATGTACAAAAAGATAAAGAATTGCCAGATGAATTGGTGAGAAAATTATTTGCGGAAGTAAAGAATCACCTATTGGGTGAGGGTATGGGTAAACATTATGATTACCATAGAAAGGCTTTTGGTGGCAAAGAACAAGTGGTTATTTTTTATCAGGATTTGCCAGAAGAAAAACCTGAATTGCAGAATAAGAAGATTGACATGAAAGTGTCACGACCAATTAAAAAGATTGTTTTCTTATATGATAAAAAACGTAATTTTGTTAAAGTTTTTAGTGAAGATGAGAGCGTTAGAATTAAAGCTCATCGTATTTTTGCTAAAGTTGTTTTTAATAGAGATCAAATACCATCATCTCAACCATTAAATCGAGTTTGTAGATTAGATAAAGCATTGGATCAAATAATTGAAAAAGGGGAAATAATATTTGAAACTAGCCCATCTTTAAACATTAGTAAGATAACTGTAGTTTCTGCTGCTTTTATGGATTCAAAAGCTGTATTCAGGATAGCTTCTAGAAGAACAAAGTCTATCTATTCAAACATTAGATCCAATTTATCAAAATGTTTTAAGATTGATGAAGTATCAGAGAATTTGCTTCCTATCAGAAATTTAAAAATGACTGAAATTGAGTTCTATATTGAATATAAAGATTTTATCGGAAAACAGCTATACAAAACTAAAAGAGTGGCTATGAGTTATAAAAACTCTATAAGTAATTTGAGTGAGGAGGATGTGGATTTTGAAATTTTGGATTGTTTTAGAGTTGCTGGAATTTTGGAGATCAGTAAATGCTAAATGATGTAATAAAAGAAATAGCCTCACAATATATAATATCTACAGATGGTTTAATTAAAAATGATGTTATATGTAGTTTGTCATTAGAAGAAAAAACAATAATTAAAAATGCTTTTGATCTTAAAGAAAGTTACGCATCCCACATTGATTGTTTTGGAGAAGATTGCTATGAAGAAGTTGAAATAAAGAAAGGAGATGATGGTAAAAAATATATTCAATGTCCCGAGTGCAAGATATTTGAATGGATTGTAGAAGGTCAAGATATTGCATATAAAGTAACTCTTAGTGGTTTTTCTGATTTTTTAATTGAACTATTAAATATAGAGAAAAACAAAGTAGTTATAAAATCAGATGAAGCTATTTATCTAGGCAAAAACGTATTAGAAGATCTTGGTAGTTTAGAAGTGAATTATGTTATTGTGCGTGGTATTGAGGCAGAGAATATAGTTATCAAACGTCACCGAGATACGGATTTGAAATCTATAACCGTGATTATTAATATTGATTCCAATAATAAGAGTGCAAAAGAGTCAAGGTTAGCGCGATGCTATTTCTGTGATTTAATTTCTTATGATGAAAACAATAATGAGCTCTTATTAAACTACAGAGTTTTTGCGGATTCCATAAAAGGGTGTTTTGGTGGTATAAATAATACTATAATTAGAAAATGGTTAAATAATAGATGTATTGAGTGGTTTAAAAAGCTAGTGAAAAACAAAAAAATTGACCGTGGAGAGAAAGACAAGTTTAGATACCTTGCTATAGATTATTTTGGCATTAAAAATAATCAGTTTGAAAAAATTTGGAGTAAGTACGCTCCTAAAAAACTCAAAAGAAAAGGAAGAATCAGTTTATAGATATAAAAAACTTAATTTTTTGACAAAACTACACTCTTTAGAACCCTTGACAATAAAGGTTCATCGCTTGTAAACCCCCAATTAAATACCAAATACCTACCAATTCGGTATTTTCCTCATAATTTCAATTTTGCTCACAGAAACTAACTTTTGCGGATGTTGATTGACTCAACTTTATTTAACAACCGTAAAGTTTATTTTTTATGACCAGTATAGTAGAAAAGTTAGTTTCTGAAAGAGAAGCGTGTGAAATCCTAGGATGTCGTCCAAATACTTTGGCGGTATGGCGAACTAATAAAAGATATAGTCTACCATTTTACAAAATTGGCAGATTAGTCAAGTATAAAATTTCTGATTTAGAAAAATTTATTCAAGAAAATCAGAAAGGAGGTTGTGATGCGTGAGCTTAATAACAATCCTTCTAGTTTTGACAAGGCAATTGCTGAATGTGAATTGGCAGGAAGATTTGGTTTTAGCAATATTGATGAATTTCGTAATTCAGGATCTAACGAAGAACCAAGCCAGATTAAAGCTGATGATTTAGTAAAAGTTGCCAAATTTGATTCGAAATCTTTTTTACCAAATGAGTTGGTTGGTTTTGTTTGTGACACTTCTTATCGTTTATCAGTTCCAGAGGAATTTATAGCAATTCCACTATTAACTGGTTTTTCATCATTAATTGCTAGTAAGGTGGTAATAAAACCAAAAGCAAATGATGACTTTTGCATCTTTCCTAATTTGTGGGGTGGATTAATTGGCAACCCAAGTTCAAGAAAATCTGATTCTTTAAGACAATCCTTATTCTTTTTTTCTTCTTTAGAATTAGAAGCTCAACAAAGCTATGATATTGATAAATCTGGCTATGATAAGAACTTACAAAAATATAAACTTTCTAAGCAAGCTTTAGAAGAAGAGTATAAAAAATTGATTAAAAAGGGTGGTAAATCAACAGATCAAATTGAATGTAAGATTTATGCTTTACAAGAACCACAAAAAGCTTGTCTTGAAAGGTTTAGAATTAGTCAAGCAAGCACAGAAAAAATTACTGAAATTTTACGAGATAATAAAACCCCTTCAGTTCTTTTAGAACGAGATGAATTATCAGGTTTTTTGTCTAATCTTGATAAAAAAGAAAATGAATCTGACCGTGCTTATTTCTTAGAAATGTGGAATGGCAATTCAACTGCTAAAAATGATACAATAGGCAGAGGATCTATCATTGTTAATAATGCTTCAATCTCAATTATTGGTACCACTCAACCAGATCGTATAAAGTCTTATTTGCAAAAAGCAGCCCACAATATGAATGATGGATTATTGCAAAGGTTTCAATTATTGGTTTACCCAGATCCAATTGAAGAAATTGAATATATTGATGAGAAACCAAATGAGGTAGCCAAGAGAGATATTGTCAAAATTGTTGAGTTTTTAACCAAAGAGAATTTGTTTAACTTTGCCGCAAATTCAATAGAAAAAGAAGGTAAAACTTATCCATATTTTGCTTTTGATTCAGAAGCTCAATTGATGTATCAAAAGTGGTATCTTGATATCAGAAGAAGATCAAGCCAATTATCAAAAAATGGTAAAAATTTATTAGCACAACATATTGAAAAGTTCCAAAAACTATTACCAGCAATTTGCTTAATTTTTCATTTAGTTAAGAGGGATAAAACTACTAAATTAATTAGTGCTGATAGCCTATCAAAGGCTATTTTACTTTGTATGTATTTGGAGAGCCATGCTAATAGAATTTATAGCATAATTGAAAGCGATAGCCCTTACAATTCAAAAGCAATTGTTTTAATAGAAAAAATCAAAAACAAGTTTTTAGAAGGTTATAAGGTTTTTACTCGTGAATTTACTAAGCGAGATTTAAAGAGAAAGTTCTCTTCTTACAAAGATAGTGAATTAGAAATTTTAATTGATGTTTTGGTTAACAATTCAAACTTAATTGAAAAACACACTCCATCAGGATTTCAGCAAAAAGAAAAATATTCTTACTCAATTCACCCAGATTTAATGAAGAGGTGGACAGATGAAAAATAATCTTTGTATTTCTCAATCATCAGACATTCTAGACTTTCTTGACAAAGTTAGATTTAGCAATGCTTCGCAAGGCAGTGATAATTTTGACATTGTTGACGCAGTAAAAGATTTTCTTGGTAAAAGAGATTATAGAAAAGCTTATAAAATGTCAGAGAATGTCAAAAGCCTAATTAGCGATGAAAGTAGACAAAAAGCCACTTTGTCAAGAATGACAAGAATGTCAGACTTTACACAAGATGATATAGATAAATACCAATATCTTTACGAAGAACGAGCAGCAATTATTCAATTTGATTCTTTGCCAATTACTACAAATAAAGACTTAGCAGAGTTAGAAGCTTTAAAAGAAATTAAGATTCTTTATGCAACAGATAAGAAGTTAGACATTAATTGCACCACAGTTACCAGTTTCATTAATAAACTAAAATTAAACTAAAATGACAAATACAGACCTAAAACAACAATTTATAACCCTTCGTGCCAAAGGATATTCCTTAGAAAAAATTGCCAAACAAATTGGTAAGTGCCGTCAAACTCTTTCAAATTGGAATTGGGATTTACAAGAAGAAATTGCTAATGCCAAAGCAATTGAATTGGAAGCACTTTTTGATGAATGTTTTGTGACAAAAGAACATCGTGTTAAGGAATTATCTCTGCTGCTTTCAAAAGTTAACAAAGAGCTTGAGAAGCGAGATTTAAGCATGCTTTCTGATGATAAGTTAATTGATCTTAAGTTGAAAATTGGCAACCAACTAAAAGAAGAATTTGTTGAACCAAATATTATTAGCGAAAGCGAAATAAATAGGCAAAAAACCAACAGGCAAATGATTTGGTAAAAACCTTATAAAACCTTACAAATTTTAACCAAAACTAGGCAGCAATTTAACAGTCAAAACAATGTCAGAACAGAGTGAATTAAGAAAAACCAAAGAACTTCTTTTCGATGTTTATCGTCGATTTCGTCTTGGTGCAATCAGCAAAGAGCAAGCCAAATGCGAAAGTGAATTGCTAACCTCAATCATCAAAACAATTGAATTAAGTGAACTTAAAGAGCAGGTGAAATATTTAAATAATTTATTAACCAATAACAAAAAAACCAAATGACCACCAATTTTGATATTTACAGCATTATCAACAAAGCAGACGGCAAAGACCGAGCCATTATTTTCTTTGACGAGCTTCTAAATATGTCAATTTACAATAAAAGTAAATTTAGCGATGCCGAAATGGAAAGCTTATCAAACAGCTTTAAAAGCAATGTTGATATAGATTTGTTCAACAATTTGCAGCATAATTCTCTTTATTGCCTTTTAACCATTGCACAAGTTGAAAAAGAAATTTTACGAGCGGAATATTTAACCACTTATCTAAGGTTTTATAATTCATCACAAAATGATAAATGCTTTATTGATTATTTATTTTCTGAAACTTCAAAAGATTTACAAAAAAACAAAATTGCTTCTGACAAAAAACATATAAAAAAAGTTTTTAAAGAATTGTTAGAGCAAACCAACAAAATGTGTTTTTTATCTTTCAGTGATGACTTCATTAAGAAATTTATTGATAAAGCCAATAACAACAAAAATTCAGAAGATTTGGAAGAGCAAGACTCAAATTATTACCAAGAAGAATTTGCAAAATTTCTTATTAAGGCAATTGCTGCAAAAACAAAATTAGCCCAAAATTTTTTAGACCAACTTAAAAGCAAATGTGCAGAATTTGAATTTAAGTTTGAGGTGGTTGAAAGTAAGATTAAGGATTTGGAAACTGAGTTGGAAAAGTATAAATTAATTACAAAAAAAATATTAGAAGCTGATGAATAAAGACTTTATCTAACATTTGATCCAAAAAAATTATTGCCGCTAGAAAGCTCTAGATGAATCGCTGATTTTGTTGAATTTTTATAATATCAGTAATAGCATGTAAATATAGTAAATTTCTTAAACGAAATCACCTTAACAGACTTTTAGAATCGATGTTTGAACAATCCTTTAAAAATATAGACGACATTCTTCACAAAGACGCAGGATGCGGAAGCGAGCTTGATTATGTTGAGCAAAGTTCGTGGATTTTGTTCTTAAAATATCTCGAAGATTTTGAACAAAACAAAGAAATCGAATACAAGCTAAGCGGCAAAACTTACAAAAACTTGCTTGATGGAAAATATCGCTGGAGCAATTGGGCGGCTCCAAAAAATACTGATGGAAAGTTAGATCACCACAAAGCCAAATCTGGCGATGACTTAATTGAATTTGTTGATCGCGAACTTTTTCCTTACCTTAAAAAGTTTAAAACCAACGCCCCAAGCCCCGACACAATTGAATATAAAATTGGTGAAATTTTTGGTGAATTAAAAAACCGCATTCAAAGCGGCTATAACTTGCGCGAAGTGTTGAATATTGTTGATAAAATGAGCTTTCGCACCGCGTCAGAAAAATTTGAATTGTCGCATCTTTACGAAGGCAAAATCAAAAACATGGGCAACGCGGGCAGAAATGGCGGCGAATATTACACACCGCGCCCACTCATTAAATCGATTGTCAAAGTTGTTGCACCAAAAATTGGTGATAAAATTTACGATGGCGCTGTTGGTTCAGCAGGCTTCTTGGTTGAGGCCTTTGAATATTTAAAAGAACAAAATCCTAATCGTTCAACCAAGCAAAATGAAATTTTGCAAAAAAGCACTTTCTACGGAAAAGAAAAAAAATCACTCGCCTACATCATCGGAATTATGAATATGATTCTGCATGGCATTGAAGCGCCAAATATCATTCACACCAACACTTTAGCTGAAAATATCGCCGACATTCAAGAAAAAGATCGCTATGAAATTATTTTAGCCAACCCGCCATTTGGTGGAAAAGAACGCAAAGAGGTTCAAGAAAACTTTGATATCAGAACTGGTGAAACCGCCTTTTTATTTTTGCAGCATTTCATCAAAAGTTTAAAAGCTGGTGGCAAAGCTGCTGTTGTTATTAAAAACACTTTTTTATCTAACACCGACAACGCTTCTACCTCACTCCGTAAAGAACTTTTAAGCAGTTGTAACCTTCACACAGTTTTAGATTTACCGGGTGGAACCTTCACAGGAGCTGGTGTTAAAACAGTTGTTTTGTTTTTTGATAAAACCACCTCAACCAAACAAGTTTGGTTTTATCAACTCAATCTAACACGAAATCTTGGCAAAACTAACCCGCTAAATGAAAGCGATTTGGCAGAGTTCTTGAGCCTACAAAAAACCCAAGGCACTTCCGAAAATTCTTGGGTTCTTGATGTAAAAGACATCGATCAAAAAACTTTTGATCTCTCAGTAAAAAACCCAAACAAAACCGATAACACAGAACTAAGAAGCCCAGAAGAAATCTTGCAAGAAATCAAAAACTTAGATTTTGAAAGCGCCAAAGTCTTAGAAAAAATCCGCCAACTTTTTTAAACCCAAATCACCAAAAAAATGAAAAACCAAAATGAAAATAAACCCTTAATTTATCAAACCAAAGACGGTGCAATTGAGTTAAGAAGCAATACCAAAACAGAAACTATTTGGGCAAGCAAAATGCAAATAGCACAAATTTTTGGTGTTGATAGGTCTGTGGTTTCAAAGCATATTAAGAATATTTTTTCAGACAAAGAACTGGATGAAAAAGTGGTGCGTGCAAATTTTGCACATACCACTTCGCATGGTGCTATTAAAGGAAAAACTCAAACTAAGAATTTAGAACATTACAATCTTGATATTATTCTGGCAGTTGGTTATCGCACCAAGTCATCTTTAGCGGTCGAGTTTAGAAAATGGGCAACAAAAACCTTAAAAAAACACATTACTGACGGATTTACCATTAACAAAAAAGTAATCGCCCAAAATCACCAAAAATTTCTCAAGGCGATTGAAGACATCAAAACTCTTAGCCAAGACTCTAAAAACCTAAAAGCCGGCGATGTTTTAGATTTAATCAAATCATTTTCTTACACTTGGTTTTCGCTTGATAGTTTTGACAAAGGCGAATTTCCGAGCCAAGGCACCAAAAAATCAATTTCCATCAGCGCCAAAGAATTGATCCAAGACATTGCAAAACTTAAAGCCGAGTTGATAGCCAAAAAAGAGGCATCCACAATTTTTGCCACCGAAAAAAACCAAGGAGCTTTAGAAGGAATTTTGGGCAATGTTTTTCAAAGTGCTTTCGGGCAAGATGTTTATCAAAGTTTGGAAGAAAAAGCCGCCAATTTGCTTTATTTCATCGTCAAAAATCATCCTTTCAACGACGGCAATAAAAGATCAGGAGCTTTTGCTTTCATCTGGTTTTTAAGAAAATCCGGATTGCAATTTTTAGACAGAATCAGTCCACAAACACTCGCCAGCTTAACAATCTTAATCGCCGAATCAAACCCCAAAGAAAAAGATAAAATGATTGGCTTAGTTTTGATGCTTTTAAGAAGTGATGAAAAACCCATCAACAAAACCCGTAGAAAAAATGAAAAATAAAAAGTCTGTACACAAAAAAGATCCTTCTGCAGCCAAATATCTAACTTTCAGCAAATTAGAAGGAAGTTCAGTTATTCGAAATTTTAGAATAACTGCTAATTTGCAAGATTCTGGAAAAGTAACGGCTGAAATAGCCAAGGCTCCTGCTGAAAGTGAGTTTGAAAAATATCGCATAGTTCAAGATCGACTTTTTGAAAGTGATTTTGACCGCGAGGTGAAGAAGATGTTGGAAGGTGAAAGTGAAGATGATTAAGAAACTTAGATTGCGAGGTTATTTATGATTAAGAAAATTATAAAAATCACAGGAGTAAAATGAATATAGATACAGCATATGCAGCAAAAGAAATAGTTAAGGCAAATGTTACCGACATTTATAAAGACTCTCTACAGCCTTCAGTTCGTATTATAGGTAATTCTTTAGCGCAATGTGCATCACTTTTAGTTAGCCCAGTTGGAAGAGTTGCATCCATTTTTGAGAAAAATATTAACAAATGTTTAGATCGACTTGATGGGGTAGCGGAAGATAATTTAGTTGAACCAGATCCTAGAATTGCAGTACCAGTGCTTGAAAAGTTAAGGTATGTAGAAGATCAAAAAGTGTCAGATTATTACTCTGAAATACTAGCTTCTGCTTCTCAAAAAGATAAAAAAAATAGGGTGATGTTGTCTTATATTGAGATATTAAATCGAGTTACAGCAGATGAGTTAAGGATTTTGGAATATATAAATTCTGAAGAAAATAAAATTGATATTTCTGGTTGGAGTGATGAAGAGAAAGCTGAATATGGAATTGAAAACAATGCTCGATTTTTAGAGATGCGAGGCACTATTCCTATTATTGATGTTAGGATTAAGCAGAAAAATGGATATTTGACGCTGATAAAAAACTTTAATAATTTATCAGAAAAAATTTCTTTGGATAGTGATGAAAATATCGCTCCTTATATAGACAATCTTATTTCTTTGGGACTTATAAATAAACCTTCTAGCGAGACACTTGCTATTAAGCCGATTTACAAACAGCTAAAAAATCACAAAAAGTTATCCGAAATATCTTTGGAACAGGATCAAAAAATAAATACTAATGAAGGAAGAATAGATTTGACTGATTTATGTAAAAGCTTGCTAGATCTATGCCAAGAGGGAAAAAATGGAAAATAAATGGCAAACAAAAAAACTTGGTGATGTATGTGATATTTACCAACCCAAAACTATTTCAACGAAAGAGCTAAAATCAGATGGGAAATATTTAGTTTATGGAGCTAATGGAGTGATTGGGAGATATGATAAATTTAACCATGAAGAATTGCAGCTTTTAATAACATGTCGTGGTGCAACTTGTGGATCAGTAAATATTTCGGAACCTAAATCTTGGATCAATGGTAATGCAATGGTTGTAAGGCCAATAGATGAAATAATTGATAGAGATTTTTTAACATACTTTTTTAGAGATGGTTCTGAAATATCAAAAACTATAACTGGCTCAGCACAACCTCAAATAACGAGAACTACTCTAGCTCCTCTCATAATATCATTTCCAGAGTCAATTGATGAGCAGAAGAGGATTGTGAAGATTTTGGATGAGGTTTTTGATAGTGTTGCGAATGCGAAGGAGACGGCCGAGAAGAATTTGAAAAATGCTCGTGAGGTTTTTGAGTCTTATTTGCAGAGTGTTTTTGAAGATGGTGCTAAAAAATGGGAAAAGAAAACCTTAAGCCAAATTTCTTTGGAATTTGGCAGAGGAAAATCGAAGCACAGACCAAGAAATGATCCAAAACTTTTCGGTGGTATATATCCATTTATACAAACAGGAGATATAAGAAATTCAGATCATTATATTACGGATTACACTCAAACATACAACGAAGCTGGACTTTCTCAAAGTAAATTATGGCCAAGAGGAACAATTTGTATAACGATTGCCGCAAATATCGCAGAAACTGGAATTTTAGATTTTGAAGCATGTTTTCCAGATAGTGTAATTGGTTTAATTGCTAATCCAAAAATGGCGAATGTCGATTTTATAGAATACCTATTAAAATCATTCAGATCTAAGCTTCAGAAAAAGGGAAAAGGAAGTGCGCAAGATAATTTGAATATAAAATCATTTGAAAATGAGTTTTTCCCAATTCCATTACTGTCAGAACAAAACTCAATCGTCGCCAAACTCGACGCTCTATCCGCCGAAACCAAAAAACTTGAAGAAATTTATAAACAAAAACTAACACACCTCGAAGAACTCAAAAAATCGATCTTGAAAAAAGCATTTAATGGAGAGTTGTGATTATGGCAAGAAACGAGGCAGAAACTAGAGCAGAATTGATTGATCCACTTCTAGCATCCGCTGGTTGGGGAGTTGTTGAAGGGTCGAAAATTTTGCGCGAGCATCACATTACGCAAGGGCGAATTCAGGTTGGGCAAGTTAGAGCTAAGGGTGAAATTGCTGATTATGTGCTGGTTTATAAAAATCAGAAAATTGCGGTGATTGAAGCCAAGGCAGAAAATTTAGAAGTTGGTGAAGGTGTGGCGCAGGCGAAAATTTATGCGCAGAAGTTAAATATTGATTACACTTACGCCAGCAATGGTCGCGAGATTTATCAAATTTCGATGAAAAGTGGAGCTGAAGGAAATGTTGAAAACTTTCCAACTCCCGATGAATTGTGGAATCAAACTTTCTTGGATCACAATGCATGGCGAAATAAGTTTGCCGAAATTCCTTTCGAAAATATCGGTGGCTCAAAAGATGTTCGCTATTACCAAGAAATTGCGGTTAATAAAACTTTAGATGCAGTTGCCAAAGAAAAGCAGCGCATTTTGTTAACGCTTGCAACTGGAACAGGAAAAACATTCATCGCTTTTCAAATTGCTTGGAAACTTTTCCAAAGCCGCTGGAACTTGAAACGAGATGGATCAAGAAGACCGCGCATTTTGTTTCTGGCTGATCGTAATATTTTGGCGAATCAGGCGTTTAATAGCTTCTCGGCTTTTAAAGAAGATGTTTTGGTGAGGATTAAGCCAGAGGAAATTCGCAAAAGTGGCGCTGTGCAAACTAATGGAAATATCTTTTTTACCATCTTTCAAACTTTCATGAGTGGTAAAGATTCGATGGGAAAACCCGCACCTTATTTTGGTGAATATCCACAAGATTTTTTTGATTTTATTATTGTTGATGAATGCCATCGGGGTGGTGCAAATGACGAATCAAGTTGGCGCGATATTTTAGAATATTTTTCATCGGCTGTTCAACTTGGTTTAACTGCAACACCAAAGCGTAAAGACAATGTTGATACTTACCGTTATTTTGGTGAGCCAGTTTATGTTTATTCCCTTAAAGATGGAATTAATGACGGCTTTTTAACACCGTTTAAAGTGAAGCGCATTAACACCACTTTAGATGATTATGTTTATACTTCTGATGATGAGGTGATTGAAGGAGAAGTTGAAGAAGGCAGAAGATATGAAGAAGGTGATTTTAACCGCATTATTGAAATCAAAGAGCGCGAAGCAAAAAGAGTGGAAATATTTCTAGATGAAATTGGGCAAAATGAAAAAACGATTGTCTTTTGTGCTAATCAAAATCACGCAGCGGCTGTTCGAGATTTAATTAATCAATTTTCAAAAAGTTCTGATCCAAATTATTGCGTTCGTGTAACTGCAAATGATGGTGCAATTGGTGAACAATATTTGCGCGAATTTCAAAATAACGAAAAAACCATTCCAACAATTTTAACCACTTCGCAAAAGCTTTCGACTGGTGTTGATGCCAGAAATGTGCGCAACATTGTTTTGATGCGCCCTGTGAAATCGATGATTGAGTTCAAACAAATTGTTGGGCGCGGAACTAGGCTTTTTGACGGGAAAGAATATTTTACGATTTTAGATTTTGTTGATGCTTACAAATTGTTCTTAGATCCAGATTGGGATGGCGAACCAATTGATGTTACGACTGCTGTTGATGAAAAAGACAAAAAACCCAAAGAGCAAAAAGAGCCAAAAGAAAAGCAAGAAAAAGACGAAGATTTTGAACCAAAAAAGAAGATAAAAATTAAGTTAAGAGATGGCAAAGAACGCCAAATTCAACACATGATTCAAACTTCATTTTGGGGCGCGGATGGCAAACCAATTTCTACGGAAGAGTTTTTGCATAATATGTTTGGTGCTTTGCCAGATTTTTTCAAAAACGAAGATGAGCTTAGAAAAATTTGGTCGAATCCACAAACCAGAAAAGGGTTTTTAGACAGAATTGCTGAACTTGGATTTACTTTAGATCAGTTAGAAAATTTACAAAAAATTGTAAATGCTGAGAAGAGCGACTTATTTGATGTTTTGGCTTATGTTTCTTTTGCTAAAGAGCCAATTTCAAGGGAGCTTAGAGTTCGAAACACAAGGCCGAAAATCTTTGCTGGCTTAAGTGAAAAGCAGCAAGAGTTCTTGGATTTTGTATTGCAGAAATATGTTGAACAAGGAAGTGAAGAGCTTTTTGAAGACAGACTTGGACCAATATTAGATTTGAAATATCATTCTGTTTTCGATGCTCAAAAAGAGCTTGGTGATGTCGAACAAATTCGCTCAACCTTTTTTGACTTTCAGAGAATTCTTTATTCTGAAGCTGAAGTCAGGAGCTAATTTTTATTGTTTATAAGTGCTTTCAAAACTATCCCCAGAGTATCACAAAAGAATTTAATGAGAAGTTAGAAGTAAGAAAATCTGTAAAACCTAGAAGAAAAAAGAA